>JALSLK010000097.1 GCA_026988355.1 Flavobacteriaceae bacterium
TTAAAATCTTAAAATTCACAAAATGAAACACATAAATATATTAAAAAATCAGAGTTACAATAACGATAAAGTAGCTATTTCGGTACTTTTTGAAACCGAAACTACGAAAGAGATTAGAATACTTTTTAAAGAAGGTCAAGTAATGAAAAAACACCAAACTCCATTTCCGATTACCGTAGAAATTGTTAAAGGAGAACTAGATTTTGGCGTTAATGACGAAATACATCATTTAATAAAAGGAGCTCTTGTTGCCTTAGATGGCGGAGTTCCTCATGATTTAAAAGCAAAAACAGATTGTATTGTACGTTTAACTTTAAGTAAATTAGATACAGTAACACGAGTTAAAAATGTGGTAAACTTATCTCAATAAATTTATGTAAAGTTGTGACTTAAAATTAATCTAAATACGAAGAATAAATTCCTTATTTTTGCTCTATGGTAAAAGAGATTCAAATTAGAATTAATCTGCATGAAGAAGGTAAAGAAGATATTTTAAGAAACAAAGCAGCTTATTTTCTAGATATTTCTAAAAAAGATATAACTGCTATTAAAGTTTTGCGGAAATCAATTGATGCTCGTAAAATAGAAATAAAATTTAATTATAAAATAGCAGTTTATATTAAGGAATCTATTCCAGAAAAAACGAGTTATATTTTTGATTATAAAGATGTTTCTAAATCAAAACCTATTCATATTATAGGCTTTGGCCCTGCTGGAATGTATGCAGCATTGCGTTGTATAGAGCTTGGATACAAACCAATTGTATTAGAACGTGGCAAAAAAGTACAAGAGCGTAGACGTGATTTAAAAGCAATAAATCAAGATCATTTTGTCGATAGTGATTCCAATTATTGTTTTGGAGAAGGAGGAGCAGGAACCTATTCTGACGGAAAGCTATACACACGAAGTTTAAAGCGAGGTAATGTGCGTCGTATTTTTGAAAACTTAGTATATCACGGTGCTACAGAACAAATATTAATAGATGCGCATCCACATATTGGAACCAATAAATTACCAAAAGTAGTCCAAAATATCAGGGAAACTATTCTAAAATTTGGAGGAAAAATTCATTTTGAAAGTAGAGTAACCGATTTTGTAATAAGAAACAATAAAATACAGGCAATTCAGCTAAAAGATGGTTCAGAATTAACTGCAAATGCTGTTGTATTAGCAACAGGACATTCTGCAAGAGACATCTACGAATTATTACATCAAAAAAATATTGCTCTAAAAGCAAAGTCTTTTGCAATGGGAGTTCGTGTAGAACATCCACAGCAAATTATAGACTCTATACAATACCATTGCTCAGGAGAGCGAAGTAAATTATTACCTGCCGCATCTTATAGTTTGGTACAACAAGTTAGCGGACGAGGTGTGTATTCTTTTTGTATGTGTCCAGGAGGATTTATTGTTCCTGCTGCAACTGCAAATAACGAAATTGTGGTAAATGGTATGTCGCCATCTAAACGGAATAATTTATTTGCAAATTCTGGTATTGTTGTTGAAATAAATGCAGAACAAGATTTTAAAAAATACGAGCAATATGGTGTTTTAAAAGGATTGCAGTTTCAAAAAGATTTAGAAAAATTGGCTTGGCAAGCAGGAGGAAAAACACAAACAGCTCCAGCACAACGATTAACCGACTTTGTTGAAGGACGACTTTCTAACGATTTGAATACTACATCGTACCAGCCAGGAATAAAATCGGTTCCGTTACATTCTTTATTGCCAAAAATTATTGGTGGTAGATTACGTAAAGGTTTAAAAGCATTCGGACAAAAAATGCATGGTTTTTATACCGAAGAAGCTAACGTTATTGGCGTAGAATCTCGTACCTCATCACCAGTTAATATTCCAAGAAAAGAAAATTTAGAACATCCAGAAATTAAAGGTCTTTTTCCTTGTGGAGAAGGTGGTGGTTATGCTGGTGGAATTATTTCTGCTGCTATGGATGGCGAACGCTGTGCCGAAGCAGCTACTAAATTATGGTTATAATTTTTTAAAGAAAAAATAGTTCTAGGAGAAATTTTCGCAAAATATTTAAGAAGAAAAACCTAAATTATGAAATCAAACAACACAGATAAACATCAACCAAATAATCCATTACATGGAATTAAATTAGCAGATATTTTAAAATTTTTAATTGATGAATATGGTTTTGAAAAACTTGCAGAACGTATAAATATAAACTGTTTTAAAAGCAACCCAACTTATAAATCCAGTTTAAAATTCTTAAGAACGACGCCTTGGGCAAGACAAGAAGTCGAAGAATTATATTTGGATTCTATTCCTAAAAATTAATATTCTAAGTTATACCAACTCAACATCAAAATACGCTATAAATTATTTGATTTTAAACACAAAACAAATCACTAGCAATACCATCAATTAAAAATTTACCTTTTTGTGTTGCTAATAATTGCTTTTTATGAATTTTTAGTGTACCATTTTTAAGGTGTTTTTTGCTTTTTTCTTTTAGGTAATTTGCTTTTTCTTTTCCAAATTTTTTTGTTATTTCAGTAATAGAAATTCCCCAAATAGTCCGTAAACCAATCATTACAGCCTCGTTAAATAAATCATTTTGTGATAGTATTTCTATTTCTTGCGGAATATGATCTTCTCGAATAGCTTTGATGTATTTTGTGTTATTATTTACATTCCAACTTCGTTGTTTTCCATTAAACGAATGTGCAGAAGGTCCAATACCAAGGTAATTTTTTCCTTGCCAATATGCTGTATTATGTTTGGAAAAAAAACCTTCTTTTCCAAAATTTGAAGTCTCGTAATGTATAAAATTTTGCCGTTTGGTTTCGGTTACAAGTATGTTAAAATGTTCTAAGGCTAAATTTTCATCTAATGGTGGATATTTTTTAGATTTAATTAATTGATATAAAGCTGTTTTAATTTCTAAAGTTAAAGCATAACTAGAAATATGATTTACTCCTAAATCAAAGGCAGTTTGTAGGTTTTTTTTCCATTTTTCTACACTCAAATTAGGAATACCGTAAATTAAATCTATGGTAATATTTTTAAAGTACTTTGTTGCTGTTTTTAGTGCGTTTATTGCTTCATTTGCATTGTGCGCTCGATGCATAAATTTTAAATCATCGTTAAAAAACGATTGTACACCAATACTCAATCTATTTATTGGGGTTTTGGATAGTGCAATTATCTTTTCTGTGTCTAAATCATCTGGATTTGCTTCTAAGGTAATTTCTGGATTATCACTAACAGAATAATTCTCATAAATGGTATCTAATAAAAATTGCAATTCATCTGTAGATAATATACTAGGAGTTCCTCCTCCAAAATAAATGGTTTGAATAGGTTCCGTAATTTCCTGTTTACGTAAAACAATCTCTTTTATTAAGGCATTTATTAAATCGTTTTTCTTTTTTAATGAAGTAGAAAAATGGAAATCGCAATAATAACAGGCTTGTTTGCAAAATGGTATGTGAATATAAATTCCAGACACGATAATTGGTTTAAAGTAGGATACTTAATAAGTAAATTTTTTTGCATTAATTATATGTTGCAAATGATGCTTAGAATGCCATGCATAGATATAAATATTTTCTTTTAGATTAATAGTTTCATTACTTTCAGGATGAAAAAAAGTTCTATTTAGTTGTTTATCATCTAAACGATGTAATAAAAAAGCCCATCGTTTATGTAAGTGATATAATCCTTGTAAGAGATTATCAATATCGTAATCTGTGGTATCAATTAGTTTTGCCCATGCAGCTTCGTCATAAGGTTTTATTACTGGATTATTTTCGGTTAATGTTACTTTAAATCGAAACACACTATTTGTATGACTATCCAAACAATGTGCAACGACCTGTTTAATTGTCCAGCCATTTGGTCTGTACTTGTAATTTAATTCATGCTCCGATAAGTTATTTATTTCATTCGCAAGCATATCTGGAAAATTTTCTATGATATGTATCCACTCTTTTATGGTAGATTTTTCTGCCAACCGATTATAATTGAGTTTTCCAATCGGAAATTTTAGTTGTTCTATATTCATATTAGTTTAAAAATCTAAATTTATACCAAGTTTAGGTTAAAATAATTTTGCTAAAATAACAACTCTTTTGCAGTATTTAGTAATTATAAAAAGTTAAACATAAAATGCTTCTAATAAATCGGTTTTTTTACTTATATTTTTCGTTAAAAAAAGAAAATAGAGCTAAGTTATTATACCTAAATTTTTTAATGTAGTAAACCTTGAATATTGGTAGCAAATAATTTTACAGCAATTGCTAATAAAATAACACCAAAAACTTTACGAATTACAGCAATACCACCTTTACCAAAAAAGTTTTCAATTTTTCTAGAAGATTTTAAAACAGCATACACAAAAAGCATGTTTATAACAATGGCAGTAATAATATTAATATTTTGATATTCCGCTTTTAGCGACAAAATAGTAGTCATCGTACCAGCACCAGCAATTAAAGGAAATGCTAATGGAACCACACTGGCAGTTTCTGGCGAATCGTCTTTAAATAACTGGATTCCCAAAATCATTTCAAAAGCTAAAAAAAGCAGTACAAAAGCACCAGCAACAGCAAATGAATTAACGTCGATACCAATTAATTTTAAAATTTCTTCACCAATAAACAAAAAAGAAATCATAATAATTATAGCAACTAAAGAAGCTTTTTCAGACTGAATATGACCAACTTTTTGACGTAAATCAATAATTACAGGAATACTTCCTACAATATCAATTACAGCAAATAAAATAAGAGTTGCTGTTATAATTTCTTTAAAATCAAAACCCATATCTAATAATTTTCGGCAAATGTAATTTTTCTTTTCATACAAAAAACTTTTTTAAACCTTATTTTTATGTAAAGTTATTGTCTATAAATCTGTAATTTACAACAAAATAGTAATTATAGTATTCCTTTTTTTTTAATACTATGCATAAGTTGTAGTTTTGTGGTATGATTCAAATAGGAAAAACTATCGTTTCGGAAGAAATTATTGAAAAAGAATTTATTTGTAACCTTGCTGCATGTAAAGGACAATGTTGTATAGATGGAGATGCAGGAGCACCTCTCGAAGAAAAAGAATTACAAATAATGAAACGTATTTTTCCAAAAGTAAAACCTTTCTTGCGTAAAGAAGGACTCTTAGCAATCGAAGAGCAAGGAATATATACAAAAAACGAAGATGGAGAATACGAAACGACACTTATAGATAATAAAGATTGTGCTTATGTAATTTTTGATGAAAAAAATGTAGCACTTTGTGCAATTGAAGAAGCCTATAATCAAGGAGAAATCAATTGGAAAAAACCAGTTTCTTGTCATTTGTATCCAGTACGAGTACAAGATTACTCCGAATTTTCTGCCGTAAATTATGACAGTTGGGAAATTTGCGATGACGCATGTATTTTAGGAAAAGAACTACAAATACCTACCTACAAATTTGTAAAAGAAGCTCTAATTAGAAAATTTGGAGAAGATTGGTATGCCGAATTAGAAAAATTTGCAGAAAAAAAATAGTGTCTTTTAAAATTTACCTTCTCTTTGCTTTTTCTTGAATAATTGCAGCAATTGTTTTATTTTCTATTTTACTTTTAAGCCAAGAAAGAATATCGAGGTATAAAAACGCTCTTTTTTCGTAAGGATGATTTTCAAACTTTTTTAAACGAGCGTAAATATTTTTAAATTCTGTTTTAATTTGATGAGGAAAAACATCTCCTAATGCTTTTATAGAAGTAATAAATTCTTTTTGAACTTCTTGTAAATTCTCCATTTTAAGTAAGAATTTATAGGTGTTTTTAAATTGCCTTTCCAAATCGTAATCTAAACCACATTCGTAGTGTGCAATTAAACTCAAAACACGAGCAAAACACTGTAAATCTTGAGCAGCTTTTAAATTTTTAGAAGTAATTATTTTATCGATATACGCAATACACAATTCATTCTTTCCCATCCCAAAATACAAACAAGCAATTTTATAATACAAAACAGTAATATGATGACTATCTAATCTATTTTGATATTTTTTAATTTTTTTATCCATAATTGCAATAAGATATTCGCCTTGATTAAAACTGCCTTCTAAAAAATGTAGATGTAGTTTATTAGAATAGTAATATTGAAATATTAAAATTTCCGTATTGTTATTAATAGGAATCTTTTGATTGTTTATTTCATGTTCAAAATAATCTAACTCGTCTTTAAATTTTACATATTTATTCATAAAAAAAAGACTTTCTAACAAGTAATTTTTCCCTTTTAAATAAAAAACAGGATGTAAAGAAATATTTTTAGGCTTTTCTTTAAATAAATCGACCCATTTCGTTGCAAATTTATAACTTTGTAAAAAATTTTGTGTCAGAAAACTTCGCCATAGATGTGCTTTATATAACCATAAACGCTCTCTAAATCCTAAATTATCAAAATCGTATTTCGGTAATCTTGCAATAAAATAATCGTTTACTTTTTGCAATTCTACATCACTTTTTACGTAACCATTTTTTAATAAAATACCATACAATTGTAAAGATAAATTTGATAATTTACTTGCAATTACATTAAGTTGACTTAATTCTTTAGCTTGTATACTAAGCTCATCCGATCTAGCACTAATACTTCTGGTTATATATTGACTTTCAATTACCTTTTCAAGTTCTACAATTTCATAAGCAACATTTTTTTCTTCATTTTCAATGGCAAAAATCTTTGCTTTACCTAATAATTTTAAACTCTGTTTATACAACCCTTTTTGATATAAAATGGTAGCAAAATCTAATTGCTCTCTAATGGCAATCCGAATATTTTTATGTGAAGGGTTTAAACGTAAACTAATTAAAATTTGCTTGTATAAATTTGCTTTTAAATTAGATAATTGCTGTTTACTAACAATTCCTTTTTTAAGAATTACGTTTTCATCATAACATTTTAATTTATCTAAAAGGTTAAATAAAGATAAAAATTTAGCATCTACATTACCAGATAAACGACCAACATATAGCTTAAATTGCCGTTTTTCTGATTTTGATAAAGACTTTATCAAAACAAAAAGAGCATCATTTTGTGAGTTGACCGATGTAATATTTTTTACCATATAAAACTGATTATCAAATAAATATATGTAAATGTAGTGGTTTAAGCATTGTAATTCATAGTCGTTTTAAATACCATTTAGAAAAGTAAATATATACATTTGTTTTGAAATTAGACAAAAATAAGTTTTAAGTTATGCAAGACAATAAAGTCCAGATTTTTGATACAACACTACGAGATGGAGAACAAGTCCCAGGATGTAAATTAAATACAAAACAAAAATTAGTAATAGCAGAACGTTTAGATGTATTAGGTGTAGATGTTATAGAAGCAGGATTTCCAGTATCTAGTCCAGGAGATTTTGAATCGGTAAACGAAATATCAAAAATGGTAAAAAATGCTACGATTTGCGGATTAACAAGAGCGGTTAAAAAAGACATCGAAATAGCAGCAAAAGCATTAAAATATGCAGTGAAACCAAGAATTCATACAGGAATTGGAACAAGCCCAACACATATAAAATACAAATTTAACGCATCACAAGATGAGGTAATTCAAAGAGCAAAAGAAGCAGTTTCTTATGCTAAAAATTTTGTAGACGATATTGAATTTTATGCCGAAGATGCAGGAAGAACCGATAACGTATTTTTAGCTAAAATATGTGAAGAAGTAATAAAATCGGGCGCAACCGTACTAAATATACCAGATACAACAGGATATTGTTTGCCCGAAGAATATGGAGCAAAAATTAAGTACTTAAAAGAACATGTAAAAGACATCGAAAAAGTTACCATTTCTTGCCATTGTCATAACGATTTAGGACTGGCAACAGCAAATTCTATTGCAGGAGTAATAAACGGAGCAAGACAAATAGAATGTACTATAAATGGTGTCGGAGAACGAGCAGGAAATACAGCATTAGAAGAAGTCGTAATGATATTAAAGCAACATCCTTATTTGAATTTACATACCGATATTAATACCAAGAAATTATACGATATCAGTCAGTTAGTAAAAAATGAAATGGGAATATACATACAACCAAATAAAGCAATTGTAGGAGAAAATGCATTTGCACACAGCTCAGGAATACATCAAGATGGTGTTATAAAAAACAGAGAAACTTACGAAATAATGAATCCAAAAGATGTAGGAGTAGATAAAAGTAAAATTGTATTAACAGCACGAAGTGGAAGAGCAGCATTAGCATATAGAGCAAAAAATATAGGTTATAATCTAACCAAAATACAATTAGATGAAGCCTATAAAACCTTTTTGAAATTTGCAGATAAACAAAAAAAAGTAATAGACGAAGATGTTCATTTTATAATGGAACAAGTAAATAAAATCTCTAAAATAGCAACGATATAATGAAAAAGACATTATTCGATAAAGTTTGGGATGCACATGTTGTAGACGTTATCAAAAACGGACCACAAATATTGTATATAGACAAGCATTTAATCCATGAGGTAACCAGTCCACAAGCATTTAATGAGTTAGAACAACGTAACATACCAATAGCAAGACCAGACAAAATAGTGGCAACAGCAGACCACAATACACCAACCCAAAATCAGCATTTACCAATAAAAGACATACAATCACGAAAACAACTAGAACAACTCACAAAAAATTGTAAAAATAACAACATTACCTTATACGAACTAGGACATAAATACAACGGAATAATACATGTAATAGCACCAGAATTAGGAATTACACAACCAGGAATGACAATGGTCTGTGGCGATAGTCATACATCCACACATGGCGCCTTTGGAGCAATTGCTTTTGGAATAGGAACCAGTCAAGTAGCACAAGTATTTGCAAGTCAATGTGTACTTATTCAAAAACCAAAAAAGTTACGTGTAAATGTAAACGGAAAATTAAAAAAAGGCGTATTACCAAAAGATGTCATTTTATATATAATTGCCAAATTAGGCACAAATTCAGGAACAGGATATTTTTGTGAATATGCAGGAAATGTATTCGAAGAAATGACCATGGAAGGACGAATGACCGTTTGTAATATGAGTATAGAGATGGGAGCACGAGGCGGAATGATAGCACCAGACCAAACCACATTTGATTATATAAAAGGAAAAAAATTTGCATCAAAAGGAATTTCTTTTGAACAAAAAGTAACCTATTGGAAAACCTTAAAAACAGACCAAGATGCCATTTTTGATCAAGAATATAGTTTGGATGCAGCAGAAATAGAACCAATGCTTACCTATGGAACAAATCCAGGAATGGGAATTAAAATAAGTGAAAAAATTCCAAATCAAAAAGATACAAGTTTTAAAAAAGCATTAGAATATATGCAATTTAAACCAGGAGAAAGTCTAATAAACAAAACTATAAATTATGTGTTTTTAGGAAGCTGTACCAACTCCAGAATAGAAGATTTTAGAGTCGCGGCAAACTATATAAAAGGAAAACAAAAAGCCAAAAATGTAAACGCATGGTTGGTTCCAGGTTCGCAGCAAGTAGCAAAACAAATACAAACCGAAGGATTACAACAAATATTTGAAGCAGCAGGATTTCAATTAAGACAACCAGGATGTTCTGCATGTCTAGCAATGAATGATGATAAAATACCAGAAGGAGAGTATTGTGTATCAACATCCAACAGAAATTTTGAAGGGCGACAAGGACAAGGAGCAAGAACTATATTAGCAAGTCCATTAATGGCAGCAGCAGCAGCAATAGCAGGAAAAATAGTAGATATAACACAACAAAATTAAATGGAAAAATTTGTAAAAATAACCGATACGGCAATTCCGATAGCAACCGAAAATATCGATACAGATCAAATTATACCAGCACGTTTTTTAAAGGCAACAGATAAAAAAGGTTTTGGAGAAAACTTATTTAGAGATTGGAAATATAAAAAAGATGGAAATAAAAATTTAGAATTTCCTTTAAACCAATCCAAATACCAAGGAAAAATACTAGTGGCAGGAAATAATTTTGGTTGTGGATCAAGTAGAGAACACGCAGCATGGGCAATTGCAGATTACGGGTTTAAAGTTATAATAAGTAGTTTCTTTGCAGATATATTTAAAGGAAATGCACTAAACAATGGATTATTACCAATTCAAGTTCCCGAAAAATATATAAAAGAATTACTCGCATTAATACAAGAAAAACCAAATACAAAAATTGCAATAGATTTAGAAAAACAGACCGTAGAAACAGCAATAGGTAAAATAACATTTAAAATAGATGCTTACAAAAAATTATGTCTCACAAAAGGATACGATGATATCGATTATTTAATCAGTAAAAAAGATAAAATAGAAGCATTTGAAAAACAATTAGAAATATAAAACTATGAAATACAACATCGCAGTAATTCCAGGAGATGGTATCGGACCAGAAGTAACCGAACAAGCAAAAAAAGCGTTAAAAGCAGTAGCAAACGAATACGATCATATCTTTCTATTTAAAGAAGGGTTAATGGGAGCATCTGCTATAGATAAAACAGGAAATCCATTACCAGAAAAAACGTTAATGTTATGTAAAAAATCCGATGCCATATTATTTGGAGCAATAGGAGATCCAAAATACGATAATGATCCAACAGCAAAAGTAAGACCAGAACAAGGTTTGCTAAAATTACGTAAAACACTAGAATTATTTTGTAACGTTAGACCAGTAAAGGCTTACAATAAATTAATAACCAATTCACCATTAAAAAAAGAAGTTATAAAAGGAACAAATATTGTAATTTATAGAGAACTCACAGGAGGAATCTATTTTGGAATAAAAGAATTAAGTAAAGATGGTAAAGTAGCATTCGATGGCTGTTCCTATTCTGTATACGAAATAGAACGCATAGCACATTTAGCATTTAAAGAAGCACAAAACAGACGAAAAAAAGTAACACTAGTAGATAAAGCAAATGTATTAGAAACTTCACGTTTATGGCGAAAAACAGTAACAGAAGTCGCAAAAAATTATCCAAACATAACATTAGAATATCTATTTGTAGATAATGCAGCAATGCAATTGATTTTAAATCCAAAACAATTTGATGTCATATTAACCGAAAATTTATTTGGCGATATTATTTCTGATGAAGCCAGTGTTATAGGAGGATCAATAGGCTTATTAGCATCTGCATCTATAGGAAATAAGAATGCTTTATTTGAACCAATACACGGCTCATTTCCACAAGCAAAAGGAAAAAACACAGCCAATCCATTAGCTTCTATATTATCTGCAGCCATGTTATTAGAACATTTGGGCTTACACGAAGAAGCAAATGCCATAGAGAGAGCAGTAGAAAAATCCTTAGAGTTAGGTATAACTACTAAAGATATTAATAAAAACAAAGCATTTAGCACATCAAAAGTAGGAGATTTTATTGCCGATTTTATTGCAAATCAAGAAGATAGTAATTTGAATTTTAAAAACATACATATTGGACAAAGTACAATTATTTAATAATCGTTATTTTACGATTAATATATTGTAAATATTTATATGATTTCAAAATAATTATTGACTTAGTTAATTTTAAGAAAAATATAATCGAAAAAAATGCTTAAAAAAATTAGGATAATAAAAAATAAAGATAAATATTTGTCATACCATGAATACGCAAGTAGTAAATATCATTTCTATTATTATTGTCATTGTAATTATTTTACAACGGTAAAGGAATGGTATAAACTCATATATAAATTATAAAGCCTTCCTTTTTTCGGAAGGCTTTTTTTATACCCAAAAATTAAAGACAAATAAAAATAAAAGCCATGTATTACAATCAGAAAACCATTATTTATCACAACGGTAAATACGTAAAACCAACAGAAACAAAAATAGATCTTTACGGACAAACATTACATTATGGCAATGGTGTATTTGAAGGCATTAGAGCATACAATACAACAAATGGAGTCACGGTTTTTAAAGCAAAAGAACACTACGAAAGGCTATTAAAGGGAGCAAAAGCAATGCAGCTAAATTTTAAATATACCGTAGACGAAATGATTAAAATAACCTACGAATTATTAGCAAAAAATAATTTTACAGATGCATACATAAGACCTTTAATAACTACAGGAGCAAGTATGGCATTACTCTCTTCGGAAGAAAGTACACTAACCATACAAACATGGGAATGGGGACGTTTACATGGCAATGATTTATTAAGTATGGGAACTTCTTCGTTTCAACGACCAAATCCAAAATCTTGTTTTGTAGAAACCAAAGTAACAGGACATTATATCAATTCCATATTAGCAAAAAACGAAGCAAAAAAGAATGGCTATAACGAAGCATTATTACTAGACATGAACGAAAATGTAGCAGAAGCATCAGGCGCAAATATATTCATAGAAAAAGATGGCAAATTATATACTACAGCCAAAGGACATATCATGGCAGGAATAACCAGAAATACCATAATAGACATTTGTAAAAGAGAAGGAATATCGATAGAAGAAAAAATTTTTACACTAGAAGAATTAAAACAAGCAGACAGTGCTTTTTTAACAGGAACAGCAGCAGAAGTAGCAGGTGTAAAAAATATAGATACCTATCAATTTCCACTAACATGGAAAAAAACATTAGGCTATAAATTAAGCAAATTATATAAAGAAGAAATTGCAAAAAGCAACAAATAAATTGGAAAAATGGAATTAAACAAATACAGTAAAGCGGTAACACAAGACGATACACAACCAGCAGCACAAGCCATGTTGTACGCAATTGGATTAACAGAAGCAGATTTACAAAAACCATTAGTAGGAATAGCAAGTACAGGTTACGAAGGCAATCCATGTAACATGCACCTAAACGATTTGGCAAAATTGGTAAAAAAAGGAACTTTAGAAGAAGGTTTAATAGGATTAATATTTAATACCATTGGTGTAAGTGATGGAATTTCTATGGGAACACCAGGAATGCGATATTCATTACCATCAAGAGATATTATTGCCGACTCTATGGAAACCGTAGTACAAGCAATGAGTTACGATGGATTAGTAACCGTTGTTGGGTGCGACAAAAATATGCCAGGAGCATTAATCGCCATGTTGCGATTAAACAGACCATCTATTTTAGTATATGGAGGAACCATAGAATCAGGATGTCACAACGAACAAAAATTAGATGTCGTTTCTGCATTTGAAGCTTGGGGAGAAAAAATGGCAGGAAAATTAGACGAAACCGAATACAAACAAATCATTAAAAAAGCCTGCCCAGGAGCAGGAGCGTGTGGTGGAATGTATACTGCAAATACCATGGCATCGGCAATCGAAGCCTTAGGAATGACCTTACCATACAATTCCTCCAATCCAGCAATTAGCAAACAAAAAGAAGAAGGCGCATTACAAGCAGGAAAAGCGTTGCGAAATTTGTTAGAAAAAGACATTAAACCACTAGATATAGTAACCAAAAAATCCTTAGAAAATGCCATACGATTGGTAACTATTCTTGGAGGTTCTACAAATGCAGTATTACACTTTTTAGCAATAGCAAGAGCCGCAGATATTGATTTTACACTAAAAGATTTTCAACGAATAAGTGATACCACACCATTTTTGGCAGATTTAAAACCAAGTGGCGAGTATTTAATGGAAAATATACACGAAGTTGGCGGAATACCAGCAGTACTAAAATATGTATTAGAAAAAAATATGTTGCATGGCGATTGTTTAACCGTAACAGGAAAAACACTAGCAGAAAATTTAGAAAATCTACCAAGTTTAAGTAAAGACCAACAAGTAATAAAACCAATTGAAAATCCAATAAAAATAACAGGACATTTACGAATGTTATATGGCAATTTAGCTATAAAAGGTTCTGTCGCAAAAATAACAGGAAAAGAAGGATTACTATTTACAGGAAAAGCAAAAGTTTTTGATGGAGAATATGCAGCAAATGATGGTATACGCGATGGAGACGTTAGTAAAGGAGACGTGATTGTAATTCGTTACGAAGGACCAAAAGGAGGACCAGGAATGCCAGAAATGCTAAAACCAACAGCAGCAATAATGGGCGTTGGTTTAGGGAAAGAGGTTGCCTTAATTACAGATGGAAGATTTTCGGGAGGAACGCATGGTTTTGTAGTAGGTCATATTACACCAGAAGCACAAGAAGGAGGAGCCATAGCACTCGTAAAAGATGGAGATACAATTACCATAGACGCCAAAAAAAACCGTATTACACTACACGTCTCCGAAGAAGAATTAACCAAACGAAAAAAACAATGGAAACCACCAGCATTAAAATTTAAAAAAGGCGTTTTATACAAATACGCAAAAACCGTTTCATCCGCATCTAAAGGATGTGTAACCGATGAATTTTAAAAATAAAATTATGGAAATTCAAGAACAAAAAAAGATGGAAAAAATAACACAAAAAATATTACAAATCTCAGGAGCAGAAGCCGTAATAAAAAGTCTATTAGCCGAAAATGTGGATTTAATTTATGGATATCCAGGAGGAGCAATCATGCC
Source organism: Flavobacteriaceae bacterium (assembly GCA_026988355.1). GTDB lineage: Bacteria > Bacteroidota > Bacteroidia > Flavobacteriales > Flavobacteriaceae > S010-17. The sequence continues at coordinate 14,504 of JALSLK010000097.1, forward strand.
AATTTACGATAAATTGTATTTGTATAGTGCGCAATTAAAACACATACTAACAAGGCACGAACAAGGAGCAACACACGCAGCACAAGGGTTTTCTAGAGTAACAGGAAAAACAGGTGTTGTATTTGCAACATCAGGACCAGGAGCAACCAATTTAATAACAGGAATTGCAGATGCACAGATAGACTCTACACCAATGGTTTGTATTACAGGACAAGTCTCCTCGCATTTATTAGGAACAGATGCATTCCAAGAAACCGATATTGTAAGTATCTCTACACCAATCACTAAATGGAATTATCAAATTACAAAAGCCAAAGAGATACCAGAAATTTTAGCCAAAGCATTTTACATCGCAAATTCAGGTAGACCAGGACCTGTACTTATTGATATTACCAAAGATGCACAATTTGAGATGTTGGATTTTAACTATAAAAAATGTACTAATATACGAAGCTATACCGCAACACCAAAAATAGAAGAAAGTAAAATAAAAGCAGCAGCTCAATTAATTAATAATGCCAAAAAACCATTTGTAGTAATGGGACAAGGTGTCTTGTTAGGAGAAGCAGAACAAGAACTAAAAGCATTTATCGAAAAAGCAAATATACCAACAGCAACCACAGCATTAGGATTATCAGGTTTAGAAAGCAACCACAATTTGTATGTTGGTATGGTTGGCATGCATGGAAATTATGCACCAAATATAATGACTAACGAATGTGATGTTTTAATTGCTATTGGAATGCGTTTTGACGATAGAGTAACAGGAGATTTAAGTAGATATGCCAAACAAGCAAAAATAATTCACTTTGAAATAGATCCTGCCGAAATAGATAAAAATGTAAAAACAGATGTTGCCGTTTTAGGAAATGTAAAAGAAACATTAGCAGTTATAATGCCTTTTATTGCTAAAAAAACACATTCCGAATGGAATAAAAAATTTAAAGATTTATATAAAATCGAATACGAAACCGTCATAAAAAATCAGTTATACCCAACAAAAAAAGGATTAACAATGGGCGAAGTGTTAGAAAATATAAATAAAGAAACCAAAGGAGAAGCGATTATTGTTTCGGATGTCGGACAACATCAAATGTTTGCTTGTCGTTATGCAAAATTTAATAAAACACGTAGCAAAGTAACTTCTGGAGGGTTAGGCACTATGGGTTTTGCATTACCAGCAGCAATTGGTGCCAAAATGGGTATGCCAAACAGAGAAGTAATAGCCATAATTGGCGATGGAGGATACCAAATGACCATCCAAGAATTAGGTACAATTTTTCAAACAAAAGTACCTGTAAAAATAGTGGTATTAAACAACAGTTTTTTAGGAATGGTACGCCAATGGCAAGAACTGTTTTTTGACAAACGATATGCATCTACAGAAATGGTAAATCCGAATTTTATTAAAATAGCAGAAGGCTACGATATAAAAGCAAGAAAAGTAGAACAAAGAGAAGATTTACAAGTAGCAATAAAAGAAATGGTTGCAAGTAAAGAATCTTACTTTTTAGAAGTAATTATAGAAAAAGAAGACAATATATTTCCAATGATTCCAACAGGATCATCGGTTTCAGAAATAAGATTAAAATAAGAAATTATGACAAAAGAACTTTTAACCGTATCCATTTACACCGAAAATTTTATAGGGTTATTAAATAGAGTAACTGCAATTTTTACAAAAAGGCATGTAAATATCGAAAGTATAACCGCATCCAAATCAGAGATTGAAAATGTGCACAGATATACTATCGTGGTTTATGAATCTAAGATATTAATTGAAAAAATAGTCAAACAATTAGAAAAACAAATCGATGTAATTGCTGCTTTTTACCATACAGAAGTACAAACGGTACATCAAGAAATAGCTTTGTATAAATTACAGGTAGAACATGCGTACAAAACAGATTTTAAATCTGTAATAACAGAAAACAATGCTACCATTTTAGAAATAGAAAAAGAATTTATTGTGGTAGAAAAAATGGGAACAAAAGCACAAACCGATAAATTGTATAACGAATTAAAATCTTTTGGATTGATGCAATTTGTACGTTCGGGAAGAGTAGCTATTACCAAGAAAAAAATGAAAGTATCGAATATTTTAAATATAGAAAATTAAAAATACAAATAAAATGGCAAAATTAAATTTTGGAGGCGTTGAAGAAAACGTAGTAACAAGAGAAGAATTTTCTCTAAAAAAAGCAAGAGAAATATTAAAAGACGAGATAATCGCAGTAATTGGTTATGGTGTACAAGGTCCAGGACAATCGTTAAATTTAAAAGACAATGGTTTTAATGTGATTATTGGACAACGAAAAAATTCTGCTTCGTGGGACAAAGCAGTTGCAGATGGTTGGATTCCAAACGAAACCTTATTTGACATTGAAGAAGCTTTAAAACGAGGTACAATTTACCAATATTTATTATCGGATGCAGGACAAATTCAGTTATGGCCTTTGTTAGAAAAATATCTTGTTAAAGGAAAGACGTTGTATTTTTCGCATGGCTTTAACATTACGTGGAAAGAGCGTTCTGGTATGATTCCACCAGTAGATGTAGATGTGATTTTAATTGCTCCAAAAGGCTCAGGAACTTCGCTTAGACGTATGTTTTTAGAAGGAAGAGGTTTAAATTCGAGTTATGCCATCCACCAAGATGCTACTGGAAAAGCATTTGAAAAAGTAGCTGCATTAGGTATTGGTGTGGGGTCTGGATTTTTATTTGAAACGACTTTTAAAAAAGAAGCAACTTCAGATTTAACAGGAGAACGTGGTACACTTATGGGAGCAATTCAAGGAATTTTTCAGGCACAATACGAAGTGCTTCGCGAAAATGGACATTCGCCTTCTGAGGCTTTTAACGAAACGGTCGAAGAATTAACGCAAAGCTTAATGCCATTAGTTGCCGAAAATGGCATGGATTGGATGTATGCAAATTGCTCTACTACTGCACAACGTGGTGCTTTAGATTGGAAAGACAAATTTGCAGATGCTACAAAACCTGTATTTAAAGCATTGTACAAATCCGTTGCAGATGGTATAGAAGCACAACGATCTATAGATACCAATAGTCAAGTAGATTATAGAGAAAAATTAAATAAAGAATTAGAAACACTAAAAAAATCTGAAATGTGGCAAGCGGGAAAAGTAGTACGAAGTTTAAGACCAGAAAATAATTAAATAAAGTATGAAAACAAAACCTTTTTATTTTCCGACTTTAGAGCAAGTAAAAAAAGCTGCTGATAATTTAAAAAACATAGCTTCCGTTACGCCTTTAATTCAAAATGCAAATTATTCTACAACACTCAACGCAAATATCTTATTTAAAAGAGAAGATTTACAACTAGTTCGTTCCTATAAAATTCGTGGAGCGTATAATAAAATAAGTAGTCTTTCGGAGCAAGAAAAAGAAAATGGAATTATTTGTGCTAGTGCAGGAAATCATGCACAAGGCGTTGCTTTTACTTGTAATAAATTAAAAATAAAAGGGACCGTTTACATGCCAACTCCTACTCCAAATCAAAAAGTAGAACAAGTAAAAATGTTTGGTGGTAATTATATTACTGTTATTTTAACTGGCGATACTTTTGACGATTCGTATGAAGTTGCTATTGCTACAAGTGAGAAATTACACCAAGCATTTATCCACCCTTTTGATGATGAAAAAATTATAGAAGGTCAAGCGACAATTGCTTTAGAAATTTTAAGTCAATCTACTAATCCTATTGATTGTGTTATTTTACCTGTTGGTGGTGGTGGTTTAGCTGCTGGATTATCTAGTGTTTTTAAAATTTTATCGCCTCAAACAAAAATTATTGGTGTAGAACCAGAAGGTGCTCCTTCTATGAAAATGGCATTTATAAATAATGAAGTAGTAACTTTAGATCGTATCGAAAAATTTGTGGATGGTGCTGCTGTTAAACGTGTTGGTACTAAAACTTTTGCGCTTTGTAAAGAAAATTTAGATCGAATGCTAACCATTCCAGAAGGAAAAGTTTGTCAAACGATGTTAGATTTATACAACAAAGATGCTATTGTTGTAGAACCTGCTGGTGCTTTAAGTATTAGTGCTTTAGATTTTCTTGCAGAAGAGATTAAAGGTAAAACGGTAGTTTGCATTATTAGCGGTAGTAATAATGATATTGTACGAACTGCCGAAATTAAAGAACGTGCTTTACTATATGGAAATTTAAAACATTACTTTATTGTCCGATTTCCACAAAGAGCAGGTGCTTTAAAAGAATTTATTACACAAGTTTTAGGTCCAAACGATGACATTACCCATTTTCAGTATTCTAAAACGAATAACAAAGAAAAAGGTCCTGCAGTTGTTGGCATTCAATTAAAAAATAAAGATGATTTTGAGCCTTTAGTTTCTCGAATGAAACAGTTGCATTTTTTTGGAGATTATATCAATAACAAACCAGATTTATTTCAATTTTTAATTTGATAAATGTCTAAATAATATAGTCAATAACCAAGCTTATAGATTGGTGTAATCAAGTATTTTTAGTAATTTTGTAGTTTAAATCTATTTGTTATGGTAAAAGCAAAAATATTTTTTACATTCTTACTTTTTATTCTACCTTTTTTTGTAATTGCGCAAACTACAAATATTACAGACACCAATTTTGAGCAACATTTAATTGATTTAGGAATTGATAGTAATGGATTAAATGGAAATATTCTAAATAGTGATGCCGAAGCACAAACAAGCCTTGTTATTACGAGTACTATAATTACAAATTTTACAGGTTTAGAGGCTTTTGTTAATTTAACTACTTTAAATTTAGGTCGTAACCAGTTTGCTACAATTCCTTTAAACACATTAACTGTTTTAGAAAATCTTTATATAGACGATAACGATGCTTTAAATTCGTTGAATTTATCTCAAAATATCGCTTTAAAAATATTGGAAGTTGAAACGAATATTTTTGTAGCTGGAGAAGCTCCTATAACAACATTAGATCTTTCGGCAAATGTAAATTTAGAAGCAATAAAAATTAGAAATTTAAGAAACTTATCTAATCTAACGCTTCCTTTTTCCTCTACTTTAAAGAAAATTGAAATTGTAACTCTCTCTGTCGCAACACTCGACTTTTCTAATTTGGATGGTTTAGAAGACTTAAATATTACTGGTAGTAATGTTCCTGTAAATATTATTTTACCTAATGAAACAAGTGTTTTATCAAAAATATACTTTAGTTCGATTACTTTAATAACTGTAGATGTATCTAATTATATTGCTCTAACAAGATTGAGTTTATATTCGACTAATGTAGAAAATTTATTATTACCATCTACAACTACTTTTGAATATTTAACAATTTGGGGACATAATTTTGTTAATCCTATATCGTTAGCGATGGTCTCAAATCTTATTTTTTTGGATATAAGAAATAATAATACAACACCATTAGTAATCGATTTAACAAGTAATCCTCTTCTTGAAACGATATGGCTTACAAACAATGATTTAGTATCTATAGACTTTTCAAACAACACACTGTTAGAAACGTTATATATTTATGATAACAATTTAACGTCTTTAGATTTTACTCAAAATACAATTATCAAAAGAATAAATGCTTCTCGCAATCAATTAGCTACAATAGATTTAACTCAAAACACACAATTAAAATATCTAACTGTATCTTCTAATCTTTTTACCGATATAGATGTTACTAATAATATACTACTTCAAAGTTTTTCTATTGGTAATAATTTATTAACTAATACTGGAATTGACTTAACACAAAATGTCGTTCTACATTACTTTGATGCATCAGAAAATCAAATTCAATCCTTAGATATTAGTCATAATGTAGAACTAGTAAGTCTTGTATTACATCATAATTTATTTACTGGAACAGCTATTTTAGATCAATTATTTACCATTAAATCAGGATATCATGGTGTTAGTGCTTCTAATATAATTGATGTTAGTTTTAATCAGTTATCTGGTTCAATTCCTAATTTTGCTAGTTTGGTTGGTACCAATGCTAATTATTTTAGATTTAGATTTAACGACAATAATTTTCATTTTGGCGATTTTGAAAGCCATCATAATCAATATGTTTTATTTCTTACACAAACTAATACTTTTGGTACTTTACAGCTACCTATAATGACCGATTATCGTTATGCTCCTCAAGCCAAAGTTAATACTATTGATAATATAAATGCGAATGTAGGTACAACGGTTGTACTTACAACTACCGTTCGAGGATCACAAAATCATTACAAATGGTTTAAAGATGGTGTAGAAATAGTTGGTGCTCCAGATGCTCCTCAATATACCATTACAAGTGTAAGTAGTTGCGATGCTGCTGTATATTATAGTGAAATAAGAAGTGATTTGGTTCCTTTTGAAAATAGCAATCCTCCAGGCACAAATAATAGAAACCTTTTACTTGTTAGAAACGATATAACGCTAACAGTAGATAATATTAGTGAAACTTGTGTTTCTTTAAATTCTCCAGCAAATAATGATATTGACGTTCCAATAAATTCTGGAATTTCTTGGACAGACAATCCAAGTTCTTGTGGTTATTTTATAAGTGTTGGTACTACTTCTGGAGGAACAGATATAATTAATAATTTGGATGTTGCTGATGTTACATCGTATAATTTTCCTACAAATTTACCAAGCAATACTCAAATATTTGTAACGATTACTCCATATTTTCAAAGTGGTGTCGTTCTTAGTTGTATGGAAGAAACGTTTACTACGGGAAGTAATATTGCCATTCCATCCTGTGCTACGTTTACAAATCCAACAAATGGATCTACAAATGTTCTTATTAACGAAACGTTTACTTGGAATGCGATTGCTTCTGCCACAGGTTATTTTATTTCTATTGGTACCACTTCTGGCGGAACAGAAATTGCGAACAATATAGATGTTGGGAATGTATCTTCGTATACACATACTACCAACTTTTTAGAAAACACAACCTATTATGCAACAGTTATTGCTTATAATACCGCTGGAAATGCTATTGGTTGTAGTGAAATTAGTTTTACTACCGAAACAATACTAAC
>JALSLK010000098.1 GCA_026988355.1 Flavobacteriaceae bacterium
CTTCGTATACACATACTACCAACTTTTTAGAAAACACAACCTATTATGCAACAGTTATTGCTTATAATACCGCTGGAAATGCTATTGGTTGTAGTGAAATTAGTTTTACTACCGAAACAATACTAACTATACCTATTTGTGCTACGTTTACAAATCCAACAAATGGAGTTACTAATGTTCTTATTAACGAAACGTTTACTTGGAATGCGATTGCTTCTGCCACAGGTTATTTTATTTCTATTGGTACCACTTCTGGCGGAACAGAAATTGCGAACAATATAGATGTTGGGAATGTATCTTCGTATACACATACTACCAACTTTTTAGAAAACACAACCTATTATGCAACAGTTATTGCTTATAATACCGCTGGAAATGCTATTGGTTGTAGTGAAATTAGTTTTACTACCGAAACAATACTAACGGTTCCAGTTTGTACGCTAATTACAAATCCATCTTTTGGAGCTATAAATGTTCCTATTAACGAAACGTTTACTTGGAATGCGATTGCTTCTGCCACAGGTTATTTTATTTCGATTGGTACTAGCTCTGGCGGAACAGAAATTGCGAATAATATAGACCTTGGTAATGTTACGACATACACGCATTCTAATAATTTTTTAGAGAACACAACTTATTTTATAACAGTTACACCATATAATGTTACTGGAAACGCTATAAATTGTGGAGAAAGTAATTTTACAACTAAAAAAAATGTAGCGTTACACATTCCTACATTTTTTTCTCCAAATGGAGATGGACGTAATGATAATTGGAAAATTGTAGATGAAAATCTTTTAATAAAAAACATTCGTATATACAACCGTTTTGGAAAATTGATATTTGTAATAAACGATGCAAATATTGGTTGGAATGGTCTCTTGTTTCCTCCTTCTGATTATTGGTATAATATCGAATTAATAGATGGAAATTTTTTAAGAGGACATTTTTCTTTAATTCAATAAAATGACGATATTTTTTAGTTACTAAACTGTAAAACATAAAAATAGTTCAAATCTATTTAGCACATTTTAAAATTGAATTGGTATAAACGAATTATTAGTTCAAAGGAATTTTTAAAATGACCTTAGTTCCGTTTGCTTCTTTTTTTTCATTATATAAGTCTACAAAATTTAAAGAACAGTTATTGGTATACTCTTTACAGAAATTTTGTAGTCTTTCTTTGGTTAATTGTATGCCTATCGAACTCTTTTTATAGCGTTTTTTTTGTTTTATTTCTGCTGATTTTTTCCTACCAATACCATTATCGGTTATAATAATATCTACATGTGTATTTTCTGATTTTTTAATAAATATCCGTAATTTTTTATTTTGTTTTCTCAATGACAATCCGTGCCATATAGCATTTTCAATAAATGGTTGTAAAATTAGTGGTGGAATTTTTATGGTATTAATACTTAAATTTTCGTCTACAACAATTGCAGTATCGATTTCATTATTAAATCGAATATTTTCAATATTCAAATACAATTCCATTGTTTCTATTTCTTCGGCAAGTGTAATTTCTTTTTCGTGTGTTGCTACTAAAATTTTTCGTATCAATTTCGAAAATTTATTCAAATAATAAACTGCATTTTCTTTTTCATTATCTATGATATACAATTTAATTGAATTTAAAGAATTAAAAATAAAATGAGGGTTCATTTGACTTCGTAAGGCATCTTGTTCTAAAGTAATAATTTGTTTTTCATTTTTTAATAATTTATTTCGGTACAAATAATAAAAAATAATTCCAAATAAAAACAATAACCCCAAACTAATTCCCCACAAAATTCTACTTTTTGTTAATTGTAATTTTGTAATTTCATTTTGTTTTGCTAAATCTTTAATTTGATTATTTTTTCTTTCGCTATCGTATTTAAGAATCAAATCGTTTACATATTGTGAATTTCGTGCATTAGACACTTTTTCATCAAATTCTTCTGCTAATTTGTAATGTTTTAATGCGTCATTAAAATTACTTGTTTCTTGATTTAATTCCGATAAGTAGCTATATCCTGTAGCGATTGCCAATGTTAGATCGTATTTTTTAGCAATAGACAATCCTTTGAGAATACTTTTCTCTGCATTTGCATAATTTTTTAGTTTGGTTTGTGCCCATCCTAAATTAATATATATCGAAGCAATTTGGTCGTTATTTCCTATCTTTTTTGCTTCTGGTAAAATCTTTTTTAGAAGTTGTAATGCTTTGTTGTATTTACCTTGTTTGATGTAAATATTTGCAATATTATCGTTACAAATAACTTGTCCAAATGGGTTTTTTAATGCGTTATTTATAACAAGCGATTTTTTAAAATATTGCAATGCTTCATCTATTTTTCCTTGCGCATCTTTTGCATAACCGATATTTTGGTTATTAATTGCCAAACCTAATTTGTTATGGATACTTTTTTCTATTATTTGCGACTTGTTAAACTGTTGTATGGCAAAATCATATTGTTTTAAGGTTAAATAGATATTTCCCATACTATTGTGAGAAACAGCAATACTTCTTCTAAAACCTAAACTAGGATTTTTTACTGTTTCTGCCAACGATAATGCTGCTTGATTATAATCTAAAGCAGTTCTTAAATTATCTTTTTGTCTATAATCTACGCCTAACATATTTAAGCTAAAAACTTGAAATTCTATGTTTTTAGCTTTTTTAGCAGTTTCTAGTGCTTGATTGTGTATTTTAATTGCTTTTTTATAGAAAGAATAATTCCGATATCTAATTCCTAACAGATTTTCTACATAAGTTTTACCATCTAAATAATTGGACGTGCTAAATACTTTTATTAATTGTTTTAGTTTTACCGTATCTCTTCTAAATGGACGTATGTAATAATTTATTTTTTTATAGGTAGTAGGTTTTACAATTAGTATACTATCTATTACTTTTTTAAATTCTGGTTTCTTTTTTTGAGAAAAACTGATACTTGCAAAGCATAAAAATAAAATACTAAAAACAATTAATTTATTTTTTTTCATGTATTTAATTGGTTAACAATTCCATTAAGGCACTTCTTTTAGAACGAGAAACAGGTATGGTTACTCCATTTTCAATAACTAAATATTGTCCGTCACTTTTTACAAATTCTTTAATCTGATTTATGTTAACTAAATAGGAGTTGTGTACTCTATAAAACAAGGCGTTATGAATCATTTGTTCTACATCTTTAAGTTTTTTTGATAGTACTTCTTTTTGACCAGAATTAAAATATATTTCGGTATAATTTCCATCGGATTTGCAATATAATATTTCATTCGGATTTACAAAAATTGTTTTTCCAGATAAGGACAATGTAATTTTATTAAAAGTTGGTTTTGGTGTACTAATATTCTCTATAATTTTATATAATTCTTCTCCTAAAATATTTTTTTCTTTATTTTTTTTTACTTTGGCAATTGACTTTAATAAATCATCGGTATCTACAGGTTTTAATAAATAATCAATTGCATTTTCTTTAAATGCTTTTAAAGCATACGAGTTATACGCTGTTGTTATTATTAAATCAAAATCTCTAAATTGCAATTTTTCTAACAATTGAAAACCATCCATTTCTGGCATTTCTATATCTAAAAAAACACAGTCTGGTTTGATGTAATTTATACCATTTATTGCTTCTAATGGATCGGTAAAACTATCTGTTATTTCGATGCCTGTACAAAAACTTTCTATTTCCCATTTTAAACTTCTAATGGCAGTTAATTCATCATCAACAATTATTGCTTTTATCATATTTAATATGTTAGTCTACCAAAAATAGAACATCTTTACCATGCTCATTACCTAATTGTATAATTTGATTTATCTTTTATACAATCTTATAAAAATACTGTATAATTGGTATTTTATTTAAGTACTCTTTCTAATCTACAGTTTATACCCTAAATCATGCACAATATATAAAAAAAAGCACGTATTGTAATATTATAAAATATTATAATCCTTTTTACGCTTACTTTTGATACAGAATTACAAATAAATAGTAGACATGCACTTTAAAAGTATTCCCCTTAACTTTAGAAAAGGCATTGCAACTAGAAGGATAATTAATGGCATTATTTTATGTCTTATTTTTACTTTATATAATTGCAAGGTCGATGATGAAATGATGTATCATAACACGCATCTTAAACAATATACTATTAATACTAATACATTTAATATCACTTATGATATTCAAGGAAAACCAATTATTATTGGACAAAATGCCATTAATTATAATTCTAGTTCTAAAATAACAATTATTGATCCGTATTATTATTTTACGTATAACGAGCATAATAATATAAATACTATTTCTGCTATATCGAATGCTGTTTATAGCTTAGAAGACGCTTCATTAAAATACAATGCGCAAGGTTTAATACAAACAGAAACTATTAATTATATAGTAGCTTCAAATCCTAATACGACCATTGAAATGGTTAGAAATTTTACGTATAGTGACAACCAAAAACTAATTGAAATTTTAGAAAAAAAACTAAAAAAAAATGAAGTCAATTTAATAAAAAAACTATTAATTTATTACGATAACAAAGATAATATTGTTAAAACGGAACACTTTATAAGTCTAAATAGCGGAATTTCATACCAAAAAGAATACGTTGTTTTATTTACTTATGATACTAAAAAAAATCCGTTTTATAACTTATTATTAGATGCAGGAGTATTAAATAATTATACCAAATTACAATATTTTGGAGTTCCAACCATTTCACTTGGAAGTGGAAATTTGAAATTACAATATTATAGCAAACATAACCTTTTATCTTCTAAAAAAATAAGGAATAATGAGAGTATTAATACAGTTAATTACCAATATATGTATAACATAGATAGCTTACCTATTAATTTAGTAAAAACAACTATAAACTCTAAAAATGAAATGAACAGAGAACATTTTAGTTGGCTTTATGAAAAGTAAAAAGTTAACATCTTAAAAAAGAACAAGACTAATTTAAAAAGAATACTAATTTAAAAAACAAACAATGAAATTTACCTCTTTACTAATTATTTTAATGTTAATACTCTCTTGTAATAATCAAGACCAACAAGAAACTTTAACACAACAAAAAAACGAAATACAAGTTATTTATGCACAACAAGTTTATTACATGAGTGCGATTGCCGAAGCAAATGAATTAGAACAAATACAAAGCGAGATTATCGCAATTTTAGAAAATGGAAATGAAAGCGAAGAACTATGGAATGAATTTGAATCTAATAACCAGAGAATTGAAAAATTAAATAATCTATCTGAAATATTAATTGGTTTAAATCCATCTATTGGTCCAATTGGTCCAATACCGATGCCTCCTGGAGGTTGTTTTGAAACAACTATTGGTCTTAATTGTGTTCCAGAACAAAACTTATCAAACATTAATGCAATTGTACTTCCAATCGATGCTGTTGAAATACAAAATATACAAATACTCAATAATGAAAATGAGATTGTAGGCGAGGGTACAGAAATTTTTGTAGGCGAATACGATCAAAAAACAATGGTATTAGAACACCGTTTTAAATATACTGCAACAATGCGTTCTGTCATTTATGTTAAAGGTATAGGAGAAATTATTATCAAAACTCCTGTTATTAACTAATTAAAATGTATCTTCATATTATGAAATTAAACTTACTACTTATTATTACTATGACAATGGTATTATTATCTTGTGATACAGAAACAGAAGAAAACGAAACAGTTTATATCTATGCACAACAAGTTTACTATGCAAGTGCTATTGCTGAAGAAAACGACTTAAAACAACGACAAGATGAAATTACTTTAGAACTTGAAACCAATAGTACGAATGAGCAACTATTAAATGAATTTGAAAACAATACACAAAGAATAACTAGATTACAAAACCTATCTGAAGTATTAATAGGTTTAAATCCATCTATTGGACCTATTGGACCTATTCCAATGCCTCCAGATGGCTGTTTTGACACAAGTATTGGTTTAAATTGTGCTCCACAACAAAATCTTACGAATACAGATATAATGGTACTTCATGAAGATATAAATATCTTAAACATTAGTTTATTTAATAATGAAATTGGTGATACTGTAGGATTTGAATCAGTTCCAGGAGATCAATTTTCAAACCAAGAAGTATTATTATTCGATGCTAATTTTGCTAACATTACCATAATGCATTCTACTATTTCGGTCGATGGTATTGGAGAAATTACTATTAATACACCTATTGTTGTAAATTAATTTTATATAAAACTAGTCACAGTTTACTTAAATTAAGCTGTGACTCTTTATATAAAACCTTTTCAAATTCAAAAAAAAGTGTACCTTTAAACACTTCTAAAGGTTTTTTATGAAGTATTTTTTATTCTATTTTTTGTTTAGTTTGTATCTTGTTCAAGATGTTTACTCCCAAGATGCTAATGTGGATCTAAAAAAAACATTAAACAAAGCATTTTCATTTCATTACAGTAATAAAGATAGTGCCTATTTTTATTACGAAAAAACAATTGATATTGCCGATAATCAAAATGACCTAAGTACGTTATTAAGTAGTTATACTTATTTAATTAATGCTAACGGACATTATTACGATTTAAAAAATTACAATATTAATATTAAAAGGGAAGAGAAACTTTTGTATAATGATAAACGGTTAGATACTTTATATAACCTAGAATATTATAAAGATTACCTCCTATTTGATAAAGGAAATTACAATTACAAAATAAAACAATACAGTACTTCAAAAAAATATTTTAAAAAATTACTTACCAAAATAAATACCATTCCAAATGACAAGCTAAACAAAAATTATTTGGCGATAATTTCTAGTATTTATAGTTTTTTGGGACTTAACTATCTACATACTGGTAAATATGAATTAGCAGAAAGTATTTATAAAAAAAACATACAATTACAACGTCAATATAAAGATAGTATTCCAAATTGGGAATCTAGAACATACAATACCAAAAAATTGCTTTCTCAAGTTTATGAAGTAAAAAAAGAATACCTAAAAGCAAATATTTTATTAAATGAAGCATTTTCATTTTATAAAACAAAGGCAAAAAACCCGAATTATAAAAATAATATTTTATCTGTTTTTATGTTGTTGGCAAAAAATTATATCCAACAAAAAAAATTTCCTGAAGCGATTAATATCTTACAAAAAAACGCACAATTTTATAAGGGAGATAATCCCTTTGCAAAGGAAATAGACTTGCTGTTTGGAGATGCTTATTTAGGTTTAAAAAAATACCAAAAGGCTGCTATTTATTACAATGCAAGTTTGGCAAAAACAAAAAAATATAGAAATAATAAAAAACACCAAGATATTGCCGAGGTATATGGTAAGATTGGAAATTTATTGATAAAGCAAGATAAAATAGATGAAGGATTGCAACATTACCAGTTGGCTTTAATACAATTGCAAACGGATTTTAATACTAAAGAAATCTATACAAATCCAGAGCCCAAAAAAGTAGCATCAAAAATAAAATTGATACGTATTTTAAAAGAAAAATTAGAAGTCTTAGAAAAAGCAAATGTAAGTAGTAATAAAATTAGTTATTTAAAAAGTGCCCATAAAACCTCTAAAGCAATCATTCAAACATTAGATGCACTAAGACCAGAATTTGAAAGTAAGTTAGACAAACAATTTTTAATTGAAGAAACCTATCCATCCATACAAAAAATGGTAACTATTGCTTATAAAATGTATAAAAATACCAAGGATAGTATATTTATTGACGACGCATTTTTTTTTATGGAAAAAAGCAAAAGTATTTTTTTATTAGAATCCATTCGAAATTCTCAAGCAACAAAATATGGAGGAATTCCAGAAAACATTATTGTAAAAGAGCAACAATTTAGAGCAAAAATTGCACATATAGAACAAACAATTTTTAAGAAAAAAGCAAAAGACAAATCGTTAGATGAAAAATTGGATTTTGTAAAAAATGCGTACTATCTTTTTTTAGAAAAAATAGAAAAAGAATATCCAAAATATTATGCACTAAAATACAAACACGATGTAGTATCGTTACAAGAGATGGCAACTCAATTAAATAAAAAACAAGCAATACTAAGTTATTTAGTAGCCAAAAACGAATTATATCTTATAACTATAGAACCAAGAAAAAAAGCGTTTTATAAATTAGCATACACACAAAACATTCAAAATAAAATAAAAAAATTATATCGTAAATCTTCTAAATTAAAGATTGAAGAAATTACAATCCATAAAGATAGTTATGAGGTATATAATGCAATTTTAAAGAACCCATTACAAAAAATGGATGCTACGGACTTAACCATAATAACAGACGGTTTATTAAATTATATTCCTTTTGATGCTTTAAATACAACAAATTTAGAAGATAGTTATTTATTAAAGACACACAGTATTAGCTACGCTAGTTCGGCAACATTATTACAAGAACAAAGTAAAATAGAAACCGATAAAAAAACCAAATTATTAATATTTGCACCAAAATTTAATGGAACTTCTACTTCAATTAATCACGAAAGAACCGATATGGCTCCATTACTCTATAACGAACGAGAAGCACAAGATATCGCACAATATTTTCACGGAAAAGTTTATAAAGGAAAAAATGCGTCCATAGCAAATTTTAAGAAAGAAGTAAGCGCCTATAATTTAATCCATTTTGCAACACATGCTTCTGCAAACGATGCATTCCCAGATTATTCGTATTTGGCATTTTCAAACGATAGTACAAACACAAATTTATTGTATGTAAAAGATTTGTATAACTATGACATAAAAGCAGATTTAGTAACTTTAAGTGCTTGTGAAACAGGAATAGGAAAATTACAGAAAGGCGAAGGAATGTTAAGTTTAGCAAGAGCATTTAATTATGCTGGAGTTCCTGCAATTGTTACTACACTATGGAAAATAAATGACCAAAGTACTTCCGAAATTATGGAATATTTTTACGAAAATCTATATAACGGATTAAGTAAAAAAGAAGCCTTAAGACATGCTAAACTTACCTATTTAGAACTCAATGAAGATCCGTTATTAAAACATCCATACTATTGGTCTGGTATTGTATTAACAGGAAATGTAGAACCAGTAGCAGCACCTAACTTTTTAATTTGGATTTTATTAGGAATAATTTTTCTAGTACTCTTAAAAAAATTTGGTAAAAAAATAATACAACAAAAGCGTTAATCCATTTTTTTAAGCAATTCTTTTGCCTCTTTATTGTGATATGAGTTGGTAGTAATTACTCTTTTTAATAAATCTTTTGCCTTTTTCTTTTCTTTAATTTTAAGGTAAGCAAGAGCCAAATACCAATTGGTTTTTTCGGTTAGTGTATCTTTTGTTTTAAGATGATGTAACAATAACGGAATAGCCTCTTTTGCGCGTTCTAGTTTTAACAATGCATTGGCTTTATAAAATAAATAATAAGGCTCTTTTGTAGAGGCGTATAATTTTGAAAAAAGTACAATAGCTGTTTGGTATTCTCCTTTTTCATAAGCAATAAAAGCTAAAGTCTTATCATCTTGTTGATTTTCGCCTCTTACAATAGGAGCAATAACATTTCTATAAGGTTCAAAATAAGAAGCAAAAAGAGCATTTGTAGAAACGTTTTGTTTGGGAATTAATAAATAAGACAAACCAAATAAGACAACAATACTAGCAGCAGCAAACCATTTTAGAAAAGATTTTTTAGACGTTGTATTTTTGGTACGATCTTCTAGACCGACAATAAAATTTCTAAAATTAGTAGCATCTTCATGTTTAACTACTTTTTTTAAATTGGTGTGAAAACCAACCTCTTTCTTAAAATTAGCATCTGTTTTTAATAAAGTATTAAATTCCAATTCTTCTTGAGAAGAAAGGCAATTTTGTATGTATTTTTCAATTAAATAGTTGTTTTCCATATTACTATGATTTGATCATTTCCCTTAAAGTTTTGATACATCTAGACTTTTGACTTCGTACGACACTACTACTAGTATAATCCGTAAATTCAATGATGTCATCAATAGATAGTCCTCTAGAGTAGAATAATGTTAACATTTCTTGGCATTTTTTTCCTAATTTATTAAAAAATTGCTTTAATAAATGCTGCTCCATAGAGAGTTCTTCCTCCTCATTTACAAAAGAAACGGGAGCAATATCATCTTGTATATGTAAAGAAGGTTCATAATTAGTAGTTCGTTTTTTATCTTTTAACAAATCATAAATCATAAACTTACCAATACCAAAAAGATAGGTTTTTATAGAACTTTTAATGGTATCTAATTTTCCATTTAATGCGTGATTTCTCAAGGCAATAAAAGCCTCTTGGTAAATATCGGTAAGATCGTCATAATCTAGACCATATTTTTTACCAAAATTTAAAAAACTATCTCTATTGCTATAATAAAGTTTGCTAATCTCTTTTGGATTATTTTCGATAAACTTTTTTATATGGTCTATATTCATATGTAAAGAAACTAGTTAAAAACAAATTTAGTAAAATTAATTTAAGCATCGTGTTAACAATGCAATTTTAGTTGCTACTAAATATAAAATAATAAAAATGAAAACATTAAAAATAAATCTATTTTTTTGCATACTTTTTTTGGCGACAAACACAATACAAGCACAAATTAGACCTCACTCTGGAGTACATTCGAGAGTTCGTGCAAAAATACGAGCAAAAGCAAAACAAAAAGCAGAACAAGAACGAAGAGAATTTGTAAATAATAAAATAGATGAGGCTTTTGATGGTATCGACAAAAACATGCATGCTAATTTACCAGACTCCTACGATTTTGAGTGGTCATATATATTACAAATTCAGACGAAGAAGGAAGTAATAAATATCCAATATTTTTTAAAACCAAAAGCGACATATATAGGTTTTAAACTCCATACAGAAAAAGAAAAACAAACAAAAAAAGGGCTTATGATTATGGATAATGAAAGAAACAAAAGTATTATACTCATGGATATTGAAAATAATAAAAGATTAATCTCGACAAAATTACCAACTCAAAAACGAGAAGATACGAAGCAACAAAAAAAAGATTATACGATTACAAAAATAGGAACGAAAACAATTTTAGGATATACTTGTCAAGGTTATAAAATTGTTAGTAAAGAAGGAGAAGCAATAACTTATGTATTAGAAAATGCACCAGTTCGGTTTAATCAACAATACAATACAAAATACACAAAAAAAGCAAAAGGGTTTAATGCCAATTGGTTAAAACAATTTAAAAACGGATTGGTAATGGAAATGGATTTTAAAAGTTCTAAAAAGAAAAAATACAATACCAAAATGAAATGCATTGCATTAAAAAAAGAAAAACTATCTATAAACATTAGAGAATATAAATTTTTTGGAAATTAAATAAAACAAAATGTTAACATTCCATTTTTAGAAAATACTAATAATAAAATAACAATAACATAAAAATAAAAAATGAATACAACCTTAAAAACAATAGCAATTGCCTTATTATTTAGTTTAACAGCTTTATTTACACAAAAAGTAAAAGCACAAGTAACAGCAGGAGTAGGCTTTGCTTATGGGTCTAAAATAAGTACAGTAGGAATAAATATTACAGGACAATTTTTTATAACCGAAAATATTGCAGTAGCACCAGCATTTACCTATTATTTTCCAGATACAGTAGGCATAATAATAGGTTACAAACGAAAATGGTATGAAGTAAACGTAGATGCAAATTATTATCCAAAGCTAAATATTATAGATGGAAAATTAAAACCTTATGGACTTGCAGGAGTAAATTATTCCATAATATCTTTTCCAAATTATACGTATTTCGGAACCATAAATAACGACGACTTAACATCTTCAAAGTTTGGTGTAAATGTAGGAGCAGGAGCAGAATTTGATATGGGAAAAAAAATAACACCATTTGTACAACTTAAATATACCATAGGATTTGATTCATTAAACCAAGCACAAATAGCAGCAGGAATACGATTCAAATTCTAATAAAAGCCATCTAACAATTTTATACGGATAATTTAAAACAAAAAAACAAAATCATGAAAACACTTTTATTAATTGCATCATGTTTACTTGTTTTTGGTTCCTGTAATACTAAATCAGAAAAATTAAATTTAAACGAAGATAGTTATTATTTAACGGTAAAGATAAACGGTATTAAACATACATTTAATGATAAAATTGATTTAAAGAGTACAACATCGCTTTCTAATATAATTAATGGATATAATAAAGAAGAAAAAACACGAATTACTTTAGGCTTAAATCTTAACAATAAAAAAACAGGAACATTTAATATAGAGGATAATATAACACTAGTTTATCATAGCAAAATTACTTTTAAAGGAAAACCCATACATTATATATGGCATGCGAAAAAATCTGTTTTAGGCTCTTTAGGAACAATTACAATAACTAAAAACACAGATGCATATTTAGAAGGAACATTCTCATTTAAAGGAATAGGTAGCACAAAAATAGATTCGAGTGTTAAAATTTTTACTGAAGGTAAATTTAAAATAAAAAAACAAAAATTTTAAAACAAGAAATACGCACAACAGAATAATTGGAACATATAACAATTAAAGTTCACTAAATAAGATATCACAAACTTGAAATAACAATTCTAAAAATCGAAATCAAGCATATATTCAATAACAAAAATAGAAAAGTATTCTACAAATAAAGTTGACGGACTACACTTTATTATAAACCACATAGATTCTTCTAAAATGTATCAAAAATAATCATCATCATTTAACAAAAAAAATTAAAAAACAAAACAAAATGTATAAAAAAACAGAACGCTTAAAAAGCAACAAAATAGTAAAAAATGTAATTACAAGTATTTTTTCGCTTACATTATTACTCCTAACATCGTGTGGAGGAGATGATCCAGAACCACCAATAGAAGAATTAGGAGCCGTAGTATTAGACTGTAATGGAATAGCATCAGGAGAAACACTTACTTTAGAAAATAGAAATAATGGTATAGATTATATTATTGATTGTGTTTATGTAGTACAAGGAGATTTTATTATAGAACCAGGAGTTACCATACAGTTTAATACAGATGCAGGAATACGAGTATATGACTCTGGCTCATTACAAGCAATAGGAACAGCACAAAATCAAATTAAATTTTTCGGAGAAAA
>JALSLK010000099.1 GCA_026988355.1 Flavobacteriaceae bacterium
AAATCATTAAAAAAACATTCTACAAAAGTACAAAAGGAACAAGGGTATTTTTTGTCTATTTTAGAAGAGACATTAGGAGGTCTAAAAATAATAAAAGGATTTAATGCTGAGAAAAATTTTATGACTAATTTTAAAAAATCAACATCTAGGTTTTTTAAATTTTCCAATTCATTAGCGAATAGACAAAATTTAGCATCACCAACAAGTGAATTTTTAGGTATAACAGTAATAGCCATATTATTGTGGTATGGAGGGAAAATGGTATTAGTGCATAATGAGTTAGCGGCAGATGAATTTATAGTGTATATGGGATTGGCATATAATATATTAACACCAGCAAAACAAATATCAAGAGCAAGTTATAGTATTAAAAAAGGAGAAGCAGCAGCACAACGAGTTATCGAAATTTTAGACACAGAAAGTCCATTAGAAGATAAAGAAAATGCTATAGTAAAAGAAGGATTTGAAAAAGAAATTAAATTTGAAAACATTTCTTTTAAATATGAAGACAACTACGTGTTAGAAGATTTTTCATTAACAGTAACTAAAGGTAAAACAGTAGCGTTAGTTGGGCAATCAGGAAGTGGTAAATCAACAATAGCTAATTTAGTAACACGCTTTTACGATGTAAATAAAGGCAAAATAACAATTGATGGAATAGATGTAAAAGACTTAACAAAACATTCTCTAAGGGAGCAAATGGGCTTAGTAACACAAGATGCAATCTTGTTTCATGATACCATAGCAAATAACATCGCTTTTGGAAAAGAAGTAACGGAAGAAGAAATAATAAATGCAGCAAAAATAGCCAATGCACATGAATTTATTTTAGAACAACCAAATGGATATCAAACAAATATTGGTGATGGAGGAACCAAACTATCTGGTGGACAAAAACAACGAATTTCTATTGCTAGAGCCATTCTAAAAAACCCACCAATAATGATATTGGACGAAGCAACTTCTGCATTAGATACCGAATCGGAAAAAGCAGTACAAGAAGCACTAGAAAAATTAATGAAAAATAGAACATCAATCGTAATTGCACACCGACTTTCTACCATACAAAATGCAGATTTGATTGTAGTAATGCAAAAAGGAAAAATAGTAGAACAAGGAACACACAAAGAATTAATTGCAAAAAATGGCACTTACTATAACTTAGTGAACATGCAATCTTTAGGATAAAATAAATTGAAAAATTAAGAGTTTGTAGTTTTGATTCAAAAAAACAAATCCACAAATCACAAACCAACTTACCATAAATGAAAACCATAAAAGCACTAAAATGGAGGTATGCATGTAAAAAATTTGATGCAACAAAAAAACTCTCTTCAAAAAAAATAAAACAACTAAAAAAAGCATTTAATTTAACTGCAACTTCCTTTGGACTGCAACCAATAAAAATGTTGGTAATTAGTAACAACAAAATCAAAAATGCATTACTAGAACACGCATATTTTCAAAAACAAATTACAGATTGTTCGCAATTATTAGTCTTATGTATTGATAATAATATAGACGATACTACGGTAGATGCCTATTTTGATTTGGAAAAAAAAACAAGAGGAACATCCGAAGAAATAATAGGGAAATTTAGACAAAACCTAAAAAATAGTTTCACAAATAAAACAGCGAAAGAAAAAGAACAAGAAGCAATTTATCAAACCTATATTGCTCTAGGAAACCTAATGACCGTTTGTGCCATAGAAAAGATTGACGCTTGTCCGATGGAAGGATTTATTCCAAACAAATTTGATGAGATTTTAAAATTAAAATCCTTAAATTTGAAGTCTATATTACTTTTACCAGTTGGATATAGAGCCAAAGATGATTTTATGAGTAAACTAAAAAAAGTACGAAAACCTTTAAATGAAATTGTCATTGAGATAAATGATGTTGAATTATAAATACGGAGTTACATCATATCGAGTGACCCTTCGTAGAGATAACGAAAAAATAATATCGAAATAAAATAACTTTGCATCCACAGCTAAATTTATCTTAGTGGCATTGCGAGAAAATAAAATATAAAAAAGACAAAACCATGAGTCAAGAAATCAGAAATTTAGAACCAAAAGCATTATGGAATAATTTTGCAGATTTAAACGCCGTACCAAGACCCTCAAAAAAAGAAGAAAGAGTACGCCAGTTTATGGTAGATTTTGGAAATAACTTAGGCTTAGCAACACAAGTAGATCCCGTAGGAAATGTAATCATCAAAAAAACAGCTACTAGCGGAATGGAAAATAGAAAAACCATCGTAATGCAATCGCATTTAGACATGGTATGTCAAAAAAATAACGATACCAAATTTGATTTTGATACACAAGGTATAATTATGTATGTAGATGGCGATTGGGTAAAAGCAAAAGGCACAACGCTTGGTGCAGACAATGGTATTGGTGTTGCTTCTATAATGAGTATCTTAGAATCTAACGACATACCACATCCTGCCATAGAAGCTCTTTTTACAATTGACGAAGAAACAGGAATGACTGGTGCTATAGGTTTGCAAGCAGGTTATTTAGATGGCGAAATATTACTAAACTTAGATACCGAAGACGATGATGAAATTGGTGTTGGTTGCGCTGGCGGAATTGATATTACTGCAACACGAAAATATCAGTTAACTCCTACTCCATCCAAAACGCATGCATTTAAAATAACAGTAAAAGGTTTACAAGGAGGACATAGCGGAATGGATATTCACAAATATTTTGGTAATGCAAATAAAATGATGAATCGAATTTTATACGCATTAAAAGATGTTGCTCTAGTTGCCGAAATTGACGGTGGAAGTTTACGAAATGCGATTCCAAGAGAAAGCAATGCAATTATTGTCTGTGAAAATGAAGATAAAATGGGAGAAATTTACAATGCAATTGCCCAAGATATTAAAACCGAATACGCAACGATTGAAAAAGATTTAGAAATTCTAATTGCAAATACGACAATGCCAAAGTTTTCAATGAACAAAGAAGACCAAAACGATTTACTACAAGCAATTTACACAACACATAATGGCGTTTTTAGAATGAGCCCAGATATTAAAGATTTAGTAGAAACATCAAATAATGTAGCTCGTGTCATTGTAAAAGATGGTGCTATTAAAATTGGATGCCTTACACGTTCTTCTGTAGAAACTGGTAAAATGGATTTAGCATATCATATTAAAAGTGGTTTTAAATTAGCTAATTTTGATGTGGAATTAAGTGGTTCTTATCCAGGATGGAAACCAAATCCAAACTCCGAAATATTAAAAGTACTCGAAGGTATTTATGAAAATCTATTTAACGAAAAAGCAAATATTTTAGCCTGCCATGCAGGATTAGAATGTGGTATTTTAGGAACCAATTATCCTAAAATGGATATGATTTCTTTTGGACCAAATATTAGAGGAGCACACTCGCCAGACGAAAGAGCAAGCATTTCCTCTACACAAAAATATTGGAAATATTTATTAGAAATTCTACAACAAATTCCAGTAAAATAATAAAAATAGCCATGCAGCTACAATTCATAATAACTTGTCCAAAATACAGACATAAAAAAGAAGAAGAAATGCAAAAAATGTAAAGTCCATTTAATACCAATTCAATTTTGAAATGCGCTAAATATATTTAAAATATTTTTATGTTTTACAATCTTGAAATTTCAAACATAGCATATAAAACCGTGAAAAGATAAATAATTTATAGCGTATTTTGATGTTGAGTTGGTATAAAACCAAAACAAAGAGATTATTATGTGTATTGCTCCTATGGAAACATACCATATCCTCCAATTCAAGAAAATAATAACTATTGTTAGAAATAATATGAAAAAAAGACTCCAATTTTTAGATCGTTTTTTAACGGTATGGATATTCTTAGCGATGCTGCTTGGTGTTGGTTTAGGATATTTTTTTCCACAAATAACAAATATTACCAATGCATTATCCGTTGGAACAACAAATATACCTTTAGCAATCGGATTAATATTAATGATGTATCCACCACTAGCAAAAGTAGATTATAGCCTCGTACCAACCATTATTAAAGATACAAAAGCCATGTCTTTATCTCTAGTATTAAACTGGATTATTGGACCAATACTTATGTTTATTCTAGCAATAATTTTTCTAAAAGACGAACCAGAATACATGGCAGGATTAATTCTAATAGGACTTGCTCGTTGTATAGCAATGGTAATTGTATGGAACGATTTAGGAGGAGGAAGTAGAGAATATGGAGCCACATTAATAGCATTAAACAGTATTTTCCAAGTTATTACATACAGTTTTTATACATGGCTATTCATTAGCGTATTACCAAAATATTTTGGCGTACAAAGTTTCGATATCAATATCTCCATTATGGAAGTTGCAAAAAGTGTATTTATCTATTTAGGAATTCCATTTATAGCAGGATTTTTAAGTAGAAAATATCTAGTAAAATACAAAGGAATAGGTTGGTACAATCGCAAATTCATACCATTTATCTCTCCAATTACACTCATAGCGTTATTAGCAACAATAGTTTTAATGTTTAGTTTAAAAGGCGATTTAATTGTTAAAATTCCATTCGATGTAGTAAAAATAGCCATACCATTAGTCATTTATTTTGCCATCATGTTTTTTGTGAGTTTCTTTATTGGCAAAGCAATGAAAATCGATTATAAAAGAAATGCATCTATTGCATTTACAGCAACAGGTAATAATTTTGAATTGGCAATTGCAGTTGCGATAGCCATATTTGGAATAAACTCAAAACAAGCATTTACAGGAGTTATTGGACCGTTAGTAGAAGTGCCAGTATTAATATTGTTGGTAAATGTTTCGTTGTGGCTCAAGAAAAAATATTATTAAACATTACCTTCATAAAATGAAAATACTAATATTATGTACTGGAAACTCCTGTAGAAGTCAAATGGCAGAAGGGTTTTTAAAAGCATTTAACACGGATTTAATCGTACATTCCGCAGGAACAAAACCAAGCAAACAAGTACATCCAAATGCAATAAAAGTCATGGCTGAATTAGGAGTAAATATAAAAGATAATTATCCGAAAAATACAAATCTATTTTTAAAAGATACTTTCGATTATGTAATTACTGTTTGTGGAAGTGCAAAAGAAAGTTGTCCCAATTTTACAGGAAAAGTAAAACATAAATTACATATTGGCTTCGAAGATCCAGATCAAGTAACAGGAACAGAACAAGAAATAATATCCGAATTTAGGCGAATTAGAGATGAGATTTTACGCGATTTTTTTAGTTTCTATCAAAAATACAAGGGCTAATCAATTTAATTTTAAAATCAATACACACCTATCCCAATCCAACATCCATGCCCATCATAATAATAAAACCAATAATGAAACCCATTGTAGCAATATCTGTATATTTATCTTGTTGAGTTTCAGGTATTACCTCTTCAACAACAACAAAAATCATAGCACCAGCCGCAAAGGCTAAAGCATAAGGCAAAATAGGTTTAAAACTTATTACAGCCCAAGCTCCAATAACACCAGCAATTGGTTCAACGATAGCTGATAATTGACCATACCAAAAACTTTTTTTTCGACTAACTCCTTGCCTTCGCAATGGCATTGCTACCGCAAATCCCTCAGGGAAATTTTGAAGCCCAATACCAATTGCCAAAGCCACAGCTCCTCCAATAGTTGCACCATCAAATCCTGCCGCAACACCTCCAAAGAGTATACCAACAGCTAGACCCTCAGGAATATTATGTAACGTAATTGCTAACACTAATAAAGTCGTTCTATGCCAAGGTGTTTTAACACCTTCCGCTTCTTTAAAATTAATATGTATATGAGGTAAAATTTTATCAAGACCAAATAAGAAAATCGCTCCTAAAAAAAAACCAACCGCAGCAGGAATTACCTTTACAAATCCTTCTCCAGGACTCATTTCTATGGCAGGATTTAATAAACTCCAAAAACTTGCCGCAACCATAACTCCACCTGTAAATCCTAGCATCCCATCTAACACAGCTCTATTCATTGTTTTAAAAAAGAATACTAATGATGCTCCCAAAGCGGTTAATCCCCAAGTAAATAATGTAGCATATAATGCTGCTAAAACGGGATCTATACCTTCTAAATATGTAATAACTTGATCTAACATAACTTTCTTTAAACTTAAAATTTAATTCAAAACCTTGAGATAGATTGTCAAATAATCATTTTATAAATATACAACGATTACTATTTTACTACATTATAGATAACAACATCTACCTCATTACTTTTTAGTTGTATCTACTATCTAAACCTATACGTACTTCATTTAATAATTTTGTATTCTTACCATTTACCATTAAGTTAAAATTATTTCAATATATTTTGCAATATCTTTCGGTAAAACAATTATTTTATTGCGATATTTAATTTCAATAAAATCTATGTAATTTTTTAGTACAACAATTTCTTGTTGAATTGTAATTTCATTACCTCTACAAATTTCAAAAAAAGCAACATTAGAACTATTTAATCGAATAATGGTATAAACTTTATTTTCTGATGCATCAGATAAAGAAATCATATTTTCTATAACCGTAATTTTACCATTTACATCTGGAATAGGATCTCCATGTGGATCAAATTTTGGATAATTTAAAAACGCATCCATTTTTTCTAATAAGAAATTAGAAGTTTGATGCTCCAATAGTTCTGCTTCATAATGAATTTCTTCTAAAGAAAAATCAAAAGTAGTATACAAAAAAAGCTCCCACAAACGATGCTTCCGAATTACAGACAACGCTAATTTTTTTCCTTTTTTGGTTAAACTTAAAGATTTATATTTTTCATAATTCACATATTCTTTTTTACATAACTTCTTAGCCATATCGGTAACCGCAGCATTAGAAATTTTTAATTCATCCGCAATAGTACTTGTTTTTGCAACAGCTCTTTCATTAAGTGCATATATCGTTTTTACAAAATTTTCAATGGATACTGACATACTTAAATTATTTAAACTACAAAGTTAAGTATACTTAAATTAAGTTATACTATATTTTATCAAAAAAAATCAGTTAAAACAATATTAAACTTAAAGAAAATCCAAGTACAGTCAATCTATTTTAACAAAATATTAATTTATAAATATGTATATTTGCAGCCTATGCTAAAATTATATGCACTATTTTTATCCACTTTGTTTTTTATACAAAGCACCAATATCCACTTTGAGGATATGCAAAAAATAGGCGAATTATTAGAACATTATAATTTACATCATGATAGATATAACGATAGTTTTATCACTTTTATATCCAAACATTACGGCGATTTAAAAGAAAGTCATAAAAAACAACATCAAGAAGAAGAAAAAGAGCATCATCACGATCCAATTCATCACGATTGTGCTGCACAAACGCATATTGATGTATGTGTAAATACTTCTACTTACACTATTAAAGTAGTAAAATTTATAGAAAGTAAAGAAACCAATTTTTACTACCAAGATAAATTTTCTACCTTCGAAAAACAAAAAATCTTTCAACCACCACAAGTTTAATTAGGAGTTATTAATGAAAAGTATGAATTTTAATATTCATTAGCTTTCATTAAAACATTATTTACCAGTTTTTTAAATAAATGAATTATAAGTGTTAAACTCATAATTCATAATTCATAATTTCTAATTTATAATTCATAACTATGTTATCAAATATAATAAACTTTAGCATAAAAAATAAACTTCTCATATTCTTACTTACTGTAATGGTAATGGGATTTGGAATTTATTCGCTAACACAAATACCTATTGGCGCTGTACCAGATGTAACCAATAACCAAGTGCAAGTTATTACAACTTCGCAAAATCTTTCTACGCAAGACATTGAGCAATTTATTACCTATCCAGTAGAATTAGAAATGTCTAATTTACCAGGCGTAGAAGAAATCAGATCGGTTTCAAAATTCGGATTATCAGTAGTAACCATCGTTTTTGAAGAA
>JALSLK010000100.1 GCA_026988355.1 Flavobacteriaceae bacterium
GAAAGACAAGTATATCACGGTAAATTGAGTTATGAAAAAAAATTATTTTGGATTATCCCTATAACACATACCATAACAGAACGAACCAAAAATGCACCTTATGGATATTTACCATTCAGTACATATTCAGGAGGATTTATTAATATGGAAAGCGGATTAGATAGCTATTCAGATAATTTACCAAGCGGTACATTTGTAAATCCAAGATATGGTTTTATACCAGTAGTAAGTGCTTTAGATATAAAAAGAAATGATGGGCAAGTAATACCAGATGATTACTTAAAAAATTATGCAGGAGGTAACACGCCAGAGGTAGCACTAACCACAGGTTTTGATAATTTTATAGTAGATTTTAACGCTTTTAATAGAGTTAATAATGCACATATATCATTCCAACCAAGAAACGGTAATTGGTTGGCAGATGAGCTACATGAAGAATTAAATTTAATAGAAGATTGCTCTAGTTTTTGTGCTAGTGCAGAAATTAAAGGAGCTGATGTTTTATGTAGCTCAGGAACTTATACAGTAACAAATTTAGCAACTACCGTAAATTGGTCTATTACAGATCCAAATAATCTAGTAAGTATTATAGAAAATGGTTCTGAAATAGTAATAAACCAAATAGACGATGATAGAAGTGGTTCCATTATATTAAATGTTACTTATGGAAACCCAAGATGCGGAATAGCTACAATTAGTAAAGATATTTGGATAGGAAAGCCAAGTATTCATATAATAAAAAGAGATTGTGATTCTATAGATTGTGATGTGGTAGTAGATGAGGCAGAAAAGCAAGGAATTATTTTTATACAATGGGAAAAAATTTCAGGACAAGGAGTTATTGAACAGAATCCAGATATTTATTCAGCTAATGTTGGAGGAGGAGCAAGAGAATGGCATTTTTATGGAAAAGTTACTGTAAGTAATGCTTGTGGTACAACCGTAAAGAATTTCACAATACATGGAGGTTATAATGATGGAGCTTCACCATGTAATCCTTATTATAGGATGGCTAAAGTAGCAAATAATCAATATAGAATGGCATATATAGAAGATCCTTGTAATCCAAATGCTCAAGAAGTAATTCGAAATATTAATAGAGCAGAATTATACAGTGCTTATGGTATTAAAGAAGAAGATTTAGTACCACAAGGAGGTAAAATAGCAGTAGATAACGCACAATCGGGAACTATAAAAATTATAAAAGCAGTTGTCGATAGCAATGTTGTAATTAAAAGAGTAATTGTTGATTAAAAATTTTGGAGTTCGATTATAATACCAATTCAGTTTTAAAAAAATCGAACTCCAAAATTAATTACTAAAAATCATTTTAACAAACGTAATAATTCTTTGTTAAATTTCGAATCAAAAATTTCTACTCTCTCTCTATATACGACGATTAGTAGTGGTTTTTGTAACTTATTTTTTTACACGTTTTTCATTTTGTTTTACAAAAGCGCCCCAACCAGTATACGATTTTCCACTAGCAACTTTTCCTTTATTGTAAAAATGACAAACAGCAGCAGCCAAACCATCGGTAGCATCTAAATTTTTAGGAAGTTTTTTTAATTGAAGCATATTTTGCAGCATTTTAGCAACTTGTTCTTTAGATGCATTACCATTTCCAGTAATTGCCATTTTTATTTTTTTGGGAGCATATTCGGTAATACTTACTTCGCGAGATAAACCAGCAGCCATAGCAACACCTTGTGCACGACCTAATTTTAACATCGATTGTACATTTTTTCCAAAAAAAGGAGCTTCAATAGCAATTTCATCAGGATTATACGTATCAATTAGTTGAATAGTTCGCTCAAAAATCTTTTTTAAACGCAAATAATGGTCGTCGTATTTTTTTAAAATAAGTTCATTTAATAAAATAAATTCCATTTGTTTATTAACCACTTTAATAATACCAAAACCCATTATTGTAGTTCCAGGATCAATGCCTAATATGATGGTTTCTTTGTTTTTCATTATTCTTAGTAAGGATGCAAAAGAGACTAAATGTATTTTTCGTTTCTTTGTTGCTCAAAAGTACAAAAACAATATTTGTAAAGAAGTTTATTGTTTTTGAAATTTTAAAAACTCAAAAGAGTTCTATGTATAAAATAAACTATAAATACCGTCAATTTTTATTTTTTCTCATAAAACTAGCTATTGTAGTTGGCGCTTTCTACTTTATTTATAAAAAAACGATACATAATAAAACCATTTCTTTAACGGATTTTATTTTGCAATTGGAGCAAATTTTTTCAGGAAATTATAAAGCAATAATGTACTTGTTTGGTTTTACAATTTTTAATTGGTTTTTTGAAATATTGAAATGGAAAAAATTGGTATCAACAATCAAAAATATATCTATTTTACAAGCAACCAAACAAAGTTTAGGTTCGCATACAGCATCTCTTTTTACACCAAACCGAATTGGAGAATATGGTGCAAAAGCATTCTATTTTCATAAAAATAAACGTAAAAAAATAGTATTATTAAACTTAATATCTAATGTAATACAAATGATTATAACCGTATTATTTGGTATTGCAGGATTGGTGTTTTTGGTTACAAATTACGATGTAGATTTACCAATTTTTAGAATGCGGAGACTGGTATATTATCTAGCAATTATTATTGTTTCATTGTTGGGAGGACGTTTTTTTATAAGTAAAAAAATACGAGGATTTTACTTAAATAAAATAATTAACTTTATTAAAAAATTACCAAAAATAATTGTTGTAAAAGCATTCCTTTTTTCGATAATTCGCTATTTCATTTTTTCGCATCAATTTTATTTTTTATTGCGATTATTTGGTGTAGAAACAGATTATTATACGATTGTGATGCTTATTTTTGCTATGTATATTATTGCCTCTATAATACCAAGTTTGCCAATGTTCGATTGGTTAATAAAAGGCTCTGTTGCAGTTTTTATATTTAGTTTTGTACCAATAAACGAACTTATTATTGTGAGTATAACCTTATTAATGTGGTTATTAAATTTTGCATTACCTGCAATTATAGGTTCTTATTTTGTGCTTAATTTTAAATTTTTTGATACAAATAATCGTAACAAAACAGAAACTTAATAGACTAATAAAATAAACACGTATGATTAAAGATATTTCTAACAGTATTCAAACTTATTTTAAAGCAATAAAGTTGATTCAAAAATTGAATTTATGGAAATACTTCCTAATTCCAGCAGGAGTTGGATTGGTATTAGGATTGGCTTTTATTTCAACAGCATATTCTTTATCGGATAATTTAGGTGCTTATATATCTAATTTTTGGCCCTTTGATTTTGGAAAGGGATTTATAACAGGTTTAACGACATGGATTTCTGGATTTTCTATCCTAATTTTAGGAATTATATTTTACAAACATATTTTAATGGCATTGTCAGCACCATTTATGACACCAGTTTCTGAAAAAGTAGAAGCATACCTTACAAAAAAAGCCATAGTAAAAAATAACTCGAAAACAGATTTAGTAAAACAATTAATGCGTTCCATACGATTAAATACAAATAACCTATTAAAAGAATTATTAATTACATTACCCTTAATGTTACTTAGTTTTATTCCTGTTTTTGGATTGTTAACAGTGGTATTAATTTTTTATTATCAGTCCTATTATACTGGTTTCGGAAATATGGATTATACCTTAGAGAGGCACTTAAATTATAGGCAAAGTAAACAATTTGTTAAAAAAAATAAAGGAATTGCAGTAGGTAATGGCGCCGTTTTTACATTAATGCTATTTATACCAATAATTGGAGTAATTGTAACCTTACCAATATCTGCCGTTGCAGCAACAATAGATACCATAAAAAGATTGGATATTTAAAAAAGAGTTACGTTACTTTTTTACTCTGTTGTAAATAAAAATTATGACAAGAACAGTAAATACAAACAATATATCTCTATTTTTGATACATTAAAAAAACAATTTTTGGTCTTACTTATTCTTATATCTATTTTGTACTTTATAGTAATCATATCCTTTATTATTGGATTTGACAAAGTAATTGTTTTAAAAAAAAGAAGTGTTAAACAACGATTTTCGATATTAATTCCGTTTCGAAATGAAGCAGAAAACATTGCTGCTTTAGCAAAAAGTTTGCAAGTATTAAATTATCCTAAAGAACAATATGAAATTATTTGGATTAATGATGCCTCTACAGATAATTCGGTACCTATTTTAACAGAATTTATTATAAAAAATAACAATTGGAAATTAGTAGACAATAAACGACAAAGCAATTCACCCAAAAAAGATGCCATACAAACTGCTATTTATAAAGCAAAATACAAATGGATTATTACAACAGATGCAGATTGTGAAGTACCTATAAATTGGTTGCAAAGTTTTAGTGGACTTATTACATCTTTACATGCAATTTCTAAGGAAGTAAATATGATAGCGGCACCAGTTGCTTATAAAACAGAACAGAAATTTTTACAAAATTTTCAAAATATGGACTTTTTAAGTCTTATAGGTTCTACGATTGGAAGTTTTGGTATTGGCAAACCATTTATGTGTAACGGAGCAAACCTTTGCTATCGAAAAGAAATTTTTTTTGAAGTTAATGGGTTTCAAGGAAATGACAATATTGCAAGTGGAGACGATGTTTTTTTATTAGAAAAAATCCAAAGAAAAAAACCAAAATCAGTACATTATTTAAAATCTAAAGATGCATTAGTAATTACAAAACCAGAAACTACTTTTAAAGGTTTAATTTTACAAAGAATACGTTGGGCTTCTAAAACATCTGCTACAAAAAATAGATTTGGTAAAAGTGTTGGAATTATTGTTTTTCTAATGAATTTCATACTTGTATTTGGTGTTATTTACAGTTTTTTTAATTTAAAATATCTAAATACAGTCGTATTAATTTTCGTATTAAAATTTAATATAGATTTTTTATTAATACATAAAACATACCGTTTTGTTGGTTTAAAAAACAATATAAAATCCTATATTGGAAGTAGTTTTTTATATCCATTTTTTGTAGTATACATCGTTTTACTTTCTTTTTTTAAAAAATCAGAATGGAAAAAATAAATTTTATATCGAACTCAAGTTAATAACTTATTGTACTTAAAGTAGTAATATTTGTAATATCCGTAGGATCTAAATTGTATTGATATATGCCATTATTAGCAACAACAATTAAGAGGTTATTTCGAATTATTACATCGAAACCAGCAACATTAATACTTGTTGAAAAAGTCATATTTTCAGGATCAGAAACATCAAAAATCTTGATTTCATCATCACAAACAATAAGATAATTGTTATACAAACCCAAACCTTTAGGATGTATCATATTTCGACTGTGAATGCGTATAGGGTTTTGAAGGTTGCTAACATTATACACTTCTAATAGATTAATATTATTACCACAATTAGAGTTAGAGTGTAAGGAAACATAAGCAAATTCGCCATCTGTTATTACAGGATCACAAGAGGTAAAATGACTTACGCTAGATTCTTGTAATGGAACTTCAGGATTATTCAAATTATAAATAAACATACCGTTTTGAGAACCAATAAATAAATTTGTATTGTGAGCAAATAAAGTTTCGATTCTAAAACCAACGGAGATTTTATTTAAAAAAACAGGGTTTGAAGTTGTACTAATCGAAAAAACATTCAAATCCATATCGTCAACGGTATACAGATAATCTCCAACTATTGCAAAACGTGCCGTAGAACCACCTTGACCAACCATATTATTTCCTATACCATTAGAATCGCTACTACATCCAATAAAAAAAATACCAATTAATATAAATTTTAAATATTTCATCTTTTTAGTGTATTAATTTTGTATCCAATTTACCAATACTTGTCCTTCAGGAATATTGGCATAGAATCCATCTGGAGAAATCATATCAGGAAAAACATTTCTAATTCGCTTTGTAACCGTTAAAGATTGCATGTTAGCACTCAACTCAACAGCAATTAAATCTCTTGCTTGATTAATGTACATGGTGTTATTTTTAATAGCCATATCGGTTGCTCCAGGAGCATTAATAAATTTGAGAGGTATCGGATTTGTAGTATTTGAATTATCATATACATGAAAACCACCATTTTTTTCGTTGATAAATAAATTGTCATTAAAGACATATATTTTTCCAGCATTTCCAATGTTAGTAGTATTTAAAAGAATAACACTATTCTCAAATTCAGCTCTATTCAAAAAAACAGGTGTATAATTGGATAATTCTTCTGGTTCTCGCTCTCCTCCTAAAAAAATACAGGATTGTAATAAAATTAATAAAATAAGGGAGATTAATTTTTTCATGGTTGTTAGTTAGAATACAAATATAAGAAAAAAAATATAGCTGTTAATAATACCAATTCAATTTCAAAATGCGCTAAATAGATTTGAAATTGAGTTGGTATAATCGGAATATTCTATGATTAAAAAAATCAACATCTTTTATTCGCAAAATTAGGATCCAATAATTTTAACCAAACATGCATTTTAAAAATAATTTTATTTTATTTGGAACGTTCGTTTATTTATTATATGTTTGTATTTTGAACGAACGTTCTAAAATATTAATTAAACACATAAAATATGAGTAATTTAAACAACAAAGTAGCTGTAATTACAGGAGGTAATAGCGGTATTGGTTATGCTTCAGCCAAAGAATTAAAAGCAAATGGAGCAACAGTAATAATAACAGGTAGAAATGCAGAACGTGTACAAATTGCTGCCAAAGAACTCGATGTAAAAGGCGTAGTTGCCGATGTTACAGATTTAAAACAAATGGATGATTTAGTAGAAACCGTAAAAAATGAATATGGAAAGATCGATATATTATTTGTAAATGCAGGTGTTTTTCAACCAGCACCAATTGGTCATAATACCGAAGAATCATTTGATTATCAGATGAATATTAATTTTAAAGGAGCCTTTTTTACATTAGAAAAATTTTCTCCAATACTTAATGATGGCGCATCGGTAATAAACTTATCTTCCGTTTTAGCAAATAAAGGAGTGGCAAATACAGCAATTTATTCTGCATCAAAAGCAGCAATGAACTCGTATACAAAAACGGCAGCAACCGAATTAGCTCCAAGAAAAATTAGAGTGAATTCCATAAACCCAGGACCAATAAATACACCAATTTATGGAAAAGCAGGTTTGCCTGAAGAAGCTATTAATGAAATGGCAAGTACATTTCAAGAAAGAGTACCTCTAAAACGATTTGCAGAACCTACCGAAGTAGCAAAATTAGTTAATTTTTTAGCCTCAGACGATTCTAGTTTTATTACTGGTTCAGAATATAATATTGGTGGAGGAATTACGATTAGTATCTAATTTTTTTAACTTATTTTGGAACAATTGTTCTAATATTTGTACCTTTGAAGGCTGAATTTAATTATTCGGCCTTATATTTTAATATTTATGCCTAGAGTAAAGTTATTTAGTGAAGAAGAAGTACTTCAAAAAACAATTAATTTGTTTTGGGAAAAGGGATATAATAATACTTCCATTCAAGATTTAGTAAATCATTTGGGAATTAATCGTGGTAGTTTATACGATACTTTTGGAGGGAAAAGAGCCCTTTTTGATAGAGCATTTAAGCAATATTTAAGTACAAATAATGATAGTTTAATTGCTTTTTTTGAAGCGCAAAAATCAATTAAAAAAGGATTTGAAAAATTTTATGAAATACCATTAAATGCAGCTGTTTGTGATAAAGGTGTTCGAGGTTGTTTTGCAGTAAATACCATTACCGAAATGCTTCCTGAAGATACAATTATGCAAGAGGTGTTAATAAAAAATAAAGCAATTATTGAGGGAGTTTTTTATAATTTTTTACAAAAAGGAGTTGCAAGTGGAGAAATAGACACATCTAAAGATCTTAAAAAAACAAGCTCTTTTTTATATTCTTTATTAAATGGATTATTGGTTACTGCTAAAATTAATTTTAATAAAAAAGAACTTTTAGAAACGGTAAAAACAGGATTGGTAGTTTTGGATTAATCTACGAATTAAAAATAGTATAAGTTTTAATTTATTAATATCTTCTTATTGTAAGTCGTTTTATCTGTATTAATTAGGATAAAATACAAACCTTTGGATAGTCTTGAAGCGTCTATTTTTAAAGAAGTTGTATTTAATATTTCTTTACCTAATAAAGAAATAATTTGAATAGATTTTAATTGTTGATCATCTTTAATTTCAACATAAATTAAATCATTTGCTGGGTTTGGATAAACGATTATGTTTTGATCATAAATTAAATCATTTACATCTAAAATATTACATTCTGTTTGATTTGCTACAAACGTAGCTGTATTATCGATATCTAACCAATTTGTAGTGCTATAATTAACATCATCGACAAGTACACAATTTAGGCTAGGATTGTTTTTTGCCCTAAAAGATCGTCTATAAATATTAATATTATTTCCATTTTGTATGTTTAACTTAGAGATATTAGTATTTGAAACCCAACAAACTTTTAAGTTACTATTATTTGATAAATCAATTGTACCAGTAATACCATAATTAGATTCTGAATCATAAAGACCAATTACAAAGTGTCGTAAATTTTGCCAACTGGAATAAAAATCAGGTAATTCACCAGAAAATTGATTACCGTTTATAAAAAAACCATCCATTAAGGTACAGTTGGATAACTGTACAGGAATTGTCCCTGTTAATGCATTTACCTCTAGAGATAAAGTCTTTAAATTAGTACAATTACCTAATTCGACAGGAACAATTCCGGTTAAATTATTATCCCAAAAAATTAAAGATTTTAAATGAATTAAATTTCCTATCTCAGGAGGAATTATTCCTGTTAAATTATTATGATAAAGGTCTATTTCTGACACCTTATTTCCTTCAATTTTAATACCATACCATGTATATACTGGAGAAGACGAATTCCAATTCATGTTATTATTCCAATTATTACCATCCGTAGCATTATATAAAGCTAATAAAGCATTTTTTTCAATAGTAGAAACAGGAGCATAAATATGTATAACTCTTCTATCGATAGTTAAGTTATTTACTATTGGACTAGATGCCTTACAAGTGTAATTAGCGGCATTACTTATTTGTGCATTATTTATAGTATAAGTTAAACCTGTTTCTCCTATAATTGGATTGTCATTTTTATACCATTGGTAAGTAACGTTAGTTCCAATAACAGTCGGCATTGTCATTGTATAATTATTTCCAATAACAATATCATAAATAATCTCATTTTCTAAATTTCGCATCGGACTGTATATAAAACGATTTATATTGGAAACATAATTTATAAATTCATTTTCAAAATTTATAAATTGAAAATTATTACGAGAAATATTAAAATATTCTAGTGCAGTTAGCCCTGTTAAATCTGGAATTAAGCCACTAATATTATTATTAGCAACAGAAAAGGATGTCAAAAAAGGAAGGTTTTGTAGTTCTGTTGGTAAAGTACCAGTCAAATTATTAAAATAAAGATCTATTTCAGTTACATGGTCTTGACCATTAATATTTTCTACTGTTATGCCTCGAAAAGTTGCAACTGGATTTGTGACACTCCAATTCATATCATTATACCAACTACTTCCGTTTGTTGCGTTATATAATGTCATTAAGGCATCTTTTTCTGAGCTAGGAACTTGAGCGAAAGTTAACGATAGAGTAAAAAATAATAGTATAGATAGTATTTTATTTTTCATATTTTTTTGTTTTATTAACCTTAATTAGAAAGTTAAGTTAAAAGTAATATAACTATGTTAATTTACCAAATAAAAATCGTGTGTATCAAATTCTACACCATTAATAACAATTGCAATTTGATGTAAACCAAAATGAAATTTTCGAGTTGAAATTGGTTTAAAAGATTGCTTTCTTTCTACGATAATTTTAGATTTTCCTGCATATTCTTTTTCACTAATTTTATATACTCTTTTAGTCAAAGAACCGTTTGCTTTTTGGTAATAAATAGCATACTCTAATCGTAGTTTAATACTTAATTTACTTAAGTTTGCTAGTAAAAAAGAAAACGAGAAGTAATCGCCAGATTTAATGTTTTTATTTTGAATTTTAAATTCAGAAATTGTAATATTTTTTACAGAACCAAAACCAAATAATATCATTATTTTAGGATTTCCTTGTTTTAATAAAGTCCGACATGCATGTTTAACTAGTTTATCCGTTTTTAAAGTATTACCAATCCATTTTTTCGCAATTTTAATAACCATTTCGGGATTATCTTTTGCAATATCGTTAAGGTTATTTGCAACACTTCGTCTTACATATTCACTTTCGTCATTTTTTAAATTTTCTAAAACAGGAAAGATAGATTTTGGATCTTTTTTTAAAGCAGGTAATGCCATTGCCCAAGGTAATCTTGGTCTGCAACCTTCCGAAGCAAAACGCCTTACATGTTTGTTTTCATGCATGGACCAAAGTAACATTTGTTCCATCATTTTAATTGGATATTTTACAATAAATGGACGAACAGCAAATTCGCAACTTGTAAATTGTGTAAGTGTTTCTAATGCTTTTATTGAAGTTTTAAAATCACCCAAACCATATAATTCTACAAATTCTGGTAAAAACATCCATTCAAAACTTTGTCCTTTAACATTATTTTTTTCTAATTGTTGTCCAATTTCTAGAATAATCGAAATCATAGATTTGTAATCATTTGGCAGTTGTTTTTTAAGAGCCAAAGTAATATGTCGCATTCGTTGTTTAAGTTCTTTACTTTTCCAATCAACATCAAAAATAGTATTTAAAAAAAGCGTCTTATCAAATTTAGGAATTACTTGCTGTATCGTTACACAAAATGTATTTATAAATTCTTTATTATAGACATTTTTTAATGGTTCCATGTATTGTTTTTAGAAATCCGTTGGTGACTTTAAGGTAAATATTTATTTAGAACGGAGGTTTATAGTATTTTATTATGTCTTAATTTTTCTGCAATTTGCACAGCATTAGTTGCAGCTCCTTTTCTTAAATTATCCGAAACAATCCATAGGTTTAATGTATTCGGTTGCGAGTAGTCTCTACGTATTCTACCTACAAAAACGGCATCTTTTCCTTGTGCGTAAATAGGCATAGGATAGGTATTGGTTTTTAAATCATCTTGTACTTCAATACCTTCGGTTTCTTGTAATAACTTTCGGAGTTCTATTAGATCAAATTCCTTTTCAAATTCAATATTTACCGCTTCACTATGTCCGCCAACTACAGGAATCCGAACTGCCGTTGCTGTAATTGCAATAGTTTTATCGTTTAATATTTTTTGTGTTTCTTGTACTAATTTCATCTCTTCTTTAGTATATCCATTTTCTTCGAAAACATCGCAATGTGGAATCGCATTTCTATGAATAGGATAATCATAAGCCATTTCTCCATCGATATTGTTATACTCGTTTTCTAATTGCCGAACGGCTTTTACTCCAGTACCAGTTATAGACTGATACGTAGATATAACGAGTCTTTTAATTCTATATTTTTGATGTAAAGGAGCTAATACCAATACCATTTGAATGGTCGAACAGTTTGGATTTGCTATAATTTTATCGTTTTTTGTTAAGCTATTTGCATTAATTTCTGGCACTATTAATTTTTTTGTTCCATCCATACGCCAAGCCGAAGAATTATCAATTACTACAGTACCAACTTCGGCAAATTTTGGAGCCCATTCTAAAGATGTATTTCCTCCAGCAGAGAATAGCGCAATTGTTGGTTTTTGTGAAACAGCTTCTTGTAAACCAATAACTTTATAAGTTTTGCCCTTAAATTTAAGCTCTTTTCCTACCGATTTTTTGGAGGCAACCACCAATAATTCCGTTATCGGAAAATTCCGTTCTGCTAAAATTTGCAACATGATATTTCCTACCATTCCTGTTGCTCCAACTACTGCTACTTTCATACTATTTAATTTTAAAAAATTGTCTTATACCAAGTTGACTTCAAAATAAGTCATAAACTCTTTATCTTTTTTCATGCTACTTCACTTAAAATCAAATAGGTATTATAAAACAAATTGATTATTCAATATTAATAAACAAAAGTAGTAAATTGCCATAAATTTTATATCGAAATAAGAATGATTATCATCTATAAAAAAACAAAACAATTCAAATACACTTATGTGTACCGAAGAGATTATAAAAGCTTTGAAGATACTTTTTTAATAAATACTATCGTTGCTTTAGACTACCTTTACGAAAATGATATTTTATTAGTAAACTACAAAGCAAAATTTTTAAAGAAACAAAACGAGGACAAACAAGTAAATATTATCGATGTCTTGGTAGATAAACCTAAAGAACCAGTATATATTAGGCAATTTCATAAAAATCAATACCAACCAGCAACAAATACTATTTTCTTTAACGATACACAAGGAGCTACGTTCCGAAAAAATTATAGAAAACGTTTTACATCAGATAATAAAGGGTTTAATTCTCCTTTAGCTTTATTTGCACACGAAATTATTCATTGTTATCACGAATTACACGATAGTAAGCACTACCACGAAAGAAGACGAAATCATTCTACAAAAGGAAAAAAAGTGGTACAGTCTGGAGCGGATTTATCCTATCCAAATAAAGAAGAAGAATTGGTAATTTTATTAACCAATCAAGTGGTAAAAAAATTAGGCGAAGATATTAGAACCAATTATGGTCGTAATTATTACGATGTAGACAATGTTTTGTCTACTCGAGAAAAGATTGTTTAATTAATGCTTAATAAAGAAACGCCATATAGAGCAACCATAAAATAAACAACAATAGTCATCGCTCCAGCATAATCTTTAGCCAAACGCTGTCCAAAAAGGAGGAGTAATAAGGTTTTGGCAGAAATTACAGCAGCCCAAAATCCGATTTGAGTGTTACTATTACTATATATTTGAAACACACCAACCACAGATAACACACCAGCAATTAATTCCATAAAAGCAATAAAACCAAGCATTAATTTAGATTTCCCTTTAAAAAAAGTAGCTTTAAAATGATCGTTAAAATAGGCAATATTACCATTCCAATCCATAAATTTATCTATTGCAGAAGTCAAAAAAGTAAGGATTAGAAATCCTAAAATTAATAATTGAGGTGCAAATTTGGTACTTGCTTCTATTAATGTGTTCATGTTTTAAAAAAAAGTATTTGGTAAAGATACAAAATAAGTCAATAAACCCATATCTTAAAATTTCTTTACACTTTATGTAAAACTAAATTACCTATTAATAACAATACCAACGATAAAAACCTCTTGAGCTATATAATTATAAAATAAAAAAGAAAGCAAGATTCAAATCACAAATGCAATATTTGTGTTAAATAATAATTTATTCCTTACAAATATAAATTATTATCCAACGATTATTAATTAAAATATATTTATTGCGATTATTTTGTAATTTTGTGACTAGAATAAATTTAATCTCCAAAAAACAAACCAAAACGAATTCTTGTATTTTGTAAACGGTTACAATATGGTTATTTACAATTACTAATAATAGGTATAAAATTAGTAAAAAGAGTACGTAAATTTACAGTAATTAATCTAATAGAAGTTTCGGTTTTAAACCAAAAATTCTTTAAAAATTCCAATCTAAAAAAATCCACACTAATGAAATCAAAAACCCATACTTTAATTAAAATTATTTTACTAATCGGTTTTGTATCTGTTGCTATTATTTCTTGTAAAAAAGACGGTAAATCTTCTAATAACGATAATCTTTTTAAATTTAGAGATTATATTTATTACACAACTTCTGGTAAAATATCGACCTCCGATCCAATTAAAATTGCATTATCAAAAGATGTAGAAGGTTGGGAAGCCAATCAAGAAATAACAGATGCTATTTTAAGTATCTCGCCTTCTGTAAAAGGAAAATTACAAACATTAGACAAAAGAACATTGATTTTTAAACCAGATGCACCTTTAAAGTCAAATACTACCTATACAGTTACATTACATCTTAAAAAATTATTTCCAATAAAAAAAGAATTCAAAAAATATAAATTTTCTTTTAGTACAATAAAGCAAAATTTTAAAATAAATACAAACGACTTGCAATCGTATTCTAAAAATTGGCAATATCTAAAAGGAAATATTCAATTTGCAGACGAAATTGATTTGAAAAATGCAAAAAAAGCCATTACAGCGACACAAAAAGGAAAAAAATTAAATCTAAAATGGGATAGCGATAACGCATTAAATGGCAAATACTTTAATTTTACCATAGACAGTATTCAGCGTTATGATGACGATAGTACTATTGCGATTAATTGGAATGGAAAAAAGCTAAATATAGATAATAAAGGAGAAAATTCTTTTAAAATAATTGGGAAAAATAATTTTTCGGTAGTTGGAGTACAGGTGTATAAATCGCCAGAATTACACGTGCAAATTAATTTTTCAGATCCACTAAAAAAACAACAAAATTTTAATGGATTGGTAACTTTAGAAAAAGGAGGGAAATTAAAATATACCGTAAATGGAAATGTATTGAAAGTATATCCAAGTAATCGAATTGTTGGCAATGTAAATCTAGAAATTTTTACTGGAATTAAAACAACAGATAATATAAAGCTAAAAAAAGCATATTCAGAAAAAGTAGCTTTTGAACAATTAAAACCACAAGTAAAATTGATAAATAGTGGTGTTATATTACCAAATTCAAACAAGTTAAATTTTAATTTTGAAGCTGTAAATTTAAAATATGTAGATGTTCGTGTAATTAAAATCTACGAAAATAACGTACTACAATTTTTACAAAGTAATAATTTAGATACCGATAATAAATATCAAGTTCGTAGAGTTGGAAGACGAATTGCTAAGAAAACCATTAAACTAATTAATAGTGATATCGAAAATGATGGAAAATTTAAAACCTATTCGGTAGATTTATCTAAATTAATTCATGCAGAACCAGGAGCAATTTATAGAGTAGAGTTAAGCATGAAACAAGAATACGCTTTATATATTTGTGATGGTTCAGAAACGGTTTCAAACAACGAAGACGATTACGAAGAAGACTACTATGAAGACGATTACTATTACGATGAAACACAAAATTATACCATAGCAGAGGCAAAAGAATTAGACGAACGAGAAGAACAATATTGGGATAACTTAATTTACAACTATAAAAATAATAGCTATTACAATTGGGAAGATCGTAAAAACCCATGTAAAGAAGCATATTATAATCAAGATAGTAGAACAGTTAGTCAACATATATTAGCATCAAACTTAGGAATTATCGCAAAAAAAGGAGAAAACAAAGAGTATTATTTTGCAATAACAGATATCCTAACAACAAATCCAATAGCAGGAGCTACCATTAAATTATACAATTACCAACAACAAGAAGTTGGAACAACAACAACAGATACAGATGGATTCGCAACCTTTCATCAAGACAAAAATGCGTACTTTGCAATTGCAAAAAAAGGAGTAAATACGACCTATATAAAATTAGATGATGGACATTCATTATCTTTAAGTAAATTTAATGTTTCAGGAAAACAAATAAAAAAAGGACTTCTAGGATATATTTACGGAGAACGAGGTGTTTGGAGACCAGGAGATACACTGCATTTGAATTTTATTTTAAATGATAAAGCAAATCGACTACCCAAAGGACATCCTGTAAAAATGGAAGTTACCGATGCCAGACAAAAATTAATTTACAAACAAACCTTAACACAAGGAACAAATGGTTTTTATAAGTTTGATGTACCAACGTCGGATACTTCGCCAACAGGAAACTGGAGTGCAAACGTAAGTGTTGGAGGAGCGTCCTTTTA
Organism: Flavobacteriaceae bacterium; assembly: GCA_026988355.1. Taxonomy (GTDB): domain Bacteria; phylum Bacteroidota; class Bacteroidia; order Flavobacteriales; family Flavobacteriaceae; genus S010-17. The sequence goes on from JALSLK010000100.1 coordinate 15,811, forward strand.
TAAATCTTTAAAAGTAGAAACTATCAAACCAAATCGACTAAAAATTAATATCGATTTCTCGGACGATTTATTACACGCAAAAACACCAATTGTTGGAAAATTAGGAGTAAAATGGCTACATGGAGCACCAGCAAAAAATTTGAAAGCAGATATCAATGTAAAATTTAGTAATGCATATACAAGTTTTCCAAAATTCCCAAAGTATGTATTTAAGGATCCAACACGAAGTTTTAATGGCGAAGAATTAACCATTTTTGATGGAAAATTAGACGAAGAAGGAATGGCAGATATTTCTAAAAAAATTAATTTAGGAAATAAAGCACCAGGAATGTTAAAAGCATCCTTTTTTACAAGAACATTTGAGAATGGAGGAGATTATTCGATGGATGTGTTTAGTAAGAATTATGCGCCCTATATTTCATTTGTAGGATTAAAGTCGCCTAAATCACGTTCGTACGGTTCGTATTATACCAACGAAGATATTACATTTGATGTAGCAACAGTAGACGATAAAGGAAATCCAATAAAAAGAAAAGGATTAGAAGTAAGCATTTACGAAATAAAATGGCGTTGGTGGTGGAGTTCTTCTTACGACGATTTAGCATCTTATAGCGGAAGTAAATACCACAAACCGTATAAGGCATTTAAAATAAATACAGATAGCAATGGTAAAGCGTCTTTTAAAGTAAATGTAAAAGAACACGACAATTATTATGGAGGGCGATTTTTAATACGAGTATATGATCCAAAAAGTGGACATGCAACAGGACGTACAGCTTATTTTTATAAAGATTGGTGGAGACGAAGTAATAATAGTGGAGACAAAGAAGCAGCAAAAATGTTGGTATTCTCTTCCGATAAAACAAAATATAATGTTGGAGAAACAGCACGAATTACTTTTCCATCAGGAACAGAAGGAAGAGCTTTAGTAAGTATCGAAAATGGTGTAAAAGTAGTGGGTAGAAAATGGGTGAAAACAAAAAAAGGAGAAACCGTTGTCGATATTCCAATTACCAAAGAAATGTCACCAAATGTATTTGTAAACATTTCCTTATTACAACCACATGCATCGGTAGAAAATGACTTACCATTACGTTTATACGGAATAATACCAATATTGGTAGAAGATCCAAATACGAGAATTCAGCCCGTAATAGATATGCCAAAAAAATTACGCCCAGAAGAAGAATTTACTGTAAAAGTAAGCGAAAAAGAAGGTAAAAGAATGACGTATACAATTGCAGTAGTCGATGAAGGATTATTAGATTTAACACGATTTAAAACACCAAATGCATGGGATGATTTTTACCAAAGACAAGCTCTAGGAGTAAAAACTTGGGATATTTTTGACGATGTAATAGGAGCATATTCAGGAAGTATAGAGCAAGTGTTTGCCATAGGAGGAGATGAAGAAGCAAAAGGGAAAAAAGCAAAAAAAGCAAATCGCTTTAAACCAGTAGTAATGACATTAGGACCATTTACAATTGCGGCAAATAAAAGCAAATCGCATACTATAAAAATGCCAAAATATATTGGTTCGGTTCGTACTATGGTAATTGCAGGAGATAATAATTCGCCAGCTTATGGAAATGCACAAGAAACAACACCAGTTAAAAAACCATTAATGGTATTGGCTTCCTTGCCACGAAAATTAAGTCCAGGAGAAAAAGTAACCCTTCCAATAACTGTTTTTGCAATGGAGAAAAAAATTAAAAACGCAAAAATATCCTTAAAATTAAGCGACGGAATTAAAATTGTAGGAAATAAAACACAAAGCTTACATTTTGCAAGTCCAGATGAAAAAATGGCATATTTTGAACTGGATGTATCCGAAGCAAAAGGAATTAGTAAAATAGAAGTAATAGCAGAAGGAAATGGCGAAAAATCGTCTTATGAAGTAGAAATAGATGTAGTAAATCCAAATCCGATTACCAACAAAGCAAAAGATGTCGTTTTAGAACCAAATGGCACACAAATTATTGATTTTGCTACATTCGGTATTAAAGGAAGTAATAGTGCAGAAGTAGAATTTTCTACCTTACCAGCAATGAATTTTACACAACGTATGGAATATCTAATTCGTTATCCACATGGATGTGTAGAGCAAACAACATCGAGTGTATTTCCACAATTATACTTAGGAGATATTTTCGATGTAACAGCGCAGAAAAAACAAACCATGGAAAGCAATGTAAAAATTGCCATCAAAAAATTAGGAAACTTCCAAACACCAAGTGGAGGTTTAAGTTATTGGAGTGGTCAAAATTCAGCAAACGATTGGGGAAGTAGTTATGGAGGTCACTTTATGATAGAAGCAGAGAAAAAAGGATTTGTATTACCACTTACTTTTATGAGCAATTGGATAAAATATCAAAAACAAGCAGCAAAAGATTGGCGATCAGATAATCGTTATAACAATACTTTAAATCAAGCATATCGTTTATACACTTTAGCACTTGCTGGTCATGCAGATTTATCTTCTATGAACCGATTACGAGAAAGTAAATTGAGTAATGATGCAAAATGGCGTTTGGCCGCAGCGTATGCAATGGCTGGACAAAAAGAAGTTGCTAAAAAATTAACAAATACGGCAAATATTGACTTCCAACCATATCGATATGATTATTACACTTATGGATCTGTAGATAGAAATAGAGCAATGGCAATGGAAACCATGCTGCTTATTAACGATAATCAAGCTATTGAAATTGCCAAAACCATTGCAAGAAGATTGTCTTCAAAAAGTTATATGAGTACACAATCTACGTCATATAGTTTATTAGCAATGGCAAAAATGGTAGAGAAAAATGGAGGAAGACCAATGAATATAAAATATACTTTAAATAGTAATTCAGGAGCAATAAAAACGAAATATGCAGTAGCGCAACGCAGTTTAAAAGTAAAGCAAGGCGAAAATAAACTTACCATAGTAAATAATGAAGCAAATACGGTTTTCATAAGAGTTTTAAATACAGGTATTTTACCACTAGGACAAGAGATTGCCGAAAAACGAAATCTAAATGTTCGAATTGTATATAAAGACAAAGACGGAAAAAATATTGATGTTAGTAAATTAACACAAGGAACGGATTTTATGGCTTCTGTAACCATAACTAATGATAAAAGAGAATATGTAAACGATATTGCACTTACAGAAATTTTCCCTTCAGGATGGGAAATTGTAAACACTAGATTTACAGATTATGGTAGTGTAAAATCCAGTTCGGCAAACTTTACAGATATTAGAGATGATCGAGTTAATTTTTATTTCCATTTAGGAAGTGGACAAAGTAAAACATTTAACGTATTACTTAATGCATCTTATTTAGGTAAATATTATTTGTTTGGCGTACAAGCAGAAGCAATGTATGACGATGATTTCTTTACAAGAACAAAAGGACAATGGATTGAGGTGGTAAAATAAGAAGAAAGTAGATTTATTAACCTGAGTTCGACCTAAACTTGTAATCAAAATTTTTAGCCTTTTTCTTAGACGAAGCGTGGCTTTGAAGGACTATTTTTTAGTTTGAAAAGACATAACGAAGTATAAGAAAAAGGCTGACCCGAGCAAAGCATATCATGAACTCCAAATTAAAAAATATAAAAGTGTGAATAATTAATAATAAATCTTCGTTTTTATTGTCCAAATCTCACTATTTATAAGACTTCTTTGATGTAAGTTTAGGTCGAACTCAGGTTATTACAAATAGTAGGTTAGGGTTTTATGCTCCAAAAAATTCAAGAAAGAGAACCCTAATTTACATAAAATACCAAGTTGCCCTTAAAATTGTATGCTAAAAAAACATGTTGATTTTTTTGGCACATCTTAAAATTAAATAGGTATTATCGTCTAAATTCACTCAATAAAATAGCAGTAGCAGTAGCAACGTTTAAACTTTCGGTTTGAAGTAGGTTGCCAAATCTAGGAATACTAATTTTAGTAGAAGCAAAATTAAGAATTGCATCACTAATTCCATTAGCTTCATTTCCCATAACTAGAATACCATCATTAGGTAAAGCAGTTTTATATACATTTTTTCCATCCATTAAACTCACAAAAACAGGCAAGTCGGTTTTAGAAATATAATCTACCAAATTGGTATAAATTATAGAAATACGAGTTAAAGAACCCATAGAAGCTTGTACTACTTTTGGATTAAAACAATCTACAGTTTTTGTAGAGCAAACTAATTGTTTAATACCAAACCAATCACATAAACGAATAATTGTTCCTAAATTACCAGGATCTTTAACAGCATCTAAAGCGACAATCAAACCAGAATTTAATGTCGATTTGGTTATGGGAATTTTAAAAACTCCTAAAATTTGATTTGGATTTTTTAAAGCAGAAATTTTTTTAAGTTCCGATGCAGAGATTAGTTGTTTATTATCAGTAGATAAAAACGCCTTAAATTCGTTGGTATAAAACACCTTTTCTATCTCAAAATTAGACGAAATAAATTCCAAAACAGACTTTTTACCTTCAACAATAAATAAATTATATTTATTTCGGTACTTTTTTTGCTGTAAACTAATTATTAACTTAATTTGGCTTTTGCTTAACATCTAAAATATATTACTTTTGTCGTGACCTCCGTTTTCGGTAAAATTGTAGTAGTAATTTCCAATATTAAAAACACTATTCTATTGTATAATACCTTCACAAAAATAATACTAATTATCGTATCTATTACATATATTACTTCTTGTAATTCTGTAAAAAGGTTAAGTGATGAAGAATATCTCTTACAAAAGAATACGATTTACGTGAATCAAAAAAAATCAAAAAAAATAGAATTAGAGCGTTTTTTAAGACAAAAACCAAATCAAAAAGTATTAGGAATGCCTTTTGCACTTCATGTTTATAATTGGTCGAATCCAAATTTTGAAAAAACGTATGAAGAATGGATTATTAACCATTCTAACACAAATAATTTTGTCAGTTCTGTTTTTTCAAAAAAACAGGTAAAAACAATTTATAAGTTTAATAATAATTGGAATAATTACATTAAAAAAAGTGGAGAAGAACCAGTTATTGTAAATTCTAAAAAAACAAAAAAAAGTGTCAAAACATTAAAAGAATATTATAAAAATAGAGGTTTTTTTGATGTGAAAGTTTCTTCAAAAGAACATATCATTGGCGAAAAATTAAAAAGTATAGACTATGTAATAACAACAAATAATGCTTATTACTTAGATAGTATTCAAACAAAAATAAGCTCGCCTATACTAAATCAGATTTATAAAAGTAATGCAGAAAAATCATTTATTAAAAACGGACAACAATTTGATAGAAGTAATTTTGAAAAAGAGCAAATTCGATTAACACAGCTTTATCGAAATTCAGGAATTTACCATTTTGGAAAAGATTATATTAAATACGATATGGATATGCGAGATTCTACATCTTTTAAAAAGAATATCGTATTAAAAATTACCAATCAAGTTGTAGAAAAAGACGACAGTGTATACACCAAGCCATTTAAAGTGCAAAAAGTCACTAAAATTAATGTGTATACCGATTATAGTTATAATACAAAAGATAAAAAATATTTAGATTCAGTAACCTATAAAGGATATACTTTCTTTGCACATAAAAAACTTAAATTTAGTCCAAAATATTTATCCAATGTCTTTGGAATTACTCCGAATGGAATATATAAAGACTCCGAACTGACTTTAACCAAGCAGTATTTAAACGATTTAAAAATATTTAGAACACCAATTACAATTAATTATAGAGAAAATAAAGATGAAAATCTTACAGCAAATGTCTTTTTAACACCTTTAAAAAAGTTTGGAATAGATACTAAGTTAGAAGCGACACATTCTAATATAAAACCATTTGGAATACTTGGAAAGTTTGGAATAATTGATAGAAATATATTTAGAGGATCCGAAATATTCGAATTTTCTATACAAGGTTCTTTTCTTAATGTATCCGAAGATACTTCGGATCCAAATTTTAATTTTTTTGGTTTAACGGCATGGGAGATTGGAGCAAATACCTCTTTAAAAATTCCGCGAATATTTTTTCCTTTTAAAACAAACAAACTTATTCCAAAAAGAATGCGACCAACAACCAATATTGGTTTGAGTACAAGTTTTCAAAAAAATATTGGATTAGACAGGCAAAATATTACTGGAAATATTAGTTATAATTGGAAATCAAGCAATAAAGTAAAACATCAATTTGATTTAATTAACATACAGTATATCAATAATGTAAATTCTATAAATTATTTTGATATATTTGGCTCCGAACTTGTAAAATTAGGAACAGTAGCACAAACGATAATAGATCCAAATAATATGGATAATAACGGACAAATAACCAATGAATTAGGTTATATAAATTATGTGTTAAGTCCATCTAATAATTTTATAAATACCGATTTTGAAAACTATAATATAGTACAAAAAGTAAAGGAAAGAAGAGATATTATAACAGAAGATGTATTGGTGCCAATCTTATCATACTCTTATACATTTAATAACAAAAAAGGAATTAAAGACAATGCTTTTTCTTTTTTTAGAGGAAAGATAGCTTCAGCAGGATCTATAACAAGTACATTAACAAAGAAAAATGCAGAAGGAAGAAAAGTTCTTTTTGGTTTGCCAGTGGCGCAATATGTAAAATTGGAAATGGAATATAAAAGGTATTGGAATTTATTTAATGACAATAATGTCGTTTTTAGAACCTTTGTAGGAGCAGCATTACCGTTTGGCAATTCTACCGAAATTCCATTTAGTCGAAGTTATCGAGCAGGAGGATCAAACGATATTAGAGCATGGAAAACTTTTGATTTAGGACCAGGTTCTTCAAAAAGTAATTTGGATTTTAATATAGGAAATTTAAAATTTATTTCTAGTTTTGAATATAGATTTAAAATAATTAATAGTTTGTATAGCGCCTTATTTATTGATGCAGGAAATGTTTGGGACATAACTAATTCTGATTTAACAAGCGAAGAAGCGAAATTTAAAAGTTTAAAATCATTACAAGATATTGCAATTGGTTCTGGTTTTGGATTGCGATATGATTTTGGATTTTTAATCTTTAGAACAGACTTTGGATTTAAAACGTACGAACCATATCTACAAAACAACAAATGGTTTCGTAATTATAATTTTAAACATGCCGTTTTTAATTTTGGAATAAATTATCCTTTCTAAACAGAAGTAAAATCTCTTTTTTGTATTTTTGTACCTCATTATAATTCAAAAAAATGTCAAAAAAAATAAAATCAGGAGTGGCTAGTGGAAATACAGTCCAAGAAATATTTCAACTAGCAAAAGCGAAAAAATTTGCTTTACCAGCAGCAAATGTAATTGGATCAAGTTCGATTAATGGTGTTTTAGAAGCAGCAAAAGAGGTAAATGCTCCAGTAATAGTTCAATTTTCAAATGGAGGAGGGCAATTTAATGCAGGAAAAGGATTATCTAATGAAAATCAAAAAGCAGCAATAGCAGGAGCAATAGCAGGAGCAAAACACGTACATTTATTAGCAAAATCATACGACATTCCTGTAATTTTACACACAGACCATTGCGCAAAAAAATTATTACCTTGGATAGATGGTTTATTAGATGCAGGAGAAGCTTTTTATAAAGAAAATGGAGTGCCATTATTTAGTTCGCATATGATCGATTTATCCGAAGAACCAATCCAAGAAAATATCGAAATCTGTAAGCGGTATTTAGAAAGAATGGATAAAATGGGAATGACATTAGAAATCGAATTAGGTATTACAGGAGGAGAGGAAGATGGTGTAGATAATACAGATGTAGATGCCTCTAAATTGTATACGCAACCAGAAGAAGTAGCCTATGCATACGAAGAATTGTTAAAAGTAAGCAAACGATTTACCATTGCAGCATCATTTGGAAACGTACATGGTGTTTATAAACCAGGAAACGTAAAATTAACACCAAAAATATTAGATAATTCTCAAAAATTTATTGAAAAAAAATACAATACAGAAGCAAATCCAGTAGATTTTGTATTTCATGGAGGATCAGGATCAACAGAAGCCGAAATTAAAGAAGCAATAGGTTATGGCGTAGTAAAAATGAATATCGATACAGACCTACAATATGCATTTATGGCAGGAGTTCGTGATTATTTTAATCAAAATGCAGCATATTTAAAAGGGCAAATAGGAAATCCAGAAGGAGACGATTTGCCAAATAAAAAATATTATGATCCAAGAAAATGGTTGCGCTTTGGAGAACAATCATTTAAAGAGCGATTAAAACAAGCTTTTAAAGACTTAAATTGTATAGATGTACTTTAAAAAAGTTAATAAAATTTTTGTTTATTTGTTGAATCGTTTAAAACAAATAAACACAGTAACGAATAAACATAAATTATGAGTTGGTTTAAAAGAAAAGATAAAGGAATTACGACTTCAACAGAAGATAAAAAAGATGTTCCTAAAGGGCTTTGGTATAAAACTCCAAGTGGAAAAGTTATTGATTCTAACGAATTAAAAGAAAATTTATATGTGAGTCCAGAAGATGGCTATCACGTAAGGATAGGAAGTAACGAATATTTTGAAATATTTTTTGATGACAATACATTCCAAGAATTAAGCAAAAATTTAATTTCAAAAGATCCATTAAAATTTGAAGACACTAAAAAATATGTAGATCGTTTAAAAACAGCACAAGAAAAAACAAAATTAAAAGACGCAGTTCGCACAGCAGTTGGTAAATCTCTTGGTAAAGAATTAGTTATTGCAGCAATGGATTTTAGTTTTATTGGAGGTTCAATGGGAAGTGTCGTTGGAGAAAAAATAGCACGAGCAATAGATTATTCCATCAAAAAAAATATTCCATTTTTAATGATTTCAAAATCAGGAGGAGCACGTATGCAAGAAGCAGCATTATCTTTAATGCAACTTGCAAAAACATCGGTAAAATTAGCGCAACTAGCAGAAGCTAAAATACCATATATTTCACTTTGTACAGATCCAACAACAGGAGGAACTACAGCATCATTTGCAATGTTAGGAGATATTAATATAGCAGAACCTAATGCATTAATTGCATTTGCAGGACCTAGAATTGTAAAAGACACAACAGGAAAAGATTTACCAGAAGGGTTTCAGCGATCAGAATTTGTATTAGAGCACGGATTTTTAGATGCTATTTACGAGCGTAAAGAGTTAAAAAAACAAGTTAACTTATACATTGATTTAATTCAAAATATTCCAGTTAGAAGTTAAAATAGCTAACTTAGCGAAGTCGTAATTTGAGCATGTAATAGAAGAATAGAAGTCACTAAAGTTACAAAAGTAAAGGCAAATAGCACTACGTCTTTTTTTTGTGTTTAATTACCTTTATTGAATAGGTCGCAACAATGTCATCTTTAATTTTTAAATGTACATCATAAAAACCTTTCCATTTAAATTTGTTTTTGAATGTTATAATTCCTTTTTCCTTTTTAATATTGTAGATGTTTAAAAAGATTTCTTTATTGCCCAAATAATAAATTAAAGAAACCGTATTTGTTGGAATGTTTTTAAGTGCTTTGAAATTAAAATTAACCTCTTCATTCTTTCGAACTTCAATATTCATCTTAGAAGGCGTTAAGTTAATAATTTTATATTTAAAAACTTCACCGTAAACAAGAGGAGAATTAAGAAATGTATTTTTAGTTGTTATCTCATTTAACAGCCATTTTTTATGTAACGGATAATGATTTTTAGCAAACAATATTGGATTTGTTAAAAAATAACCATCATTATAATCTTTTACAAATGTATAGTTTTCATTCATATAACCACTAGACCAAGTTGCATCGCATAAATACCATTTGTTGTTCAATTTTACGGCATTCCAAGAATGATTAGCAGTTTCTAACGAGTCAACATTAGAATTAATAGTTCGTCCATATCCATCAATAATTTTGCATTCTATATCTGCTAAAAAAGCAAGTTCTTTAATTAGATATGCATAACCAGTACACATTGTTTTATTGTATTTTAACAATTTTTTAAAAGCTTTTTTTTTATATTTATTATTCCATTTAACAAGAGCAATACTATCATTTTTTAATTTTTCCCGTATCTTATAAATTTTATTATGCTGCTTAATATCACCACTAATATTAGTACAAACCCAAGAATAAATTGCTCTAAATTTCTCAACTTTAGTAGGGAGTTTTGACGTGAGTTTATAACAAAGAAGAGGTAAATTTTGTAAACCCTCTCCTTTGTTTAATTTAGCAATATTATCCGCTTTAGTGAAATCTATATTTTTGAAATCAGCAATCTGAGCACTGGCTATAATAAAAATGAAAAATAAAACTAGAAATAATATTTTTTTCATAATAAATAAAGTTTAATTTTTTCTTTTAGACTTATAAACTTGCTTAACAGCAACTCTGCCCATTAAAATACAAGTATCAGATTTCATATTTACTTTCAATTCAACATTTAAAGAAGGGTTACTATTATTAATTACTATTTTTTGGGATTTCATTCCTATTTGACTAAAAACTAAGACATCGCCATTTTTTAATGATTTTGGAAATTCAAAATAGCCATCAAAATCGGTTGCAGTTCTTATCGTTGTTCCTTGTAAAAGGATATTAATATCGGATATTGGACCTAAATCGTCAAAAACAAATCCTTTAACAGTAATTTTCTTATCTTGATTTTTTATGGTTTTCTCAGAAGCTTTTTGAGTTACTTCTGTTTGGGCCTGACTTGTATTAAACGAAAAAATAGATAAACAAGCTAAACCAATTCCGCTCCAAAAACTATATCTTTTTCTTGAATTCGAATTATCTGTCTCGTTTTTTAATTGGTTGGAATTAAATTTCCCACAAATGTCGACGGCTTGATTATTTTTAAAAAAACGCATTATTTCTTGAGGATTCATTTTGGAGAAGTCGATAACTTCTTTTTGACAACTACCACAAAAGCCACCATTTAAAGTAGGTTTAAATAGGTTATAGTTTTCTAAACAAGGTTTATTAATTCTTAAACTAAATTGATTTTTCATAATAAGTGATTTATAAGTTATAATAGGTATCAAATTTATAAATAATAAAGTGTTCTTAAAATCAATATTGAGGGAACAATACGTTTCGATGAGTAAAATGATGGTATCAATTAGGTGTAAAAAACACAAAGGCTTATTTTTCTTTATTTATAAAGATTTTTCTTAAACAAAAACTTGAAACGGAAATTAAAATTAAGAGTTTAATTCTAATTATTGTCTTTACCATAAATAAGTAAAAACCTTGTTGTTTAAATAAAACATCGTATCTTTGCAAACTCAAAAGCCAAATCTCGAATAATTGGGAAGGCATACATAAAAATCATTTAAATAAATATTAGCATGTATTTAACAAAAGAAAAAAAAGCGGAAATTTTCGCAAAGCACGGTAAATCAGCAACAGATACTGGTTCAACAGAAGGTCAAATAGCATTATTTACTTACCGAATTAACTATTTAACAGGACATTTAAAGAATAATCGTAAAGATTATAATACAGAGCGTTCGTTAGTAAAATTGGTAGGGAAACGTAAAAGTTTATTAGATTACTTAATTAAAACAGATGTATTACGTTATCGTGCAATAATAAAAGAATTAGGAATTAGAAAATAATTTCTATCAAAAAAAGAGGCTTTATGCCTCTTTTTTTATTTTAAACACCTTAATAAAAACAGTTAAACTTCATTGGTTACTTAAAACACACACAACTAAAAGTAATAATGTTTAATCGTATACTGATTGAAGACAGTATACACAATAAAAAAAATATGATTCCAGAATTATTTACGGAAGAAATCAAATTAGATGACGGAAGAGTCATCACTATCGAAACAGGTCGTTTGGCAAAACAAGCACACGGTTCTGTTGTCGTTAGAATGGGAAAAGCAATGTTGTTAGCAACAGTAGTTTCTGCCTACGAAGCAAAAGAAGGCATGAATTTTTTACCATTAACAGTAGATTATAGAGAGAAATTTGCTGCAGCTGGTCGTTATCCAGGAGGTTTCTTTAAAAGAGAAGCAAGACCAAGTAACGAAGAAATTTTAGTAATGCGTCTAATAGATAGAGTTTTAAGACCATTATTTCCAAAAGATTATCATGCAGAAACTCAAGTAATGATTCAGTTAATGTCTTCCGATGAAGATGTGATGCCAGATTCACTTGCAGGTTTAGCAGCATCAGCATGTATTGCATTAACAGATATTCCTTTTGAATATCCAATTTCTGAAGCGAGAGTTGCTAGAATAGATGGTAAATTTGTTATTAATCCAAGTAGATCAGATTTAGAAAGAGCAGATATTGACATGATGGTTGGTGCGTCTGCAGAATCTGTTATGATGGTCGAAGGAGAAATGGACGAAATTAGCGAAGCAGAAATGGCAGAAGCTATCAAATTTGCTCACGAAGCAATTAAAGTACAATGTGCTGCTCAAGTTAATCTTGCTAAAAAGGCAGGACGTGTTTTAGAAACTCGCGAATATAAACAAGCAGATGAATGTGAGGAAACGGCAAAAAAAGTAAATGATTATGCTTATGATAAGTGTTATGCAGTAGCAAAATTAGGAACTTCAAAAAAAGAAAGAGGTTTAAAATTTTCTGAAATTAAAGAAGAAGTAAAAGCTTTATTTACGGAAGAAGAATTAGAAGAAAAAGGACATTTAGTGTCTAAATATTATAGTAAGTCTCAAAAAGAAGCAATCCGTAATTTAACAATGGACGAAGGAATTCGTTTAGATGGAAGAAAAACAACAGAGATTAGAGACATTTGGTGTGAAGTAGATTATTTACCATCAACGCATGGTTCTGCTGTTTTTACTCGTGGAGAAACACAAGCATTAGCAACGGTTACTTTAGGAGGGTCTAGAGATGCAAATAGAATTGATTTACCAACTTACGAAGGAGAAGAACGTTTCTATTTACATTATAATTTTCCGCCTTTTTGTACTGGAGAAGCAAGACCATTACGAGGAACATCACGTAGAGAAGTAGGTCATGGTAATTTAGCACAAAGAGCTTTAAAAGGAATGATTTCCGAAGATTGTCCATATACAGTAAGAGTTGTTTCTGAAGTATTAGAATCTAACGGATCCTCTTCAATGGCAACAGTTTGTGCAGGTACAATGGCATTAATGGATGCAGGTGTAGATTTAAAGAAACCAGTTTCAGGTATTGCAATGGGATTAATTACCGATGTTGCATCTGGTAAATATGCTGTTTTATCCGATATTTTAGGTGATGAAGACCACTTAGGAGATATGGATTTTAAAGTAACAGGTACAGCAGATGGTATTACAGCTTGCCAAATGGATATTAAAGTAAAAGGACTGTCTTACGAAATTTTGGAGAAAGCCTTAGAACAAGCACGCGATGGTAGATTACATATATTAGGTAAATTAACAGATACTATTTCTTCAGTAAATGAAACTGTTAAACCTCACGCCCCAAAAATGGTGCAAGTAATTGTTGCAAATGAATTTATTGGAGCAATTATTGGTCCTGGAGGAAAAGTAATTCAACAAATGCAAAAAGATACAGATACTGTAATTGCAATTACTGAAGATGAAGACGAAAATGGAGTTGTTGAAATTCAAGGAACAAACCAAGAAAAGATAGATAAAGTTATCGCAATGATTGATTCGATTACTTTTAAACCTCAAGTAAACGAAATTTATAAAGTAAAAGTAGTTAAGTTATTAGATTTTGGAGCAGTAGTAGAATACCTAAACGCACCAGGAAACGAAGTTTTATTACACATCTCTGAATTAGCATGGGAACGCACAGATAAAGTTACCGATGTGGTAAATATGGGCGATGAATTTGAAGTAAAATACTTTGGAATAGATAAAAGGACAAGAAAACCAAAAGTTTCTAGAAAAGCACTTTTGCAAAGACCTCCAAGAGAAGAAAATAAACCCAAAAATTAAGGTTACATTTCTACAAAAGTAAAAAACCTCATTTAGCAATGTGCTAATGAGGTTTTTTTTATGGGTAATTATCTGTAAACAAATACATAACACCACTATAATAAATTTTTTAGATAAACAAAAAACTCTTATCAAGGGGAGAAATAAGAGTTTTTCTAGTTCTTTAATAAATTAAAGAGTTTCTTCTTTTTCGTAACTGTTGGCTAAATTAGATAAGATTCTAGGAACATTACTTGTAAAAAATACAAAAAATACAAATATTATTTGTATTATTAACAAAAAAATATAATGTCTATAATTGATGACCAGCTTATTAAAAGTTTAAAAACAAAATGCTCTAAAAACATTTCATTTATTGATGAAATAGCTATCGCATTAGATATTAACTACGATGCTGCATATAGAAGAGTAAATGGAAAAACTTCAATTTCATTAGAAGATGCAATAAAACTATCTAAATATTTTAATATTTCCTTAAACAATTTATTTAACTTAGGTGAAAAAAATGTAATTACAATTACCAAGACTAAAGAGATTAAAAATGCTCTTGATTTAGAAAATTATTTTAAAAATTTAACACACGATTTATCCATATTAAATAACGATAAAAGCAGTATTTTTTATAGTGCAAAAGATTTACCTATATTTTATGTATTACAAAACAATCTTCTTTCTCGATTTAAAATTTATGTTTGGCTTTATATTCTAAATGAAAATGTTCCTAAAAAGAATATTTCTTTTGAAAAATTTATATTTCCAACTTCATTAACACAAGCAACTCAGAAAGCAGGAATCGCATACCGTAATGTTAATATTACAGAACTTTGGAATTACGGTATCATAAATAGTATTGTAAATCAAATTTTTTATTTTTTTGAAACAAAGTTACTCTCTTATAAATCTGCATTATTAATCTGTAACGATTTAAGAAAGACGATAAAAGAAATTGAAGAATCTGCATATTTAGGGAAACGACAAAATAAAAAACAAACAGAATTTAAACTTTACCACAACGAGTTATTAAACTTAAACAATAACATTATTATTAAAAATAAAAATAAGAAAACATTAATATCTCCTTACTCCTTACTTCGTTATTATAAGATAGAAGACCAATATACATGTAATGCAATAGAAGGTTTTTTACACGAACAATTAAGTAATTCAAGGTTACTATCAAATACGGGTTTAAAAGAGCGAATTCTTTTTTTTAAACCAATTTATAATCAAATAGAGAATTTAATTAAGAGATTGAATCTTTTAAAACAATTTACAATACACTGATTTTTAACTAAATAAAAATAAAAAATAATTTTTGTAACATTTTTCATGTTTGTTACGTATAATAAGTACGTAACTATTAAAACAGTAAAATAATATGAGACAACTAAAAATTACAAAACAGGTAACTAACCGTGAAACCGCATCATTAGACAAGTACTTACAAGAAATTGGGAAAGTCGATTTGATTACTGCAGATATTGAAGTGGAATTAGCACAGCGAATAAAAGCTGGAGACGAACGTGCCTTAGATAAATTAGTAAAAGCTAATTTACGTTTTGTTGTTTCTGTATCTAAACAATATCAAAATCAAGGGTTAACACTACCAGATTTAATTAATGAAGGAAACTTAGGATTAATCAAGGCAGCGAAACGTTTTGATGAAACTCGAGGTTTCAAATTTATCTCTTATGCTGTATGGTGGATTCGTCAATCTATATTACAAGCCTTAGCAGAACAATCGAGAATTGTAAGATTGCCACTTAATAAAATAGGATCTATCAATAAAATTAATAAAACGTTTGCTCGATTAGAACAAGATAATGAAAGACCTCCATCCGCAGAAGAAATTGCAAAAGAATTAGATATGACGGTTAATGATGTAAAAGAATCTATGAAAAATTCTGGACGTCATGTATCTATGGATGCACCATTAATTGAAGGAGAAGATTCTAACCTTTACGATGTACTTCGTTCTGGAGAATCTCCAATACCAGATAGAAATTTATTACACGAATCTCTAAAAGTTGAAATTTTACGAGCATTAGATACGCTTACACCTAGAGAAGCAGATGTTGTTTCTTTATATTTTGGTTTAGGCGAAGGACATCCAATGACTTTAGAAGAAATAGGAGAGACTTTTGAACTTACTCGAGAAAGAGTTCGTCAGATTAAAGAAAAAGCGATACGCAGACTAAAACACACTTCTAGAAGTAAAATTTTAAAAACATATTTAGGTTAATAACTTCATAATAAACATTAAAACTCGTTCCAAAAAGAACGAGTTTTTTTATGTTATTTTGTAAAAAATAAAAATATATGAAACATTTAATTGCTCCATCCATACTAGCTGCCGATTTCGCCAACCTACAACGAGATATCGAAATGATAAATAATAGCGATGCCGACTGGTTTCATATAGATGTGATGGATGGTGTTTTTGTACCAAACATTTCTTTTGGAATGCCTGTAATTTCTGCAATAAAAAAACATGCAAAAAAGACATTAGATGTTCATTTAATGATTGTTAATCCCAATCAATTTATTAAAACATTTAAACAGGTTGGTGCGGATGTTTTAACGGTTCATTACGAAGCTTGTCCTCATTTACATCGAACAATTCAGGCAATTAAAAATGAAGATATGTTAGCAGGAGTTTCCTTAAATCCACATACACCAATCGCAGTATTAGAAGATGTTATTAGAGATATTGATGTCGTTTTACTAATGAGTGTAAATCCTGGTTTTGGAGGACAATCCTTTATTGAAAACACTTATAAAAAAGTAATTCAATTACGCGATTTAATAGATAAATCAGGTTCTAAAACTCTAATCGAAATAGATGGTGGTGTTAATAGCGTTACTGGTAAAAAGTTAATTGCTGCTGGAGCAGATGTTCTGGTTGCAGGTTCGTATGTTTTTAAAAGCGATAATCCTACAAAAACGATTAAAGAATTAAAAAATCTGTAAGAACTATCTATATTCTTAGATTTCATCTAATAACCTCAATTCGATAAAAAATTGTTTACAGTTTAGGTCGAACTTAGGTTAATAATGTTCTATTCTTTTTTGTCATACCTTTAACTACTAAATCGTACGAATGATCGATCAATTCCATAAATAAAGAACTGTTTGAAAAACGAGCAACATGTATAGTATTCCAATGCTTTTTATTCATGTGAAATGCAGGTTGTACACTTTCAAACTCTTCTCTTAATTCGATTGCCCTTTCAGGATTACACTTTAAATTTACCTTAAATTCGTCTGTTCGTAATGATGTTAGTGTAAATATTTTATCCAACACTTTAAAAACAAGTACATCTTCTCCAAAAGGAAATCCTTCGGTAACTCCTTTTTTGCTTAAACAATAATCTCGAAACGCCTCAATATGCATATTTTTATATATAATATCAAAAATAACACTTTTATAAAATGAAATGGTCATATTTTAGTATTTTTACGATATAGCTAATCTGTTATTATGAAAATTAAAGCAAATACAGTAGAGGAATATTTAAAAAACATTCCAGAAGATAGAAAACCATATATTAATAAACTTCGGAAAATTATTCTAGATACTATTCCTAAAGGTTTCGAAGAGTGTCTTAATTATGGTATGCTCGGTTATGTTGTGCCATTAAAAACATATCCTAAAGGGTATCATTGTACACCTAACACACCACTTCCTTTTGTAAACTTAGCCTCTCAAAAAAACTTTATTGCTTTGTATCATATAGGAATTTATGCAAATCCAAAAATATACAACTGGTTTGTGTCCGAATATCCCAAACATTGTAAATACAAATTAGATATGGGAAAAAGCGGTGTTCGTTTAAAAAAAATGGAAGATATTCCGTTTGATTTAATCGCTCAACTAATGCAAAAATATACAGTAAAAGAGTGGATTTCTCAATATGAGGCAACTATAAAATAAAATAACTATAAATGAAAATAGCTATAATCGGAACTGGAAATTTAGGGAAATCTATTGCAAATGGTTTATTGGAAGCAGGTGTTGTTAAACCAAAAAATCTAACCTTAACCAAACGAAATTATAAAACCTTAAAAAACTTTAAAAAATTAGGGGTACATACAACCGATGATAATATCGCTGCAATTAAAGAAAAAGATTTAGTTTGGCTTTGCGTACAACCTCATAAATTAGATAATGTATTACAAGATATTACCGATACGTTAGAAAATCAGATTGTAATTTCTACCATTACAGGAGTTACTTTAAAAGATTTTACTACAAAAATAAATCCTTCGGTAACTTTGTTTCGAGCAATGCCAAATACAGCAATTGCTATTAAAGAATCCATGACTTGTATTGCTACTAATAATGCTTCTGAAAAACAGAAAAAGATAGTTTCCGATTTATTTTCACATCTTGGAGAATCGCTCTTTATTGAAGACGAATTAATGGGTTCGGCTACCGTTTTAGCAGCAAGTGGTATCGCATTTGCTCTTCGATATGTTAGAGCTGCCATGCAAGCAGGAATCGAAATAGGATTTGAAAGTGATGAAGCTCAAAAAATAGCAGCGCAAACTATTAAAGGAGCAACTTCGCTAATTTTAAAAAATAATAATCATCCAGAAAGTGAAATTGATAAAGTTACAACACCTCTAGGTATTACTATTACAGGTTTAAATAAAATGGAACAAGAAGGTTTTAGCTCTGCTTTAATTCATGGTATTCAAGCTTCATATCAAAAAATTAAAATGCTAAAATAAATGAGAAGTGTTACATGTTGTCTCGAAGTGTTAGGAGTTGAATAATGTTTTGTCAAAAAATGGGAAATAAAAATAAATTAACAAAAAGAAATAGCGGTATTTTTACAGCTAATGAAATTGCTTTTTTCGGCTTAAAAGACTCTTTTATTACCGATTTTTTACAAAAAATCAATAAAAAATTACAAAAAAAGTGGAAAACGGACTTTTTTACAAATTCTAATAATTTGCGAATTAAAGAGGACTTATACCATTCTCAGTTAGATTTTTTACTTCTAAATGGAAGCTATTTTCCTACTGTTAAGCAACAAATTTTAGTTCTAACTTCGGACAGTGAAGACTTACTTTTACAAAATTTAGAGTATCTAACAAATGTCCAATTTGTGATTAGATTAAATGCAAATGCCCATTTTCCAGATTATCTGCTTGTAAAATATCCAACTATTTCTAATGTAATTTCATACGATTTTAAAGATTTAGATTCTATATGTAACCATATTGAAAATCTTATTTTCGAAAAAATTGCTCCAATAAATAGTTTAATACTTATTGGAGGTAAAAGCACAAGAATGGGTACAGATAAAAGTATGCTAGATTATCACGGTAAACCACATCGTGAATTTTTAAAGGATATTTTAGGTGATTTTATTTTAAAAAACGACATTTTCTACTCACTAAGAGATGTTTCACAAATAAAAAATACACAAATAATTACCGATAAATTTACAGATTTAGGTCCTTTTGGCGGTATTTGTTCTGCCTTTATGTACAATCCAAATAAAGCATGGTTAGTTGTTGCCACAGATTTACCTTTTATTAATAAATACTTGATTCAAAAGCTTATTTATAAAAGAAATCCTTCAAAAATAGCCACCGCTTTTATAGGCAAAAACAAAGATTTTCCAGAGCCGTTAATTACTATTTGGGAACCTAAAGCATATCCAGTTTTATTACAACAACTTTCTCGGGGAGAATTGTCTTTAATTAAAACATTAAAAAATAATGAAATAGAACTTATAGAAGTAGATAATTCGCTTATTAAAAATGTAAATACAAAAGAAGAATATGAAAAAATTAAAAAAGAATTAACCAAATAGTTTCATTCTCTTTCTTCTAATTTCTATCGTTCTATTTTATACAACATTTCTGTTTTTAGCCAATGTCCATCTTCAATTTTTGGATGTTCAAAGGAGCCTTGTTTTTGCATACCAATTTTTAGCATTACATTTTCTGATTTCAGATTTTTTAAAGGAGTTATTGCATATATTTCTTTAAAATTAAATTTATCAAAACCGTATGTTAAGCACCTTTTTGCACCTTCCGTTGCAAAACCATTATACCAACTTTCTTTTTGTAAACGCCAACCAATTTCTACACAAGGAGTAAAAAAGGCCTCAAAATCGGTGTTTATTATTCCGATAAAACCAATAAATTGTTTTGTTTTTAGTTCATCAACAGCAAAAAAAGTATACCCAAATTTTAGATAATGTTTACTTAGCCTATCTATTAAAGCATCACTTTCTTCTTTGGTTCTTGTATTGGGAAAAAATTCCATTACGGCTTTATCTGCACACATTTTTGCAAAAGGTAATTTGTCGGATTTTTGCCAATTTCTAAAGCCTAGCCGTTTTGAGGTA
>JALSLK010000101.1 GCA_026988355.1 Flavobacteriaceae bacterium
CTAATGATACAACTCCTGCCTTAGTAAATGATTTAGACATACGAATTACTCAAAATGCAAATACATCATTTCCTTATAAATTAACTTCAGTAAATACAAATACTACCGCAGATAATATAGTTGACCCCTTTGAAAGGATCGATATTGATGGAGCAAATGGAAGTTATACAATTACTGTTACTCATAAAGGTGCATTGACAAATGGAAGTCAAAATTTTTCTTTAATTATTACTGGTTTACAGTTTAGCGGAAATTGTACTGCCAATGATCCTACTAATCTTAATGCCAGCTTATTATTTGGAACAGCAAATTTTACATGGGACAATATAACTGGTGCTACTTATGAGTTAAGATATCGACCAATTGGAGATACAACTTGGACAACACTTACAACTGCAAATGAAAATTTATCTGTTTCTGGTCTATCAGGAGTTTATGTTGCACAGGTTAGAAGTATATGTAATGGTACTTCTTTTTCAAATTGGGTTACTTTTCAAAATTTTCCAAGTTTTGTGTTAAAAACAAATGATTATTTTAATAAAAATTCTGTTATCGTTTATTCTGAAAACAGTACTATTATCATTAAATCTATAGATAGTAATATTATTTCTAATGTAAGTATATACTCCTTATTAGGAAAAAAACTGTATAATAATTCTCCAAATAAAGAAAATTTTATGATTTCAAAATCCGAAATTGGAGATGAAAGATTTGTTATTGTAAGAGTTCTGTTGGAAAATGGAAACATCATTAACAAAAAAATTTTAATCTAAAATAGAATTATACAATATTTAAGGCTATCTATTTAAGATGGCCTTTTTTTATACAAAAAAAACTACCTTTGCAACATGCAAAATACAGAACATATTTTTGGAATTAGAGCCATTATTGAAGCGATAAATTCTGGTAAAGAAATGGAAAAAGTTTATTTACAAAAAGACTCAAAAGGTTCTCTTATGAATGAACTTACTGGTATAATTAGAACCAATAAAATTGCCTCTAGTTATGTGCCTATCGAAAAGTTGAATAAACTATCTAAATACCAAAATCATCAAGGCGCAGTTGCAAAAATATCGTCTATCGTTTTTTATGACTTAGAAACTTTAATTAATGAAGAACTAAATAAAAACAAACCTCCATTATTTCTATTACTTGACCAAATTAGTGACGTTCGTAATTTTGGCGCAATCATTCGAACTGCAGAATGTTCTTCTGTTAGCGGAATCGTAATTCCAAACCATGGTAATGCACCATTAAATGCAGATGCCATTAAAACTTCTGCTGGAGCAGCATTCAATATACCAATTTGTAAAGTAGAACATATTAAAGATGCTTTATTTATTTTACAGGCTTCAGAAATACAAATTATTTCCATTACCGAAAAAACAACTAATTTAATTTATGATGTAGATTTTAGTCTACCTTCTGCTTTAATAATGGGATCTGAACATCGAGGCATATCTCCATCCATATTAAAAAATAGCGATTACAAAGCTAAATTACCTATGTCTGGAACAATTGAATCTTTAAATGTTTCTGTTGCTTGTGGCATTGCTTTATACGAAGTTGTAAGGCAAAGATTATAAAACAACAGAGAATATTATTCGACAAATGACTAACAATCAAAAACGATATAGATACTTTATTGAACTCTCTTATCATGGAAAAAACTACCACGGTTGGCAAAGACAGCCTGATGTAATTTCAATTCAAGAAGTTTTAGAAAATGCTTTGTCTAAACTTTTAAAAAATAAAACCAATATTGTTGGTGCTGGAAGAACAGATTCTGGCGTACATGCCAAACAAATTTTTGCACATTTTGAAACAACTTTACAAATAGATCGTACTAATCTTAAAAATAGATTGAATGCTTTTTTAGCAGATACGATATGCATTTTAAAAATTTTTGAAGTACGTAAAGACGTACATGCTAGATTTAATGCAATAAATAGAAGCTACGAATATCAAATTTGGCAAGGCAAAAACCCATTCTTAATAGATAGTACTTGGCAAATTAAAACCAAAATATTAGATATTGACAAAATGAATGAAGCTGCTTCTCTCCTACTCA
Organism: Flavobacteriaceae bacterium; assembly: GCA_026988355.1. Taxonomy (GTDB): domain Bacteria; phylum Bacteroidota; class Bacteroidia; order Flavobacteriales; family Flavobacteriaceae; genus S010-17. The sequence continues at coordinate 2,072 of JALSLK010000101.1, forward strand.
ATTATACTAATTTTAAATGTTTCTCTAAGTCAAAAACCGATGTCTTTACCTATAACTGTAATATTACTGAAGCTAAATGGATTAAGATTGGCGATTTATTAGTTTTTCACATTTCTGCAAATCGTTTTTTAAGAAATATGGTAAGAGCTATTGTTGGTACGCTTTATAATGTTGGCATTCATAAAGTTTCTATCATCGAATTTATTGAAATCATTGAAAATCAAGACCGAACTAAAGCTGGTATTTCGGTTCCTGCACAAGGTTTGTTTTTAACAAAAATTACCTATCCAAATTCCATATATAAATAGTATTTTTGTAAAACACTATTTCGTATTTGAATGACTAAACAAAAGGTAACAGGAAAAGTATTTGACTTAAAACTCTTTAAACGATTACTTTTATACATCAAAAATTATCGCTTTGCATTTACCATAGCGACTATATCTGTATTGTTACTTGCTATGTTTGCTGCTGTAAGACCTATTTTATTAATTACAATAGTAGATGAATACATTACTCAAAAAAATGCCAAACAAGTTTTAAATTTTAGTTTAATCATGTTTGGTATATTACTTTTAGAGGTTGTATTTCAGTTTTTATTTATTTTTTATGCAAACTGGCTTGGACAACATATTATAAAAGATATAAGAACTCAATTATACAAACATATTGTATATTTTAAAATGAGCTATTTTAATAAAACAGCAGTTGGTAAAATAGTTACACGTGTAGTTTCGGATATTGAAACTATCTCTAGTATTTTTGGTCAAGGTCTATTTATGATTATTAGCGACTTGCTAAAGATGATTGTTATTGCAATTGTAATGTTATACAAAAATTGGCAACTTGCACTTATTGTTTTTGCAGCTCTTCCTATATTAATATATGCCACAAAAATTTTTAAAGATGCCATGAAAGGTGCCTTTCAAGAAGTTCGTACCGAAGTTTCTAACTTAAATAGCTTTATTCAAGAAAGATTAACTGGAATGAAAATTGTACAATTATTTAGTAGGGAGAAATTAGAATACAATCAATTTAAAGAAATTAATAACAAACATAAAAAAGCATGGATTAAAACCGTATGGTATAATTCCATTTTCTTTCCTATTGCTGAAGTCGTACCATCAATTACTCTTGGTTTTGTCGTATGGTATGGTGGAACCGATATGCTGAGTTCTGGTAATACTTCTGCTGGCGAAATAATTGGTTTTATTATGATGAATCAAATGTTATTTAGACCTTTAAGACAAATTGCGGATAAATTCAATACGCTTCAAATGGGAATGGTTGCTGCCGATCGTGTATTTAAAATTATAGATGAAGATAAACAAGAAGAAATTTCATCCAAAGGAAATTTAATTCTAAAAGGAAATATTCTATTTCACAATGTACACTTTAGCTATATTAAAAATGAAGAAGTATTAAAAGGTATTTCTTTTGAAGTAAAAAAGGGACAAACAATAGCTGTTGTTGGCGCAACAGGTGCTGGAAAATCTACAATTATCAATCTATTAAATCGGTTTTACCGAATAGATTCTGGAGAAATAAAGTTAGATGGTAAAAATATTTATGGTATAAATTTACAGCAATTACGAAAACAAATTGCAGTCGTATTACAAGATGTCTTTTTATTCTCCGATACTATTTATAACAATATTACGCTAAATAATTCGAGTATTAAACTAGAAACAGTTAAAAATACTGCAAAACAAATTGGTGTTCATGATTTTATTATGAGTCTTCCAAAAAATTACGAATACAATGTTAAAGAAAGAGGTGTCATGCTATCTTCTGGACAAAGACAATTGATTGCTTTTTTACGTGCGTATGTAAATAAACCTAGTATTTTAATTTTAGATGAAGCTACTTCTTCGATTGATTCGCAATCGGAATTATTAATTCAGAAAGCAACAGACCTAATCACACAAAACAGAACTTCTATTGTAATTGCACATCGTTTAGCAACAATAAAAAAAGCAGATAAAATTATTGTAATGGAAAAAGGGCATATTGTTGAACAAGGAACTCATATAGAGTTATTAGCAAAAAATGGGTATTATAGTAATTTATATGAAATGCAATTCGCATTATCTTAAGCCATCCATCTATAATACCAAGTCTTTTTGAATTAATTCTATTAGTTTATCGTAATCATCAAATAAGATAAACTCGCCATTTTTAATATACGAAATTTTACCAGTTTCTTCAGATACGACTAATATTAATGCATCTGTTTGTAATGAAATTCCAAATGCAGCTCTATGACGTAAACCAAATCGCAGCGGAATATTAATATCTCTAGCAACTGGTAATATTACTCGTGTCGCAGTAATAATGTTATCTTCTATAATAATTGCACCATCATGAAGTGGACTATTCTTATAAAAAACGCTTTTTAAAATAGGTACATTAACTTCGATATGCATTTTATCTCCAGTAAGTTTAAAACTTTCTAAACTATTGTTTCTACCAATAACAATTAATGCTCCAGTTTTTGTTTTTGCCATGTCAACACATGAGTTAACAATACTTTCTACATCGATCTCTGAAGACATTTCGTCTGAACTTAAAAATTTTATTTGTTTTAAAAAACCTTTTTTTGAAGCAAAATTAGTAGAGCCAAGCATCAATAAAAATTTTCTAATTTCTTGTTGAAATACAATAATTAGAGCAATAAAACCTCCTCCAATAAATTTTCCTAAAATATCACTTAGCATTTCCATTTGTAATACCTCAGTAAATTTCCAGATTAAATATATAATTGCGATTCCAAAAAATATATTAATTGCAACAGTTCCTCTTACTAATTTATAGATATTATACAGCAAAATTGCCACTAATATTATATCTAGAAAATCAAGAAAACCAAATTCTAAAAAGTTCAAAATATTCATTGCTGTAAAAATAATATTAATTTATGAGTTTAGATTTACATTTTACTATTTTGTCGTCCTATTTTTTCGAGGAATAGAATCAATACAAATCCAATAACTGCTAATATAATTGCAATTGTAAAGTGATTTTCTCCTTCAAAATGAGATGGTAAAATTGCTTTTTCTTCTAAAATCATTATTTTTTCATTAATCACTTCCGATTTTATTACTTTTTTCCACGGCCAAATCTTATTTAGTGAGCCAAGTACAAATCCAGTTAAAATTGCTAATGTTGCATTTTTATAATGTTCAAATAACCATTTTAATACTTTAGCGAAACTAAACATTCCTATAATTGCTCCTAATGCTAAAAATGCAATCCGTTTAAAATCGTGATTATGAATGGCATCTAATGCTGGCTTGTAAGCGCCTAATAATAACAATATAAAAGCTCCTGATATTCCTGGCAAAATCATTGCACAAATTGCTAATGCTCCTGCTAAAATTAAAAATAATGGCGAATTATTCGATGCATTCATTGCTGGTATAATGGTAATGTAATATGCTACTACTGCACCAAATATTAATAAAATAACATTTAGTACGTTCCATTTTGGAATTTGCTTTCCAATAAAAAGAACACTTGCCACTACCAATCCAAAGAAAAAAGACCATAACAAAATTGGTCTTGTTTCTAACAGAAACTTAAAAAGTTGTGCTAATGAAATAATACTAATTCCAATTCCGATAAATAAACTCAATAAAAAGGAACCATTCATTGCTTTAAACATAACCACAAACCCATCCGTTTTCCACAATTTTAAATTCTTTAAATTAATAGAATTAATACTATCTATAAGTTCGTTATAAATTCCAGAAATAAAAGCTATTGTTCCACCAGAAACTCCAGGAACAACATCTGCAGCACCCATTGCCATACCTTTTAATGCAATTACAAAATAATCTTTAAATGTCCTATTCATACTATACATTAAACTTTTTCAATAGTTTTATTACAGCATCGTTCTTATACATTTCTGGATACAACTCTTCAATTATATTACGATAAGAATAATCTAATTTTAGTGCTTTTTCTACATATAAAATAACAGCATCATTTTTTCTTAAAAGGTTACAAATTCCACCTAAACGATAATATATTTCTGCGGATTCTGTATAAATTTTCTCTGCTTCAAATAAATTTTGTAAAGCATCATCATAATCTCCAATAAAGTGCAATGTATCTGTAAATGCCAAATAAACTTCCAATCTTTTATCTCCTAGTTGAATGGATTTTTGAAATGCTTTTGAGGCTTCTTCGAAAAGATTTAAATGAATGTTTATCTCTGCAAATTGATTTAAAAAATCATAATTTTCTCCGTCTACTTCTAATGCTTTTTGAATAAAGTACAATGCCTTTTGTGGATTACCATCTTCCAAATATAAATTTGTTAAAAGTAACCATGCTTTATCTAACATTGGATCTTCTACGACTGCATTATGATAATATTTAATTGCCATTTTATTATTCTCCAATTTTTCATAACAGTTTGCTATTTGCAAATACGTAAATGCTGTTGGATCATCTAGTTTTAATGTGATAATATAATTTAAAATAGCATCTTCATATTTCTTTTGAATTTCGAAAACTTTTGCTTTTTCTAGATATGCTCCAATAAAATATTCATCTATTAATATGGCGTAATCGTATGCTCGTATTGCTTCATTATACTTTTCTAAAGTCGTAAATTGCCTTCCTAACTGATGCCAAGCTACTTCGCAGTATGGATTTTCATCTATATAGTTATTTAAAAACTCAATTGCATCGGTATGACTATCTAGCATGTCAAAACAATAAATAATATTATAAAGAGCAGCATAGTCTTCAACATCGTCTTCTAAGCAAATTTCAAAGCTTTTTCGAGCTGTATCAAATTGTTCTAAAAATAGATATTCCATGCCTAAAAGAGCATGTACATCTCCTAAATCGTTCGTAATTTTTAAGGCTTTATTTAATTCTATAATTGCTTCATTATGGTTATCCGATTTAGAAAATATAGCTGCTCTTTGTATATAAATTTCATCGAAAGTTGGATCGATACTTTCCAAACTTTGTAATAATTTTTCTGCTTCTTTTAACCTATCTTCAAAAATTAACAACTCCACTTTTATCAATTTTAACGAGACAGAAGTTGGATGTTGTGTTAAACTTAGAGCTATTGCTTTTTTAGCCAAATTTATTTTTCCGCTATCCATATAGTAATAAACTATCCCTTCAAATTCTTCGGAATCAAAGAAATACACTTTATTTGACTGCAACATGGATTCAAATTTAGACAAGGCTAAATGATCATCATCATTGGGGAAATCTTGCATATTCTCTCTTTTAAATTATGTAGGAAAGGTACGTAAAGAGTTTCCTATAAAATTTTAACATCTAAAATCTTCTTAACAAAATAATGAACACACTTAACTAAGAAACTAATAATACCAATTCAATTTTGAAATGCGCTAAATAGATTTAAAATATTTTTATGTTTTACAATCTTAAAATTTTAAGCATATTAACCTGACGAGCTCTAACCGTAATTATATCAAGCTGCATATTTGATATCTTTATGGTTAAAATACTTTTTCACTCTACTTTGATTTCCTTGCAGCATTATCATATGGTCTTCTAAATTGTT
>JALSLK010000102.1 GCA_026988355.1 Flavobacteriaceae bacterium
ATGCTAAAATAAAAGGGTTTAGAACACAATTAAGAGGAGTCAGAAAAGTGGATTTCTTCATGTTTAGATTACAAAAATTATTTGCCTAAATATAAAAATCCCACAAGTTTTGAGACTGTTCCATATTAACGCCTTGAGTAAACACTTATTTTGGGTTAGGGCAGAAACAGTGGAGCAAAACCGAAGAATGAGGTTCACGATTTCAAAAAATAAAATATAAAAGTATGAGTAAATGTGTGTGGAGTGGATTATAATGTATTAATTTCAAGGCAAGCAAAATTTTCTTCTAAAAACTCCAAAATTAATTTTGATTTACTTTTCAAAAATAATTCAATATTATTTGTGGTTAAATTACCTGTTCTAATCCAAATAATTTTAGGTGGAAAACCTTTTAACACACTCATTCCACAAAAATCAGCATCAAAAGTAACTATTGTAAAATCATTAATTTTGGCATAATCAAATATTTCAGAACCTGAAGCATCTTCAAGATCCAATTCTCTTACTTGTTTAGAATTAGGAAAAACATCAATGATTTTATTCACCAATCTAAAAGAAATATTTTGATCAAATAATAATTTCATTTATGAAGCGTATAAATGATTCTGTTCTCTTTTTGCAGCAAAATATAAACAAGCATTAATTTGCTTATTTGTTAATTCTGGAAAATCATTTATAATCTCTTTACGTGTCATTCCATTAGATAGCAATGATAAAATATCATAAACAGAGATTCTTGTACCTTTGATTATAGGTTTACCAAACCTTTTTTCTTTATTAATTTCTATATATTTTTCTAACTGTATCATATAACAAAGATAATTAAATTTTTTATTATAACTTTATCAATTTTACATAATGACTTATTATAGTACGAAAACGTATTATAATTAATATTATGTTAAATAGGAAATTCAAAGACATACTCTATATGTCATACCAATTCAATTTTGAAATGCGCTAAATAGGCATCAAAAACAGAAAAATAAAAATAATCGTATCTTTCCGAAAGCAACATAAAATAAATTTTGATGAAAGGCATATTTTTAGTTTTCATAATCGTGCTACAATCCTGTAGTGTAGAAAAAAAAGAAAAATTAATTACAGGAAATTATCAAGCTATTTTAAAAATAGATGAAAATAAAATACTCCCATTTAATTTTAATGTAGAAAATGAAACTAAAATAAATATCTTAAATGCAAACGAAATTATTGAAATAACAGATATTACCTATAAAAACGATTCCGTTTACATTAGAATGCCAGTTTTTACCAGTTATTTCGTTGCAAAAATAAAAAATGGTCTTTTATATGGTAATTTTGTTAAAGAAGAATTGAATCGTACTGTAAATTTTACTACTGTAAAAACTAAAAATCGCTTTAAAATTAATAAAAAATCAACAACTAATATTACAGGTAATTGGGAAACGATTTTTAGCCCAAATTCAGAAAAAGACAAATACATCGCCAAAGGTATTTTTAAACAAAATGGTAATATTGTTACAGGAACTTTTCGGACAACTACTGGAGATTATCGCTATTTGGAAGGTGTTTTAAATGGAAATCAATTAAAGTTATCTACTTTTGATGGAGCACACGCATTCCTATTTACAGCAACAGTAAATGAAAATAAAATGCAAGGTGCGTTTTACTCAGGAAATCATTGGTCAGAACCCTTTGTTGCTATGCGAAACAATACTTTTAAATTGCCAGATTCTAATACACTTACTCGTATTAATGAAGATATAAAGAAGTTTGATTTTTCATTTCCTAGCGAAACTGGAAAAATGATTTCCTTAACGGATAAACAATTCCGAGATAAGGTGGTTATTGTACAATTATTTGGTACTTGGTGCCCAAATTGCTTGGATGAAAGTCGTTATTATTCCGAATATTACAAAATAAATAAAAATAAAGACGTTACTTTTATTGCATTGGCATTCGAATATGTTAAAACGGAGGAAAAAGCATTTCAATTTATTAAAAAATTTAAAAAAGATCTCGCCATTAAATATCCTGTTTTATTAGCACAATACGGAACAACAAGTAAGAAAAAAGCACAAGAAAAGATGCCTATTTTAGATAAGGTACGCTCCTATCCTACTACCATCATTTTAGATAAAAAAGGCGTCGTTAGAAAAATTCATACAGGTTTTAATGGTCCTGCAACTGGACAAATTTATTTGAATTATAAAAAAGAATTTGAAACGTTTATTGAAGTATTACTTGCAGAATGATAAAAAAAGAACAAGCACAAATCATCTATTTAATTTTGGCAGCTCTATTTATTGCTTCACTAGTGGCATCTAATCTAATTTTTCAAAAATTCATTTATTGGAACCCTTTTGGATGGTATCGTTTCGAAATATCTGTCGGATTGTTACCTTATCCTCTAACTTTTTTAATTACCGATATTTTATCCGAAATTTACGGGAGACAAAAAGCAAATCAAGTTGTTATCGCTGGTATTTTTGCTTCCTTTTTTTCTATTGCAATTATTTTAATTGCCGACTTTGCTCCTGCCATAGAAAATTCTCCAATAAATAATACAACTTTTCACCAAGTATTCGGTTTATCTCCTCTTGCTGTTTTGGCATCTATGATTGCCTATTTATTTGCTCAATTAATCGATATTCGAATCTTCCATTTTTGGAAAAAAATAACAAAAGGTAGACATCTTTGGTTGCGTAATAATTTCTCTACATTTGTTTCTCAATTTATTGACACTTTTATTGTATTGACTTTACTTTGTAGTTTTGATATATTACCTTGGGATATTTTTACGAATCTTTTGATTAGTGGTTTTTTGTTTAAAGTAATTTTTGCTGCTTTTGATACGCCTATTATCTATGCTATTGTATTTTGGTTTAGGTCGCATTTTAACTTGCAAATTAAAGATACTTTAAAAATCTCTTAGCGATTATTTGCATATTTTTTCTTTGTGTTCTACGTGAATTCTGTAAATTGAACTTTATATCAAGTTTTTGGAGCATCCAAAAATTGATTTAATTTAAAATGGAAAAATTCTATACCTATTCTATTTTTTAGTAAATTCGTGTCTAAATATAGTAACCATGCTAAAACTCTATTTTAATATTTTATTTTTTGGATTCTTAGTTTCTTGTAAAAGTACTCCTACGAATACATCTAGTGAAGCATCTTACACTACAACGAGATTGCCTTTTTCTGAATTAGTAACTACTAGTCATAGTAATATAAAAGAATCCAAACTTTTGATAATTGAATCTAAAGCATCACTTTATTCTATTTACAATAACATTAATAAAACTCGAAGACCAGGTTATCCAATTCCTAAAATTGATTTTGAGAAATATACAGTAATTGGTCTTTTTATGGGAATGCAAAATACTGGAGGTAATTCTATTACAATCGACCATATTAAAACTAACGCTAGAGAGACAATTGTGTATTACAGGGAGCATAAGTCTAGCGGAATTACTACTAGCATAATTACACAACCTTGCTATATTGCAAGTATAAAAAAAACAAATAAACCAATTCGTTTTGAAATTTTAAATAAATAATATTTCTTCTAATTCTATCAAAATTTGACCGAATTTTGTATTTTTAATTTACGAATATAAGTTAAATACCTACGCTTATAAATCAATTTTTTTACAACTCGTATTATTATATACTTTTATCCTTTTAAAACTATTTTTTATAAATGATTAATTTAACCTATACAAAGAAAGAAAACCCATATATATGGTTTGGAATTACAATATTAGCTTCATTAGTATTTTATGCAGGAATTTACTATGTTAACTATTACCTTTGGATTTTACTACCTATAATTATTTTAGGAATAACAAAAGCAATAAAAATACTCAATAATCCAAAAGTCCCAGTTCTTAAGTTAGATAGTAATGGCTTAACTGTTTTAAAAAAAAACGAAGAAAATGTGCTATATCCATACCACGAAATTACAGAAGTACATATCTATTCTAAATTATTAAATGGCTATATAAAGACAAAAGATAATTCAAAAAAAATACATCTGGATACAGTAGCTATTGACATAGAAGATCAAAAGGAAATAACTGAAATTATTACGAGTAAAATAACATATATCCTATAAAAAATATATCAAAATATTTGATTCAATATTATTTCAATTCAAAGTATTGCAAAAAAATACATTTTTCTAAAATAAAATTTTAAGTAATGAAAAAATTACTATACATACTATTTATACTTTTAACTACAAGTATATTTGCCCAAATACCTACTAGTGAAAAAGCAGCATTGCAAGCCATTTACAACTCGCTTGACGGTAATAATTGGACAAGCCAGACAGATGCAAATACCGCAGATGATTGGGATTTTACGCAACCAGTAACCAATGCTTGGAAGGGCATATCACTTACAAATGATGGTTTACATATTGATTATTTAGACTTACAAAACAACAATTTAGCTGGAGTAATCCCTAATGAAATTGGAGATTTATCACAAATTAGTTATATCAATTTATCCTCAAACAACATTTCAGGATCACTTCCTGCAACTTTTGGAAATTTAACACGACTAACAAGGTTATGGATCACTAGCACTCAACTATCAGGTAATATCCCTCCTGAATTTGGCAATATGTCTAGTCTTATACAACTACAATTTAGCAGTAACTCACTTACAGGTAGCATACCTCAAGAATTAAGTAATTTATCTAATTTAGAAGATTTGGTGCTACACTTTAACAACCTATCAGGAACTATTCACCCAGATTTAGGAAATTTAAGTCATCTAACACGATTTTCAGTTGGGAGTAATCAACTTACAGGAAGTATTCCTGCAACATTGAGTAATATCCCTAATTTAGAATGGTTGTATTTAAATAACAATCAATTAACAGGTACTATTCCTTGGCAATTGTCAAACTTAGCAAATCTTCGTTTTTTAGAATTACATGAGAACCAATTATCAGGATCAATACCAACTCAATTTGGCAATTTTGCAAGCTTAGAAGGTTTATACTTAAATAACAATCAATTAAATGGTGCTATTTCTGTTTTAGGAAATATTGCAACACTAAGGAAATTACGATTAAACAGTAACCAATTTACAGGAACAATACCAAACACGCTTGTAAATAATACTATAGAAGATTTATACGTTCATGTCAATCAACTTTCAGGTACTATTCCAGATTTTACATCTTCAATAAATTTAACGCGTTTTAATTTTTCAGAGAATGCCTATGAATTTGGTGATTTTGAAAATGAGTTCTCTTGGTACGATTCAAATCTCAATTATTTTGACGACTCTCTCCAAGCCAAAGTAAACACCATAGACACTCAAAATAAAAATGTAGGTAATAACACCACAATGACCGTGACTTGTAGCGGTTCACAAAACTATTACCAATGGTATAAAGGAAGCATTCCATTAGCCAATACAGCGAATATTACAGGAACGCAAACAGCAACCTTACAAATAAACAACATTCAATTAAGCGATGCAGGCGTATATCATTGCGAAGTAACCAGTAATATAGTAACCGATTTAACGATTTATAGAAACGATATTACTTTAAATGTAACCAATCCGCCGTGTTCTATTCCTCAATCCGAAATTGATGCCTTGCAGGCTATCTACAACGCTCTTGGCGGAACAAATTGGACAAGTGAGACAGATGCAAACACGACAGATAATTGGGATTTTTCACAATGTCCAACCAATGCTTGGAAAGGCATATCACTTACAAGTGATGGCTTACACATTGACTTTTTAGATATACAAAGCAACAATTTAATTGGAGTAATCCCTAATGAAATTGGCAATTTATCACAAATTAGTTATATCAATTTATCCGCAAACAACATTTCAGGATCACTTCCTGCAACTTTTGGAAATTTAACACAACTAACACGTTTGTGGATCACTAGCACTCAACTATCAGGTAATATTCCTCCTGAATTTGGTAATATGACTAGTCTTAGACAACTACAATTAAGTAACAACCTACTTACAGGTAATTTACCCACAGCATTAGGAAACATTACATCTCTTATAACTTTAAATTTATCTAACAATCTATTAAATGGTAGTATTCCTTATCAAATAGTAACAGGATGTCCTTCAATTACTGGAATAAATTTATCTAATAATAATTTAGTTGGTAGTGTTCCATTTGCATTTGTAAACAGTAGTAATCTTAAATATTTTGAGATTCATGGAAATAACATCAATGGCAATTTACCTTCTTTAATAAATACATCAATTGAAAGTTTAAACATTAGCAATAATATTTTCCAGTTTGGTGATTTTGAAAATGAATTTTCTTTTTATCAAGGAATTGCTATAGGTTTCACAGACCATCCACAAGCCAAAATAAACACCATAGACACCCAAAACAAAAATATAGGTGACAATACCACAATGACGGTAACTTGTAGTGGTTCACAAAACAATTACCAATGGTATAAAGATAATGTAGAAATTACAGGAGAAACAAACAACACCTTAGTTTTAAACAACCTACAAACTACAGATGCAGGCATTTATCATTGCGAAGTAACTAGTACTATTGTAACCGATTTAACCATCTTAAGAAATAATATTACTTTAAATGTAACCAATCCGCCGTGTGCTATTCCTCAATCCGAAATTGATGCCTTACTTGCACTGTACAACAGTACCAACGGTGCAAACTGGACAAGTGAAAACGATGGAGATACTACAAACGATTGGAACATTGCAAACCCAATAGAAAATTGGTTTGGTTTAACGGTAGATTGTGCTCTAGGGAAAGTCGTAAAAATTGAATTAATTCAATCTAATACGACTGGTAACAATTTAGTTGGGACTTTGCCTATTGAAATTGATGCTTTTTCAAATTTATTAGTTTTAGATCTAGGAAACAATACTATTTCTGGAACAATAATTCCAGAAATATATAATTTAACTACTTTAACAAACTTAAGTTTAAATGATAATGCATTTACTGGAATAATTTCAAATCAAATTTCTAATTTTAGTTCGCTAAGAAGTATAGAGTTAGATGACAATCAGTTAACAGGAAGTATTCCTACAGAATTAGGTAATCTTATAGATTTACATCTAATTTGGTTACAAAATAATCAATTAGCAGGAAGTATTCCTGTAGAACTTGGAAATTTAACCAATTTAAGTGCATTATATTTATATAATAACCAACTTACTGGATCCATACCAAATGAATTAACCAATATACCACAGTTAAATTGGTTAATTTTAGGAAACAATAATTTTTCTGGAACAGTTCCAAATTTTACTTACAATTCTTCAATGATATGGTTTGGAATAGATC
>JALSLK010000103.1 GCA_026988355.1 Flavobacteriaceae bacterium
ATTTTCAATAAGTTAATTTTAAATTCTAAATTAAAATTCAATACCTTTGTACAAACAAAATAAGATGAACAAAAATTTAAGTATTACTGCATTTTTAGGTTTTTTAGCTATTGTTTTTGGTGCTTTTGGAGCACATGCATTAAAAGAGAAATTAGGCATTGATGGTTTAAAAAATTTTGAAACTGGAGTTAGATATCTAATGTATCATGTAATTGTTTTATTGTTTGTAAATACATATAATGATTTTACTACAAAGGTAAAAAATCGTATTAGCTTGTTCTTTTTTATCGGAATTTTATTCTTTTCTGGCTCTTTATTTGCAATAACCGCAGGAAATATAGCGGCTAAAAGTATTTGGTTTGTTACTCCTCTTGGTGGATTGTTTCTCATTTTTGGTTGGTTGTCTTTATTATATCAATTCGCAAAAAGAAATTAACAAATAATCGTTAATAAATTTTTCTCCAAAAAAAACTCATGTAATAATAAAATGTAAATTTGTAACCTATAAACACACAACTAAAAATTATGGATACGAAAACGTTTTCGTTAAGTGAATATAAAATAGATAGTTCTAATGTACATTGGAATCTTTCTGCTAAAAAATTAATTGATATTTGTCTTGAAAAGGGAATTGGTAAAATTGCCAGTTCAGGAGCTTTGGCTGTAAATACTGGTAAATTTACTGGTAGATCGCCTAAAGATCGTTTTATTGTCAAAGATGCCATTACCGAAAATACGGTTTGGTGGGACGGTACAATTAACCTTCCGTTTGATACAGGTAAATTTGATGCGCTCTACGATAAAGTAGTTGACTACCTTTCTGAAAAAGAATTATATGTACGTGATGCCTTTGCTGGTGCTGATAAAAGTTCTCAACTCTCTTTAAGAGTTGTTACCGAATTACCATGGGTAAGTCTGTTCGCATACAACATGTTTATTACGCCAACTCAAAATGAATTGGAAAATTTCAAACCAGAATGGGTCGTATTACAAGCTCCATCTTTTATGGCTGTTGCTGACAGAGATGGAACACGTCAGCACAATTTTAGTATTATCAATTTTACACGTAAAGTAATCCTTATTGGTGGTTCTGGATATACTGGAGAAGTAAAAAAAGGTATTTTTTCGGTAATGAATTTTATTTTACCTGTTAATAAAAATACGTTTCCAATGCACTGTTCTGCCAATGTTGGTAAGAATAATGAAACTGCTATTTTTTTCGGATTATCTGGTACTGGAAAAACCACACTATCGGCAGATATAAATCGTAAATTAATTGGCGATGATGAGCATGGATGGACAGATAGTAATACCGTTTTTAATATTGAAGGTGGTTGTTATGCTAAAGTCATTGATCTTTCGGCAGAGAACGAACCTGAAATTTATGCGGCAATTAAAGATGGTGCTTTATTAGAAAATGTAATCTTTAAAGAAGGTACCAATGAGGTAGATTACAAAGATACTTCTATCACACAAAATACACGTGTTAGTTATCCTATTGATTACATTCAAAATATCCAAAAACCATCTATTGGAAAAAATCCTAAAAATATTTTCTTTTTAACTGCGGATGCTTTTGGTGTTTTGCCTCCAATATCTAAATTAACTCCAGGTCAAGCTGCATATCATTTTATTTCTGGATATACTGCAAAAGTAGCTGGTACTGAAGAAGGAATTACAGAGCCAGTTCCTTCATTCTCTGCGTGTTTTGGAGCTCCTTTTATGCCTTTACATCCTGCTAAATATGCCGAAATGTTGAGCGATAAAATGAGCAAACACAATGTTAATGTTTGGCTTGTTAATACTGGATGGACTGGTGGACCTTACGGAATTGGTAACCGAATGAAATTAAAATATACTAGAGCAATGATAAACGCTGCCTTAGATGGTAAATTAGACAATGTTCCTTTTATTAAGCATCCTATCTTTAAATTAGCAATGCCTACTTCTTGTGAAAATGTGCCAACCGAAGTATTAAATCCAAGAAATACTTGGAAGGATAAAACTGCGTATGACGCAAAAGCAAAACATTTAGCAAAATCATTTCATAAAAATTTTAAAACTTTTATAGATGGCACTAATGAACAAACTTTAGCTGGCGCTCCAACACGAGATTAATTTTTATAATAAAAACCTGAGTTCGACCTAAACTTGCAATCAACGTTTAGGTCGAACTCAGGTTAATAAAACATAATTAAAAACAAAAGGCAAGTACGCTCTTCTAGAATTTAACTTGCCTTCTTGTTTAATTTTTTGGTTTATCTTAAAATCGAATTAATAAAGACCATGCTACATTTTTTTGACCGTAAGTTGATTTTAACTATCTTCGCATTATGATAAAAGTAGTAATACTTGGTGGTGGAAATGTAGCAATACAACTTGCAAGAGCATTTAAAAATTCTAAAAAAGTAAAACTCATACAACAATATTATCGTTCTAAACCAGATACCTTTTTTTTAGAAAATAATATTGCTACCACACAAAACATTACGAATTTAAAAAATGCTGATTTATATATTATTGCTATTTCTGATGATGCTATTTCTGAATTTTCAAAAAAAATAATCCAACAAAATAAACTAGTTGTACATACTTCTGGTAGCGTTGCACTTCTTGACTTAAAATGTAACGCCAATAAAGGTGTTTTTTATCCGTTACAAACTATTAGCAAACAAAAGAAAGTTAAATTTAAAAACATTCCTATTTGCATTGAAACAGAAAAAGACTCGGATTATAAATTATTAGAAAAAGTTGCAAAGTCTATTTCTAAATATATATATGCCATTAATTCGGAACAACGCAAAAATTTACATGTTGCTGCCGTTTTTGTTAATAATTTTGTAAATCATCTTTATAAAATTGGAAACGATATTTGCGATAGTCATAATGTAGATTTTGAAATTTTAAAACCTTTAATCGAAGAAACTGCAAAGAAGATAAGGTCTTTGCCTCCTAAAAATGCACAAACTGGCCCTGCAAAAAGAAACGACAAAAAAACAATAGCAAAACATTTAAAATTATTAACAAAAAAACAACAAAAAATGTATACTTTGCTAACGGATTCGATTTTGAATGATTAAATATCTAAAGAATGAATGCTATAAAATGAGTATGTTAAATATTGCGATGAAATATTGAAACTAAAAAGAATAATAATTAATATAATGAGTAAAAATTATAAAGAGATATTACCACAAATAAGCACCTTGATTTTTGATGTTGATGGTGTTTTAACAGATGGTACTGTAACTATTTTTCCTAATGGAGAAATGGTTCGAAAAATGAATATTAAAGATGGTTATGCCTTAAAAACTGCCGTAGATAATGGGTTTCATGTTTGTATTATTTCTGGTGGCACAAATCAATCTGTTAAAGATCGTCTACAAAATTTAGGAATAAAAGAGGTCTATTTGGGCGCACATAACAAAATTATACAACTACACGAATATTTAGATAAGGTCAAAGTTAATTTAGAAAATGTCCTTTATATGGGCGACGATATTCCCGATTATCCTGTAATGGAATTGGTTGGTTTACCTACTTGTCCGCAAGATGCTGCCCCTGAAATAAAAGGAATTTCTAAATATATTTCGCATAAAAAAGGTGGTAAAGGTGCTGTTCGTGATATTATTGAACAAGTGATGAAAGTACAAAATAAATGGAGTTCTAATTTTGATGCTAAATACGATTAATTCATTTAAAATTTAAGATTCCTTTTTTGTTTATGGAAAATAAAGAACGCTTACTAAAAATTCCTATTATTGGCTTTTTAACTAAAATCGCCGATAAAATTAAAGTTCCTGGTCTTAAAGGCATGAGTTTATTTGACCTTTTAGAAATGTATATTATTGGTATTGTAAAAGGTGCGGTTACTTCTCGTGCTGGTAGTATTGCCTTTAGTTTTTTTATGGCACTTTTTCCGTTTGTTCTTTTTATCCTTACATTAATTCCTTATATACCAATAGATAATTTTCAAGAAGATTTTTTAGTTCTTGTCGAGGAAGCTTTACCTCCAAAAACTGCAGATAGTGTTGATTATGTAATTAAAGATATTGCCAATAATACCTATGGCGGATTATTATCTTCTGTCTTTATTCTATCTATATTTTTAATGACAAATGGTGTAAATGCGCTATTTAGTGGTTTTGAATATACCTATCATAAAATAAAAACTAGAAATGTTATCATGCAATATATTGCTGCACTTTATACCTCTATAATAATGGCACTATTATTGTTACTTACAGTAGCAATAATATTTTATTTTGAAATAGGAGTTGGTAAATTAAAAAACAACGGTTATGTTTCTAATGATATATATTGGATTGGAATTGGTAAGAATATCATCTTATTATTGATGTTATTAGTTGGCGTTTCGTTCCTTTATTTCTTTGGGACAAAAGAAGGTAGGAAAATTAATTTTTTATCTCCAGGCTCCATTTTTACAACGGTATTAATTATTCTTAATTTTATTTTATTTGGAATATACGTTAGTAAATTTGCAAAATATAATGAGTTGTATGGTATTATTGGAACGGTACTAATACTAATGCTTTTTATATGGCTTAACTCTATTATTCTACTATTAGGATACGAGTTAAATACTTGTATGATTGGATTACGAAATAAATCTATTAATAATAATGATAAATTAAACAACTATAATTAAAAATTTTACAATGAAAAAAATACTTTTATTTCTTGCGATTATCTTTCTTCATATTACTATTTTAAATGCACAAGAAAATACAACATATAATGATTTGAATTGGTTTTCTAATTTTGAAAAAGCTAAAAAAACAGCTACTACCGAAAATAAACCCATTCTTATTTTCTTTACTGGCTCTGATTGGTGTGGTATATGTAAAATGCTCGATAAAGATTTTTTAACTACCGATAAGTTCAAAACAATTGCCAATAAAAGTCTTATTTTATACAAAGCGGATTTCCCTCGAAGAACGGACTTGGTGTCCTTAGATCAAAAAGAAGTAAATGAAACTCTAAGTGCAAAATACAGTAAAACAAGAAGTAAACGTGTTTTCCCAACTATCGTACTTGTTGATGCAAATGGAAATGAACTTGGTTTTATTGAAAGTTATAATTACATTCACGATACTACAAGACATTATGGTTTGTTAGAAAATGTTTTAGCAAAATATTAGCAAGTAGATTAAGTTTTGTTTGTATTAACCTTACAAATTCTCAAAATACCTTAGTGGAATATTAACCTTTGATGTGACGATTTTTTATAACCATTTTGTTTTTATACCTATTTCATTTAATTCATCAATTACATTGTCTTTAGCATAACATAATGTGGCTTTTTTAAGATTTGGGAATTTTTTTGCATCTTCTGTAATCTTAATATCCCAATAATCCTCCCAACCTTCTCCAAAGCAAAGTAAATTCAAATAGATTTCATTTCCTCCATCTTGATAGATTTCGGTTATTTCTGTGGCTATTTTTTTTGGAATTGGTAAATCTTTAAAATATTGTGTTACTTCTAAAATTGGTTCGTAGCCTTCTGTCTCAAGATCAATTTTTCTTTTGTCATACCATGCTACAAATTCATATAAATCAAATTTAGGTTCAATTAAATTTTTATCGTACATTAATTCTTGAATAATTGCCAATTTAAATCCAAAATCTTTAAACTCAATTTGCGCTTCGTCTAATTCTTTTATCAAATATTTATCTTTTGGTATTTCGTTTTTAATTGTGCTTTTGTATGCTGAAATTTCAATTGCTTTAATAACACTTTTAGTTTTGGTATCGCAATTAAACCAAGCACTAATTCCATTTAAAACCAACGCTCCTGTATCATCTCCATCAAAAAGTTTTATTCGCTTCTTCGTATTTGTTTTATAATAAGTAATACTATTTTCGTTATCGAATATAAACTTTCCTTGAAAATTGTTTTTGGGACTAAATTTGGTGTCTTCTTTTTCTAAATTAAGAAGTAAACTTTCTACTGTTTTACCTTCTTTTGAATAGGCAAGAATTCCGTACTCATCCCAAGTATATATTGTATTATATTTCGTTTCTGTTTGTCTATTAAAATTTCCTAACGCACTTTTTAGACTTTCTATTTTAATAGGAAAACGCAATGACAATTTATTAATTTGAAAGTCCGTTGATGTCAAGTTTATTACAATCATATTCTCTTTTAAATTATTGGTAATACCAACCTAAGTTTGCAAAATCTTATATTTACAAGAAATAACCAAAAACAATAATCGTATCGGAACGGTTATTGTTTATGTATTTATAGGACTGCATTGTAAGTCGTCTTTTTATTTTAAGTCAAAAGCATTTTTAACTTTATCTACAAAATCTAATTTTTCCCAAGTAAAAGTTTCTACTTCTTTTTCTACTACGTTTCCACTAGGCGAAACAAAACGGACTGTTTTAGTCTCTGGTGTTCTTCCCATGTGCCCATAGGCAGCTGTTTCTAAATAGATTGGATTACGTAACTTTAAACGTTGTTCTATAAAATAGGGACGCATATCAAAAAGGTTCTCTACAATCTTACTTATTTCTCCATCTGTTTTGTTTATTGTTGCTGTACCATACGTATCTACGTTAATACTCGTAGGTTTTGCTACACCAATTGCATACGAAACTTGGACTAATACTTCTTTACACAAACCTGCTGCCACTAAGTTTTTAGCAATATGCCTCGTTGCATACGCTCCTGAACGATCTACTTTACTTGGATCTTTTCCTGAGAATGCTCCTCCTCCATGTGCTCCCTTTCCTCCATAAGTATCTACAATTATTTTACGACCTGTAAGACCTGTATCTCCATGTGGACCTCCAATAACAAAGGTTCCTGTTGGATTAATATGATAGGTTATTGTATTATCAAATAGAACTTGGATTTTTGCTGGTAATTTTGCAATTACTCTTGGAATTAGTTTTTGGATAATATCTGATTTTATTTTTACCAACATCGCATCGTCTGCCTTTTTTTTATCGGTATCTTTTACAAAATCATCGTGTTGTGTAGAAACTACAATCGTATCTATTCGTACTGGAATATTATCGTCCGAATATTCGATGGTAACTTGCGACTTTGCATCTGGGCGTAAATAAGTTATTTCTTTATTCTCTCTTCGCATTGCTGCCAATTCTATTAAGATTAGATGCGATAGATCTAAAGCTAATGGCATGTAGTTTTCTGTTTCATCGGTTGCATACCCAAACATCATTCCTTGATCTCCTGCTCCTTGATTTTCTTTATCGCTACGTTCTACTCCTTGATTTATATCGGCGGATTGCTCGTGAATTGAGGAGAATACTCCACAGGAGTTTCCATCAAACATATATTCGCTTTTGGTATAACCAATTTTATTAATAACATCTCTAGCTATTTTTTGTACATCTAAATATGTATTTGATTTAACTTCTCCTGCAAGAACAACTTGCCCTGTTGTTACCAAAGTTTCACATGCAACTTTTGCTTGTGGATCAAATGCTAAAAAATTATCGATTAATGCATCTGAAATTTGATCGGATACTTTATCTGGATGTCCTTCAGAAACGGATTCTGATGTAAATAAATAAGACATATTTATATTTTATTTTGTCTTTTTCCGAAGTTTGAAGATTGCAATTTAAAACGGTAGATTTTCTACACTGTTTTAGCATTTTTTTATAGAGGTTGCAATCAGTCAAATTCTTCCTCAAAAGAAATTAGTATTCTTTTATTGAAATAACATTATTGTTATTTACATTGCAAATATACATAGTTATTTAATAATAATGTGTTGGATTTTAAAAAATTTAATATAGCTTTAGCGTATTTTGTTCGCTAACTTTTTAATTAAAATTACAGCTATAATTCCTCCTATAAGGGAGACTATTGCATTAAGAATAAACAAATAGATGTTTATTGTACCTGATTGCATAATTGATACTGGATCAAATCCCAATCTTCCAAGTGATTTTATAAAAAAAACACTACCAAAAACTCCTGCAATTGAGTTGCCTATAATATCAAATGTATATTTTTTAGAGAATAGTTGTACTGTATTGGCTCCGATAATCCCTATAATTATGCTGATTAATGCGATTAATGTATCTGTCATAATTGTTATTTAATGCCCATAATCCATGTTGTCAATTTTACCTTTTCGCAATCTTTTTTGGATAATAAGATAAATTATTATTAGTATAATACCAACTATTCCCCAATAGGATGCTACGGATAATCCATAGGTACTTGTTGCGGTATTATAAATGGTTAATGATGGATTTATAGGATTTGTTGATGGTAATATTGCTGGAAACATCGATGCTAATGACGAACTAATCCCTCCAAAAATAAGCATCGAGGAAAATATAAAGCTCGTAATTTCTCGCTTAAATTTTTTCACAAAAAACAATCCAAACAATCCTGTTAAATAAATTATTGGAAATACTATTAAATATGGTTTTTTCACAAAATTATCTAACGAATTTGGATTAACGATTTCCCAAACTACCAAAGAAAAAATAGTTAAGATTAATAATATACTATTTAATTTAAAGATTACGGTTTTTAATTGTTGGTTTATACTTGCATTTGTTTTTAATATAATCCAATTTGCTCCATGCATTGCTAAGGTTATTACGGCTATTACTCCTATAATAATGGTAAACCAATCTATTACTCCTGGATTTTCTGATAGTGGACTAAAACTACTATTCCATAATGGTAAAAAGAAATAATGTGCTTCGTAAATAGATGTGCCATTTTCTACACCTCCTAAGTTTACTCCTCTTGCGATATTTCCTAATGCTATTCCAAAAAACAGTGCCAATAAGAAACTTGAAATTCCAAAGGATTTATCCCAAATATCTTTCCACATTTGGTAGGTAAATTGCCCTCTAAATTCCAATCCAATTGCTCTAAAAACAATAAGCCATAATACAATTATTAGCGGCAGATAAAATCCACTAAAAACAGATGCATAAAATGTTGGGAAAGCCATAAATAGCATTCCTCCTGCTGCGACTAACCACACTTCATTTGAATCCCAAAAAAGTCCTGCGGATTTTGTTATTACTTCTTTATCTTTTTCTTCTTTTGCAAAAAACAAATGAATGATTCCTGCTCCAAAATCATATCCATCTAATATAAAAAATACGATTAATACACTTGCAATAATAATATACCAAAATAGTTCCATAATTAATGTGTTTCGTGTTTTGGTCCTTGATGTATTGTTTTTCCTACCAATACCAAAAATAATAAACCTAGCAACATGTATAATGCTACAAATCCTAGTAATGTAAATAGCGTATTTCCTGAAGATACAGTTGGCGAAACGCCTTCGGTAGTTCGTAATAATTTGTATACTAGATATGGTTGTCTACCTAATTCGGCTACATACCAACCTGTAATGTTTGCTATGTATGGAAATGGCACAAGAAACATAATTGTCCAAAGCAATGGTTTTATTTTATATATTTTTTTACGCCATAAAAAGAATGCTGCTAGACTCATAATTCCGATAAAAACGGTTCCTAATCCAACCATAATATGATAGGCATAATAGAGTGCTGGTATGTTGGTTGGCAATTCTTCTTTTTTAAATTTATCCATACCTAAAATTTGCTTGTCCCAATCTTGGTAGGTTAAAAAACTTAAAATATTTGGCACTGCTATCTTGTTATCTAATTTTTTCTCGACCATATTTGGTTGTCCTACTAGTACAATTTCGGAACCTGCATGTTCTGTTTCAAAAATACCTTCCATTGCTGCAAAAGTTGCTGGTTGGTATTTGGCTACATTTTTAGCATTCCAATCTCCTGTCGGAAATGCTACTAAGATACTAGAAGTTACGCCAAAAATAACTCCTGTTTTTAGAAATAACGTACCATATTCTATGTTCTTTTTTCGCAAGATGTAAAAAGCTCCTATACTTGCTACTACAAACGATGAAGTAACTAATGATGCTACTTGATTATGTAAAAAAGCTGGTAACAACCATGGGTTTGTAAATAATTCGGAAAAATGTTGCAGCACATATTTACCGTTCTCTAAAATTTCATAACCTACTGGATGTTGCATCCATGCGTTTGTTGCCAATATAAAATAGCCACTTGCCCAAGAGCCTAAAAAGACTAAAATTCCTGTTAAAAAATGCAACTTTTGTCCCATTAGTTTTTCTCCAAATATAAATAGTGCTAAAAATGAAGATTCTAAAAAGAAAGAAAACAAACCTTCCATTGCTAATGTTTGTCCTATTATTCCTCCAGTTAATTCCGAAAATTTAGCCCAATTTGTTCCAAACTGAAATTCCATTGGAATTCCTGTTACCACTCCCATCGTAAAATTAATTGCAAAAATTTTCATAAAAAATTTTGCTGCATTGTTATATTTTTCAATTTTACTACGTAAATACTTCCATTTAAAATAGACAATTATTAAAGATAATCCCATGGTTAATTGTGGGAATATATAGTGAAATGTGATAGTAAATGCAAACTGCATTCTATCGTAAAAGATCATATCTTCCATTAGTAGTATTTTGTACAAAGATACTGCTATAATCGTATTTTTAGGTAATATTAGTTACTTATGTTGCATTCTTATCTTTATGATAATTGCGGATATTAATGTAAGTATTCCTATAAATAAAATAGCGCTATTTGTAGTGTAGTAATCTGCTATAATGCCTGTTAAAATAGCTCCAATTGCATATCCTAAATCTCGCCACAATCTAAATACACCTATACTTTTTGCTCTTTCTTTCGGATTTGTATTTTCGGCTATTGAAGCTAAAAATGTTGGATATACCATTGCTGTTCCCCAACCTAGTATTGCTGAGAGTATGATGTAATGATAAAATTTGTGTGCAAATATAAATAATAGGAGTGTAATTGCTTGTAATAGCATGCCTATAAATAACATTTCTTTTTTTTTGTATTTATCTGCCATTTTTCCTGTAAATAATTGTCCTATTCCCCAAACGGCTGGATAAATGGCTGTTATTATTCCTATTTCTTCTATTGAAAAATTCTTACTTGCTAATAATAGTGGAAATATTCCCCATACCATACCATCATTTAGATTGTTTATTAGTCCTGCTTGAGAAACCGATCCTAGATTTTTATTTCTCCAAGTTGTATCCCAAAATATATTTTTTAACAATGGTTTTATACTGGTTTTACTCTCTTTTTCGACATGATGTTTTGTTTCTTTAATAAAGAAAATACTAAAAATTAAACCCAAAACTACCAAAATAACTCCTATATAAAACGGATATGGTCTTAATCCGTATTTACTTGCAATCCATCCTGTAAGGAATGCTACAATCGCCACTGCGATATAGCCTGCAAATTCATTTAGTCCCATAGCAAATCCTCTTTGTTTGTCTCCAACTAAATCTATCTTCATTACTACGGTACTACTCCAAGCTAAACCTTGATTAATTCCTAATAATACGTTGGCAACTACAATCCAATTCCAATTAGGTGCATACATCAATATAAACGGAATTGGTATTCCGACAATCCAACCTAAAATAAGTAGTTTTTTTCTGCCATATTTATTTGCTAATGCTCCGGTATAATAATTGGTAATTGCTTTTGTAATACCAAAAACGATAATAAAAGATAGTAGTACTGTTTTTACTTCTAGTTCGAATTCTTTTTTTGCTATTTCTGGTAAGATTGAACGTTCTAATCCTACCATTCCGCCAACAAAGGCATTTACAATAACTAATAATGAAAATTGTTTTCTGTTTTCTTTTAATCCTAATTTTATTTCGTGCATTACTTATATTTCGTAAATGCAAAGGTGCGTAAACAAAATAAGAATTTATTTTACATATGTTAAATAATACTAACTCAACATCAAAATACGCTATAAATTATTTATCTTTTCTCATACTTCTCCATTTTAAAATTATAACCACAACAGCAGCTATGCTTACAATTTTAAGATAGTATACTAAAAAAATATGTTGTTGTTTTTGTCTATCTTAAAATCAAATTGACACATTAAGTAGCGGCTTATTCTTCTTCTACTTCTTTTATTATTAAATCATCATTATAAACAGTTCCTGTAATTAATTGTGGTGAGCAATAAAGTCCAAAATGTGCTTGAGATAATTTATTAGTTATGTTTCCAATATTTGCATGTGATACTAATTGTCCATTTTGCCAGACCTTTGCATATCCATTATCTCTAAAATCTAAATACATTTTTAATTCTACCCATTCTCTTTGTGGAAACATTAAATCTGTTGTTTGAAAAATATTTGTTTGCTCTCCTTGATTGGAAGTATGCTGTAAATGAACAAATCCGCTTGGATTTAGATTTACCAATACAGTTCTATTCCAACTGTCAGATTCATCATCTGTAAATGTTGCAAAACTAAACCAATCATCTTCTCCTCCTGTTATGCTTTCTTGCAACTCCATATCCAACCAAACCCATAAAGTAATATAACACGGTGTTTTAAACGTACCTTGAGCTGTTTTTTGGAATTGGATTGTTGGATAACCTCTATGATTATTATTAATGCTTATTGTAGATGGTGGATTAGCTCCATCTATCCAAATCTTATGAGCATAAGTTCCACTATGTACGATTAAATCTGATAATTCATGAAATGTTGTCCCTTTATGTCCTTGAGGCGTTATATAAAAATCAGAAAAATCATTTATCGATTCAAATGAACTAATAAATTCTTTTTTCTCTCCATTGTCTACATCGGAATTAGCGGAATCTTTAGTACAAGATATATTTAGAAGCACCAACAGGCTAAAAATTATTTTTCTCATTTAATTTTCTTTATTTTAATGTGTTGAACGTTTGAATATACGTAGTTGCGGACTTTAAATACCGAAACTTCGGGTTAAGCACCTAACTTTGTAAAAGTACTTAATTTTTTAATTTAGTATCTCGCGATTATTTATACGTTACTATTTGCTTTCTACTCTTTTATTATTCTTTCTGTTTTATTCTTTCTGGTTATTCTGTAAAATTAATACTTTGCAAACTTAGGTTGATATAATTACTTTTTGGCTCTAATTCTACTTAGACTTACTTGTGTTATTCCTAAATAGGATGCAATGTATTTTAAGGGTACTCTTTGGATGATTTGATTGGATTGCTTTTGTAGGTTTTTATAACGTGCTTCTGCTGTATGGAATTGCATGCTTTCAATTCTATTAACCGTTTCTACATACGCTTGTTCAAATATTTTTCTAAATAATCGCTCTATATCTGCATATTGGTCATAGAGTTTAAATAATTTTGCAGAATTAATAGCTATTAATTTAGAGTTCTCTAG
Source organism: Flavobacteriaceae bacterium (assembly GCA_026988355.1). Classification (GTDB taxonomy): domain Bacteria; phylum Bacteroidota; class Bacteroidia; order Flavobacteriales; family Flavobacteriaceae; genus S010-17. The sequence goes on from JALSLK010000103.1 coordinate 13,290, forward strand.
GGCTTGTATTCCTTTACGTGATGGGTTTGCATTAAATAAACTATCTGCTCTTGCTAAGATTTCATTTTCAAATTCAAAACTTTCGGTAATGTCTATATCTTCTTTAAGATAATAAATTCGCAGCAATCCTTTTTTAATGAAATAGATATTCCTGCATGTATGTCCTATTGGATGTAAATCGTTGTTTTTATTAATTGTTGATTCTGTACAAATTGAAATTATTGCTTTTTCAGATTTTTTAGTTAATTTTTGAATTTTATTTAAATATTTTAGAAGTTCTTCCATTGTGTTATAAAACATCTATTAGTATTATACCAACTCAATTTCAAAATACGTTATAAATCATTTATCTTTTCACGTTTTCTGCACTTTAAATTTAAACCATAGCTATGCTATGCTTGAAATTTTAAGATTGTAAAACATAAAAATAGTTCAAATCTATTTAGCGCATTTTGAAATTGAATTGGTATTAATGTTATTTGTGTGCTGTGTTATTTAATTTGAATATATTATTTTTCGATTTGCATCAAATATACAAATTTTTATTTTTTTGGTTCTACCATGAATTTAGTGGAGAAAAATATTAACCTGAGTTATGCTATGCTTGAAATTTTAAGATTGTAAAACATAAAATAGTTCAAATCTATTTAACGCATTTTGAAATTGAATAGGTATAATACACACGTTACGAAATTCTAATGTTTAATTTGGGTTAAAAAGTAAATTTCGTAGCAAACTGCCATGTTCGTCCTAAACCAAAAAACACTTGGTTTTTTGTATTTACTCCTTTCCATGTTATATCTCCAGATTCTGCATAAATATTTGTATTTGATTCGGATATATATATTGTATCAAACAAATTATTTATATGGAATTGAAATGCTATATTTCCAAAATTGGGAATATCTAAATTATACGAAGTTCCGATATCTAATAATTGATAGGATGGTAATTTTAATACTGATTTTTGTGAGTTCTCTCCAAAATCATTAAGATCTATATTTGCATATAAGTTTGTATAAAACGAATGATTTAATGTTATATGTAAATCTGTAATAACCTTATAATCTATATCATAATTAGCTGTAAACTGTGCTGCATTTCCAATCTTTAGTTTGTCTAAATTATAATTGCGTTGCCCTATAAATTGTTGTGTATCATCATATAATTTTACATTGTTTACATTACCAATATATTTCCAGTCTCCTACAGATACCATTCCTGACATTTTTAACTTTTTATGATGGTATTTTACTTCTAATTCTATTCCGCTATGATCTTCTTTTATACCAAACATTCTTCCACTTACATTAACATTATTGATAATTCCTCTTGCCGTAGCGTGTCTGTCCGACCATGTTGTTTTATACAGATTTAGAGTTACATTTCCATTTAAAAATTGATATCTATATCCTGCTTCAAACGCAGTAATTTTTTCACTTTGTAAATTTCTTGTTATGGTATTATCTGAAAAATTAGAAAATACGGCTTCAAATAATGGTTGTTTGCTATAATATCCTGCATTAAAATACGCATTATTTTTACTACTCATTTTATAATTTATTCCTGCTTTTATATTACCTCCATTTTTAATATCCCAATCTGATTTTTGTTCTTCTATAATTCCATCGCCATTCACATCTTTTGGTAAATTAAAATAATCTACTCGCCGAAACCCTTGTCTTGAAATACTTGTCTGTACAAATGCTGCTATCTTTTTATGTGTATATTCTAATTGTGTAAAAGCACCTAACCATCGTACGTTTCCTTGGTTATAAAATACTATTTTTTCTAAATCTGCTATACTTTTAAAGGCATTCCAATTATAATTTGCTGCAACATAATCTGAAGATGTTATTGTTCTATTTGGATTATTTCTATCGAAAAAATCCAAATAATTATCTGCTCCTAGTACATCATTTACTGTAAGTGCATTTTTTCCTGAATGTGAACGAAAATCTAGCCCTACTTGCCACAACATCGTATTATTTAATTGTGTTTGTAAGTTAATGATACTTCCATACCACGCTTGTGAATTTATAAAAGCGAATCGTGTTAATCCTAATCCAATAGTATTGGTATATAGTCCGTTTGCGTCTGGTGTGCGAACTGCTCCAAAATCTGGAACATCATTTCCTGAATTCCACGCTACTATATCGTCAAAACGATACAATCCTTCTGTATTTCTAAACTGGGATGCTAATGGATTTGTTCCGTTAATATTTCCTATTGGTCCTGTTCCTCCTCCTTTTCCCCATGAAGCATAAACGACTGTATTTAATTTTGTTTTTTCGGAATAGTTATAATTCCAGTTTAACGATGTTACTGGTTTATGGTAATAATTTCTACTCCAAGTAAATATTTTATTGTTTTTAAATCCCCATTCGCTATTGTATCGAATATTTGGCTTTTCGGAATCGCTATATTTGATATGTTCGGATATTGCTATGGCATTATTTCGTTGCCTATGCCATTGTGGTGCTGTAAGAAATGTAAATTGCAACCTATTTTTATCGTTTATTTGATATGCTACATCTACATAAAAACTATTTCCTTTTCCTTCTGTTGCATCTACATATCCATCTCCTTGAAAACGGCTTATTAACAACGAAAATGACAGTTTTTCTTTTATTATTCCTGAATTATATTGTGCTGAAACTCTACTATAATTATCATTTTGTGCCGTAAATGTTACTATTGCTCCTTGTTTTTTACTTGATGGTTTTGTTAAGATATTTATGGTTCCTCCTACTGATGGTATTGCTAGTTTGGACGCTCCAAGTCCTCTTTGTATTTGTATTGCCGATGTTACTTCTGCTAATCCTAACCAGTTACTCCAAAACACATTACCTGTTTCCATATCGTTTACTGGCATTCCATTTATTAATACTGCTGTATTTCTTTGATCAAATCCTCGTACTTTTATACTTACATCTCCAAAACCTCCTCCTTTTTTTGATGTGTATACGGATGGTGTTCTATTTAATAATTCTGGCACTTCTTTTGTTCCTATTTGGTGTGTTATTTCATACGATTTTATGGTTGATATTGCCATTGGCACTTGCCGCTTTTTTATGATATCTGTTACTCCTATAATAGCTACCTCGTCTAATGTTTCGTTAAATAATTCTAATTTTATTTGTAATTGTTCGGTTTCTTTTTTTATTAAATCTAATGGTACTTGCTGTATTTTATAGTTTGGATATGTACATAGTATGTGTGTGGTTTCTGTTGGTACTTTTATTGTAAAAAATCCTTTTGCATTGGTTGTTGTTTTTGCTCCTTGCGTTGTAATTATTTTTGCATTTATTATTGGTTCTTCGGTTATTGCATCTACTACAAATCCTTTAATTTCTTTTTGTGCGTATAGTATATTTGCAAATAATAAGATAGCTATGTATAAGGAGTGTATTTTATATCGTTTCATTTTTTTAGTTTAAAAACGATGCAAATGTACAATTTAACCTTACTTAATTACCTCGTTAAAAGTTTAAAAACAACTATAAAAAAACCATTCGATTTAACGAATGGTTTTTTTTATTTTATGTTTGTTTCTGTGAGAAAAATTTATTTATTTTTTTGTGTTTTACGCAAAGATTGTTAGGAGTTGTTCGATCCTATTTTCGTAGGGAATCGAAAAAAATCACTCTAACTTTTTTTTATTACAGATGTATTACCTCATCGTAAGCTGCTGCAACTGCTTCCATTACTGCTTCGCTCATGGTTGGATGTGGATGTATTGCTTTTAGGACTTCGTGTCCTGTAGTTTCTAGTTTTCTTCCTAATACTGCTTCGGCAATCATATCTGTAACTCCTGCTCCTATCATGTGACATCCTAACCATTCGCCATATTTTGCATCGAATATTACTTTTACAAAACCATCTTTTGTTCCTGCTGCACTTGCTTTTCCTGATGCTGAAAATGGGAACTTTCCTATTTTAACATCCAGTCCTTGTTCTTTACATTCTTGTTCTGTTAATCCTACACTTGCTATTTCTGGTGTTGCATAAGTACATCCTGGAACATTTCCATAATCTACTGCTTCTACATGTAGTCCTGCTATTTTTTCTACACAAGTTATTCCTTCGGCAGAGGCTACATGTGCTAATGCTGGTCCTGGCACAACATCGCCAATCGCATAATATCCTGGTAAGTTTGTTTGGTAATACTTATCTACTAATATTTTATCTTTATCTACTACAATTCCTACATCTTCTAGTCCTATATTTTCAATATTTGATTTGATTCCTACTGCAGATAATAATATATCTGCTTCTAATGTTTCTTCTCCTTTTTTTGTTTTTACGGATGCTTTTACTCCTTTTCCTAAAATATCTACTGCTGTTACACTAGAATTTGTCATTATTTTGATTCCTTGTTTCTTTAAGGATCTTTCAAATTGTTTGGACACATCGTCATCTTCTAATGGTACTATTTTTGGTAAATATTCGATAATGGTTACTTCGGTTCCCATCGCATTATAGAAGTATGCAAACTCTACTCCTATTGCTCCTGAACCAACAATTATCATTTTTTTTGGTTGTTCTGGCAAGGTTAATGCTTGTCTGTAACCTATTACTTTTTCTCCATCTATTGGCATAAATGGTAATTCTCTTGAACGCGCTCCTGTTGCTATAATAATGTTGTCGGCACTATATTCGGTTACTTTTCCGTCTGTTTCTGTAACCTCTACTTTTTTTCCTTGTTTTATTTTTCCGAATCCATTTAGAACGTCAATTTTATTTTTTTTCATCAAAAACTGAACTCCTTTACTCATTCCTTCGGCTACATTTCTACTTCGTTTTACTACTGCTGTAAAATCTTTATCTATTGCTTCTGCTTTAAGTCCATATTCGTCTACATGTTTTAAATAATCGTATACTTGTGCCGATTTTAATAATGCTTTTGTTGGTATACATCCCCAATTTAGACAAATTCCTCCTAAATTTTCTTTTTCTACTACTGCTACTTTAAAACCTAATTGTGAGGCTCTAATAGCTGTTACATATCCTCCTGGACCTGATCCTATTATTATTATATCGTATTTCATATCTGTATATTTATTATTTGTAGTATTCTCTCCTGCAAAGGTCGCAAAGTTTTTGTGATTTTCATCCTTTTTGTTTAAATTTTGTTTCTTGTTTTATGAATTTTTCTATCTTGTTTCACACACAAAATGTTAAGGATGTAACGTTTCTTCCTTTTATTTCTCTCGCAAAGACACAAAGATTATGTTTTGCTTCTTATCTTTTTCTTTTTGACGCTTATTTTATTATTTACTTTCTATCTTCAAACTCTACTAACGTCTCTAAAGCTACTAAGGTTGTATGCATGTAATATCTAAATTCGATATCGTTTCCTACTTTTTTTCTAGCTCGTTCATAACTTCCAAAAGATCCGTCTGTATTTTGTCTATTTAATATTCGCTTATAAGATGTTTTAAATGTGTTGGTTTCTGTTTCTCCAATGAATATTAGGCAAGTTAAAAGTTCTGCTACAATATCATCGTTTTGTTTTAGTTCAAACTTTTTTATTATTTGCGGTATTATTTTTTTTAAGTATTCTATATCTTTTTTACTAAATCGCGTTTGTGTTTTTTTATTGCCATAATCGTATGCTGCAAATAAAAAGTGTGTTAGTATATACGCATTTCTTCTATTGTAAAATTCTATTTTTTTTTGTGTTGCTATTGGTCCTTTTAAACGTTTTGCTTCTCGTAAAATTACTGGTTTTTTTATTTTAAAAAAGTCATAGTATTTATCAAATACTGCACGTTGCCATTCTCCTCTAATTTTCATGTGAGCATCCATTCGATTTTGTACTTTTGCCAATTCTTTTTTATAATGGCTAATATCGAATTTCATTTCGTTTAACAGCCACATAATTCGCATATACGACATGCTATTTTTTTTAAATTCCTTATCCTTTAATATTGCTAAATTATGAAATTTTTTATCGAATGTTTTTTGGTAAAATGGTTCTATTCTCTTATGTAATTTTTCTTTTTCTTTTGATGATGTTGTCGCTTTATCTAGTTTTAAATACATTCCTAAAAATTCTGCTAAAAATTTTTTATCTGCTAAACCTTTATTTCGTATATAATCTAAATTAAAATCCAATTCGTTTGCAAACTTCGTTGTTCTTTCTATTGCTTCTTTATATGTGTTTTTTCTTACTTTTTCTTTTTTATTTTTCTTGCTTTTTGTTACTAAATGCTGTTGTTGGACCGTTTTTTTCTTTTGTCCTTCAATACAACTTGATAGTAGTATTGCTATTAAAAATATGCTTATTTTTTTCATCTAATCAAATTTTATTGCTTTTACTGGATTTATCTTACTTACCATAAATGTTGGTATTATCAACATGATTAAACATAAAAATAAAGTTCCTAAATTTAGTACTAATAAATAACCTAAATTAATATAAACTGGTACTTTATTTACATAATAATTCTCTGGGTTTAAACTTATCAATCCAAAATATTTTTGAAGCAATAGTAATCCTATTCCTATTAAATTTCCCCAAAATAGTCCTTTTACTATTAAATATCCTGCGTTATACAAAAATATCTTTTGAATACTTGCATTTGAATTTCCCAACGATTTTAATATTCCTATCATTTGTGTACGTTCTAATATTAAGACTAACAATGCTGTAATCATGTTAATTCCTGCTATTATTATCATTATTATTATTATTAATTTAATATTTACGTCAAACATATCTAACCATTCAAAAAGTCCTCTATTTTTATCTGCTATGGTATACGAATTTAGTGAAGGATCTATATTTTCATATATTTCTTGTCCTTTTGTTTCTAATGCATCAAATTCTTTAATAAAAACTTCAAATCCTCCTACTTGATTTTGTTGCCATTTATTTAGTCTTTGTATTATTTTTATATCTCCAATAATATATGTTTTATCAAATGCTATTACACCTGAATTAAAAATTCCAACAACTTTTAAGGGTCTTACTTTGGTATTGGACTTTATATCTGTTACATTTTGACTTTGTGTTTCTTTGATAAACCACATATTAAATTTATCACCAATTTTTAGATCTAATCGTTCGGATGTTATTTTTGAAATTAATACTGCATTACTCGTTTTATCGCTTAATTCTAGTATTTTCCCTTCAACTAAATAGGTTGTAAAAAAGGACCAGTCATAATCTACTCCTACTCCTTTAAAAATAATACTTTCAAAATCTTTTGGTGTACGTATCACTCCTGCTTTTGAAGCATAAACTTGCACTTTTTTTATTCCTGTAACATGTTTAAACTCTGGATAGAAATCTTGATTTATGGAAACCGAATTGTTTGTATTTAATACATTATTTCGATCAAATTTTGAAATTATTACATGACCACTTAGTCCTGATAATTTTTCTTTTATCTTCTTTTTTAATCCAAATCCTGTAGATATAGATAATATCATTACAACCATACTGACTGTAATAGATACAATTGCTATTTTTATTATTGAAGAAGATATACTACTTTTATCCTTCTTTTTGGCAATTAATCGTTTTGCTATAAATAATTCGTAATTCAATATATATGAAGTTCTATTTCTGTTTCAAAAATACCCTTTTTATTTGGTTTTTTATTTCTCTTTTTCTGGTTTCTTGTGGAAGTCGGAATAACACAAAAAAAAAACATGCTATTCTTAACAAAAAGTCGCAAGTTAATAATCTTTCTAAAAAGAAACCTATTGTTGTTGGTGCTAATCAATTTTCTAAATATTTCCCTCTTTTAAAAGGCAAAAATTTTGCTGTTGTTGCAAACCAAACTTCTATGGTTGATTATATGGAAAAGTCTGCCGCTAATTCTCACAAAACTGATATTAAAAAAGAAGCGATACATTTAGTGGATTATCTTAAACAAAAATTTCCAAACCAAATTAAAACTGTTTTTGCTCCCGAACATGGTTTTAGAGGTAAGGCTGATGCTGGCGAGCATATTAAAAATGGTATGGATAATAAAACCAAGCTTCCTATTATCTCGCTTTATGGCAATAATAAAAAACCTAAATCGGAACAATTAAAAGGCCTGGATGTTGTTTTATTTGATATTCAAGATGTTGGCGTTCGTTTTTACACCTATATTTCTACTTTACACTATGTGATGGAGGCTTGTGCGGAAGCTAATATTTCTGTTATTGTTTTAGACAGACCTAATCCAAATGCTCATTATGTGGATGGTCCTATACTCGAAAAAGAACACCAATCTTTTGTCGGCATGCATCCTGTTCCGCTTGTTTACGGAATGACTATTGGTGAATATGCTCAAATGATTAATGGCGAAAAGTGGTTAAAAAACAATCTATCGTGTGATTTAACTGTAATTTCTTTACAAAATTATACGCATCAGACTTTGTATGATTTACCTATCAAGCCTTCGCCCAATTTACCGAATGCAAAATCTATTAATTTGTATCCGAGTTTGGCTTTTTTTGAAGGTACTAACGTGAGTTGTGGTCGTGGTACCGAAATGCAATTTCAAATTTACGGCTCTCCTTTTTTAGATAATAAATACAATACTTTTGAATTTATTCCTCATCCAAATTTTGGTGCTAAATTTCCAAAACACAAAGACAAAATTTGCTATGGTAAAGATTTACGAAATCATAAAAATCTTAACATGCTTAATTTAGAATGGCTTATTGATGCTTATGTTTCTACAAAGGATAAATCTAAATTTTTTAATGCTTTTTTTACCAAATTGGCTGGTACTAAAAAATTACAACAACAAATTGAACAAACGTATACTTATCGTGAAATTAGAAAAGATTGGATGCACGATTTAGAGGCTTTTAAAAAAACACGCAGTATGTATTTGATTTATGAGTAATAGAAATATTTAAACTCTTCTGTGGCGAATAATATATATTATTGAGTACAAAAAAACAAGTCGTTATTGTTTAACTCAAATTATTCACAAATTTCCTATTATACCAACTCAACATCAAAATAGTTCAAATCTATTTAGCGCATTTTGAAATTGAATTGGTATTATTCGGGTTAAAGGATTCCTTTTGGAAGTATTTTACGTGTCCATGATTTTATTCGTTTGCTCTTTTTAACTTTAGAATCTGGATTAAATGTCTCTGTTATTTCCCATGAATTTTCTACTTTAAACTCTTCATTCATTCCTTTTAAGACTTGTGCTGCTATTTTTTTTGATTCCATTATTACCACACATTCTGTGTTTAGATTTGCACTTCTTGGATCTAAATTAAATGTTCCTATTACTGTTATTTTTCCATCGATAACCATAGACTTTGCATGTAGTCCAAAAATGGGTTTCTTTTTTAATGTCTTTTGTAATTCGCCAGTCATTATTTTTGTCCGCTCTGCTGCATCTGGTTTAAACTCAAATATACGTATTCCTGTTTTTAACAATTTCTGCCTATCTGTTTGGTAACTTGCAAAGGCTTCTAAATTATCTGTTGATGCCAAACTATTGGTCAAAATTTTGATTTCTACACCTCTTTTTACTGCATTTTTAAATAAGGTTTGACTTAAGGCTGTAGTTATTAAGTATGGTGTTTGTATCGCAATGGACGTTTTGGCTTTCTTTATTAAATTAATTAATGCTGTTGTAGAAATTCCTCCACCTCCTAATCCATTTTTAGTTTCATTTTTTCCTGGTATATCCGAAATAAACGAAATACTATCTAACCAAACCAATGCTCCATTTTCTTTTATATTTTGAATTGTTCTTGGGAATTTTTCTAATTTTGTTCGTATTTGTGGCCAAAAATTTTCTGGATTACACGCATATTCGTGTAATTTATCGAATCGTTGTATATCGTCTTTATTTTTAGATTCTTTTTTTAATAGATCTGTTGCAGTCATGCTGAGTTTACTATTCCAAAATTCACGAAACGATTTTTCTACCTCTTTTGTCGTTTTACCAATTAGTAATACATCTCTATCTCTAAAATTATATTCGTGGTCGTAATCAAAATATTCGTCTGCAATATTTCTACCTCCTGTAATCACAACTTTACCATCTACAATAAATGTTTTATTATGCATGCGTTGGTTTGCTCCTCTAAAATCTACTGTAAATTTTTTTAGTTTAGCTAGTATACTCTTCCCGAGATTTACTCCTGGATTGTATATTTTTATTTCAATATTTTCGTGTGAATCTAATGTTAATACATCTTCTATGTCTGCATCTACCATTATATCGTCTACTATTATTCTAACTTTAACTCCTCTATCTGCTGCTCTTACTAGATAATCACATGCTATAAGACCTATATTATCTGTTGAAAATATAAAGTATTGTATGTCTATTGTCTTTTCTGCATATTCACTTAACCACGCTCTTGTAACCATAGAACCTCCTCCATCTTCTAAAACATAAACTCCTGTTTTTGTTTGCATTAATTCTGAAAAAGAACTTAATTCTTTCGATAAACTTATTGTATCATTTCTATGTATACTAGAACAAAAGTCTGTTTTTTGTGTTGTTACTTTCTCTTTTTTTTTAGAACAAGATATAATAATCATTAAGAGTATTACCAGTTTCAATTTCATTTTTAATATTTTTTATTAACTACAAATATACAAAACATGCCTTGTCTATTTTTACAAAAAAGGCAAGCCCTTATTAATAGTAATAAAAACCCTTAACTACATCTTGTCAAACATCGCTACTTTTGGAATATGCAAAACTATTTCATCATAGATCATAATATAAATACTGTTAAAAAAATAAAAACAGTATTGCATGATTTCCCAAAAGTAACATGTATTGGGATTTCCGAAAATAAAGACGATGCTTTAAATTTAATCTTGAAAAATACACCAGATATTATTTTTATAAATATTGACGATACTGTGGATGATTATCCTAGATTTTTATCGGAAATTCGTCATTATTGCAAAAAAGATTTTGCTTTTGTTGCTTTATCCGATTCTAGAGACCAAGCTTATGATACTTACAAATATGATTTTTTTGATTATTTACTAAAACCCATTGTCGAACTTTCTTTACGAAAATGTATCTTAAAGTTTAAAAAAAAACATCCGAAGAAGATTTGCAATAAAATTTGCCTTAAATCTTACAAAGATTTTCACTATTTGAATACAGATGAAATTCTTTTTTTAAAAGCCGACAATAATACTACTGATTTTCACATGCATGATGGTTCTATTGTAAGTGCCTATAAAACACTTAAAATATTTGAAAACAGATTGCCACAAAATTTCTTACGCATACACAAAAGTTATATTATAAATAGCAACTGTATTTCTAGAATACACTATGGAAAATCACAATGCATTATCAAAAAAAATTCACATAGAATTCCTTTTACAAAAACTTTTATTAATAATATTGACTTTATTAATACCAAACTATCCAATAACATTTTTACGGTATTAAATTAATCTAAATTTGATAAATCCGTAAAAATGGAATTCTGTTATCAATCTTTCTTTTTTTACAACTATTTCTTATATAATTCTAACGTATTTATATAAAAAACAGATCCTCTAAATTTTTCTTTTTCTTCAAATATTATTTTTTTTTGAAATCTATTTCCCTATCAAAAAACAGAGTTTCACTAACAAACCCATACTTTTCACTAAAATAAGTGTATTTACTTAGTTTTAAATTGATTATGTGCATAATTTAGTCTTGATTATATGAGGATTTAATACTAAAAAACGATATTAATTTATTTTTTTTCACAATTATTTCCTAACAAAATATAACACATTTATTAATTTTTAAAATTTTATATTATGAAAACATTAAAGAGATTATTTATTCTAACATTATTTTTAAATTTATTTACCTCCTGTACTAATTTTGAAGAATTAGATACAGTTGATGATTCCGAAAATATTGCATTAGTAGATACTGGAGATGAGGGAGAAGAAGTTGATGAAACTGAAAAAGATTAGCGTATTAGAAATTAATTATCCATAAATATTATTATAGTTAAAGACATTTTCATAGATTTGTTACCAACAATAATTACTTTTTGAAAATAAAAACTATATATAAAAAATGCTTTATATATCTGTTCTTAATTTTCTCTCTACAATATTGTAACTTAAAAAAAGGGGATTTAAAGCAGTCAAATATAAAAAATGACAGCATTGTTTTGTGGATAAAACATGCTAAGGATACTTCGTATTCAATATCTAAACGTAACTATTTTTTAAAACAATCTTACCATACCATAAAATTTAGTAAAAAAGATACTTTATCTACTAGAAGATTGGCTTCGATTGCTTATCAATACTTAAAACTTAAGGACACCCTTCGTTTTAAAAAAATAAACAAAGAAGCCTTTCAATTTGCACAACAACTTAAAGATAGTTTTGCTTTAGCAGACATACATTGGAATAATGCAAATTTTTATAAAAAAAAAGAAATTTACGAGAAATCGTATTACCATTATAATAAGGCATTTATTTATTTTGAAAATATAAACAAACAATATTTTGCTGCAAAAATGTTGTATGGCATGTCGTTCATTAAAGGTCGCTTAAGAGATTACTCTGGTAGTGAAATATTAATTATAAAAGCGATTTCTAAATTCGAAGCGTTAAATAAATACAAATCTTTATATTCTTCATATAATCATTTAGCGCTTCTACAAAAAGATATAAAAGAGTATGACTTGTCCCTATTTTATAATAAAAAAGCAATTAAATATTTAGATAGAATAAAACCAAATAGTGAACTTCTAGAAATTAGCTTTAATAATATTGGCATTGTCTATCAAGAAAAAGGAGAATATACAAATGCGATTAAATATTTTGATAAAGTTTTAAAAAACACCAATTTAAAGGCTAAAAATATTGGTCGATATGCTAGAATTATTGATAATCTAGCATTTTGTAAATTACTTAATAAGGATACTATTAATATTAAGCATTTTTTTTATGAATCTTTAAAAATAAGAGATAGTATAAAAAATAAAGGTGGCAAAATTATTGCAAAAATTCATTTAGCAACTTACTATTTAAAAATTAAAGATTCTGTAAAATCATTACAATACGCTAAAGAAGCAAATTTATTGGCAAAAAAAATAAATAATAATAGAGACTACTTATCTTCTTTAAAATTATTGTCAAAAATAGATGCAAAAAACGCAAATAGATATTTAGAAAAGTATATTATTTATAATGATAGCTTACATAATGCCGAACGAAAGATTCACAATAAGTTTACTCGAATTGAATACGAAACAGAGCAATATATCGAAAAAGCAGCTTTTTTATCGCAACAAAAAATGTTTATATTGATTTCTAGTATTGGTATACTTATAACCTTATCTTTATTTTACATTGTTAAAGTTCAAAAATCTAAAAATAAAAATCTACAATTAGAAACAGAACAACAAAAGGCAAATGAACAAATATATATTTTAACCCTAAATCAACAAGAAAAACTGGAAAATGAAAAGAGAATTGAACAAAATAGAATCTCAGAAGAATTACACGATGGTATTCTCGGAAACCTTTTTGGGACACGTGTTGGTTTAGGTTTTCTAAAATTAAATGGAAGTACAACAACCTTAAACAAATACCAATCTTTTTTAAATGATTTACAAGATATTGAAAAGGAAATTAGAGATGTTTCACACAGATTAAATGATAATATTGGTAATATCGAAATTGGTTTTAGCTCTATTATTTACCAACTACTTAATAAGAGAAGTAAAATGGGAAATTTTAATAGCGAATTACTTATTAGTGATGAAATTGTATGGGATGATATTAATAAAATAATCAAGGTAAATTTATACCGAATTTTACAAGAAGCGCTACAGAATATTATTAAATATGCAAAAGCAAAACAAGTCACATTACATTTTACAATAGAAAACGGCAACTTAATCCTAATTATTACTGATGACGGAATAGGCTTTAACACCTCAAAACGCAACAAAGGAATCGGAATTAAAAATATTAAATCTCGAGCTGTTAAATTAAATGCCTCTCTCCAAATTAATTCAAGTATTAATAAAGGGACTACAATAAACATTGAAATTCCTCTAAATAACTAAATAAAAAAAATGACGAAAAATAAAAATTATACGGTATTAATCATTGACGATCATCCAATAATATCGGAAGCGTATAAAAGCGCTTTTAAACACATTAGTGAACACGATAATACAATCTCTTTTATAATTGATGTTGCTGATAATTGCGATATTGCCTATGAAAAAATTAAATATTTTGCTAACAATAATAAAATTTTGGATATTGTTTTTTTAGACATGAGACTTCCTCCTTCAAAAGATGGAAAAATTTTATCTGGAGACGATTTAGGTCTAAAAATAAATAAATTATTACCAGATACTAAAATTATTGTTTCTACCACTTTTAATGACAATTATAGGATTCATAGTATTTTTAAAAGTATTAATCCTGATGGTTTTTTAGTAAAAAATGACATCACTCCTAGTGAATTAATTACAACTATAAAAACTATTATTAGAGATCCGCCATATTATAGTAAAACTATTATTAAACTGCTTCGGAAAGAAGTTTCTAATGATTTTTTGCTCGATGAGATTGATAGAAAAATATTATACGAACTCTCTATTGGTACAAAAATGAAAGATTTACCTACGATTGTTCCATTATCTATTGCTGGTATCGAAAAACGAAAACGTCACTTAAAAGATATTTTTAATATTGATGGTATTGGCGATAAAGAGTTAATCCAAAACGCCAAAGATAGAGGTTTTATATAGTCATTCCTTACAAAGTCAAAATTTAAAACAAGATTTTGCTTAAAAAATTGAAATTTCAAATAGATCAATATTTTTTCAAGTTCAAGTTTTAATTTATTCTTCATTTTCTTTAAACTCTTTTTTGATATTGGGTATCTCTTTTTAACTGTCTATGATCTGGTGTAAGTATTTTTTTTGTATTTCCTATTAGTTTTTATCCTTTTCCTCCTCTATCATAAATTAATTCTTCTGGTGTATATCCTATATTTTCTTCCATTTGATTTAGTAATGATTCAATAGTTTTACTGTCGTGTGGATTTCCTTCAAAACTTTTTATGGCTGTTATTATACCAAATCAACATCAAAATACGCTATAAATTAGTTATCTTTTCACGTTTTACTGCACTTTAAATGGAATTGAAATTAAAAGGAGTAAATAAAAAGTGGCGTAAAAAATTAGTTACAAAATTATTAGGTAGTCCAAAAGAAATAATAAGGAAGTTCATTACTTTTTCTACGGTAAAAAATCTCAAGACATTATCAATATATGATAGTTTTGGAATATAAATTTTAACCTATGAATTACAAATTATCAAAATATTTAGTTTTTTCAGAACCAATAATAAATTCTAATTATAGATTAGTTTATTCAACAATTTCAACAACATTGACTTTATTAAAAGTTAATATATATGATAAGTTAATAAATAAAGATTTTTTTAGTTTAAAAAACGATAGCATATTTGATAGACTTATTTCTTCAAAAATAATAATTGATAAAACAAGAAATGAATTAGAACAAATTATTAAATATAATAAAAAGGCTATAGCAAACGAAAATGTACTATATCAAATAATATCTCCATCTGCAAACTGTCAACTTGGGTGTAATTATTGCGGTCAAGTTCATACTAAAAAGTCGCTTGATGATAATTTAAATAAAAAAATTACAGCCAGAATTGCTGTTAATATAACCTTAAAGAAATACAAACATTTACATATAGGTTGGTTTGGCGCAGAGCCATTAATGGGTTTGAAAAATATAAAAAAACTAACTTTGGGATTTATGAATTTAGCGAATAAAAATAATTGTTCTTACTCGGCTAATATGATAACCAATGGCCTTAGTTTAAAAAAAGATATTTTTTTTGATTTAGTCGAAAAATACAAAATCACCAAGTTTGAAATTACATTAGACGGAACTCAAAAACATCATGATTTAAGAAGACATACCAAACTAAAAGAAAAAACATTTAGCTTAATTTTCAAAAACTTAAAAAATATTGTCAATGACAATCGGTTTGAAAAATCTAAACATAAAATAATTATAAGATGCAATGTTGACAGCTCAAATTATAAAAGCACGTACGATTTAATTAATTTATTGGAAGTTGAAAAAATATTGGATAAAATCTCATTTTATACAGCCCCAATACATTCTTGGGGAAATGATGCGCATTTAAAATCACTTACACATGAAGAATATTCTGAATTTCAAATAGAAACTTTTATTGAATTAATAGATAAAAAACACAAAGTTGTATTATTGCCAGGTATTAAAACTCCGATAGTATGTACAAGTTTATATGAACATGCAGAAGTATTTGACACTGATGGAAATGTCTTTAACTGTACAGAAATATCTCAGGTACCTATTTATGAAAATGATGATTCGTTTAAAGTAAAAAAACTATATGATGAAACATACACTAATAATAACAGACCTTATTCTTCATGGAATGATGATATCTTAAATGGAGAAGTTCCATGTACGAATTGTGTCATATTACCAATTTGTGGTGGTGCTTGTCCAAAACTATGGAAAGAGAATATATCTCCCTGCCCTCCAATTAAATATAATATAAAAGACAGATTATTATTACATTTTTCTCAAAATAATAGAAAAATATTAAGTAAAAAAAATGTTTGATCAACATCTAGGAGAAAGCTGAAAATCCTTAAAGAGTAAGCATAACATTAAATATTTTTAAAATGAAAAAAATAGAAAAATTAAGAAACGAATTAGATTTAATTCAATTAGAAGACCGATTAGAAATGGTGAATTTAGCTGCTGTAGACACTACTACAACTGAAACAGCGGGTAATGGCGTATGTTGTTGTAGCGAGGCTAAATAATTCTACATTAAACCAATGTAAGACTATTTCTTACATTGGTTTAAAAATTCATACAATACCAAATAGATAGATGTAAATAATTTAAAGAGGAAATATTTAATGGAAAAGACAATTGATAATTTTGTAAATACCTTAGAATTAAGTGATAATACAGAAAAGTATACTTTAATTTACTTAAACAAAAGCTATTATATAAAGAAATTTTTATATGATTTTTTTTTAATTGCAAAAAAAAAAAATTTTAATACTGCAATCAATAAGCTAAAAACCAATAATAATTTATCCGATATTGAATTTGAATCTCTAAAAAAATCCATTAATAATGTGATTGAAGAAATAGTTAATAGTGAAGAAAGTAAAAAATATATAAACTACTCAATTGTTCTATTTTCTAAAAATTTGGTTAATCACTTCTCGAATAAGCTTACTTGGTTATTTCATAAAAAAATTTTCATAACATTAATATTAATGTCAATTTCCGTTAGTGTTTACATATTTTTTTTCTATCCTTTAAATGTTAAAATATCTAATGTCTCAATTCTTGAAACTGTAGCAAGTTATATTATCATTTTTACAATTTTAATACTACATGAATTTGGTCATGCCTCTTCATCAGCATACTATAAAATTAAACCCGAAGAAATTGGCTTTGGATTTTACTTGATATTTCCTGTTCTTTTTGCAAATGTGACCAAAATATGGAAACTAAAACGGAATCAAAGAATTGTAGTTAATTTGGCTGGAATATATTTTCAATTAATTATTAATATTCTCTTATTCATATTTTTTATACTAATTGGAAGTAAAAGCTCCTACATACTAAGCATCATGAAAATTAATATTTTGGTAGTCTTATACTCACTAATCCCTTTTATACGAAATGATGGATATTGGATTTATTCCGATTATTTTGACATCCAAAATCTCAATCAAAAATCCAATACATTTTTTTATCAACTATTTAAGAGAATCATTCGAAAAGATAAAACAGTCAACTTTTCATTAGCTCTAATAATATACAGCTCAGGAAATTACGCTTTTTTAGGATATATCATGTATAAATTTATTTTAAAATTTCCAGAAACAATTAATGAAATTATATATATCTTTAATGAAAATGGAGCAAAATCAATACTAACAAATCACTTTGGTCTAATAATTAAACTTTTAATATTTGTTTTTCTAAGTAGCATAATTTATAAATCTATAATTTCTTGGTTTAAAGAAATTTTAAAATCTAGATAACATGAAAAAAGAATATTTTAAAAACATAAAAGAGGTAATTGAAAAATCCTCAAAAAGAGCTTCATCAGTATTGGATATTAATTCTAATGAACGACTAAATTATTTAAAATTTAAATCTGCTTTTAACTATTTATATCCCATTATTAAAGGTAGTAAAAATGATTATCGAGAATATTTAATTAATAAAGAGTTAACAAGTCTAGAAATTAATTACATCCATTTACTAGAGAAAAATGGATTTTCCAGTCATAACGGAATTAAAGATCTAGGGGATACTCCAAATATTTTTTGCTCATTTCATATGGGATCCTATATTTCAGTTTGCTATTATTTGGTGAAAAATAATATTACCTTTTCAATCGTAATGGGAGAAGAAAGTTTTAATGAAAAAAAAGAAATGTTTCTATTTGCATATAAAAAAACTTTAAGTGTATTAAAAAACTCAACCTCAAAAATAGATTTCATTAATGGAGAAAAAAAAAATTCGATTATATCAATGATAAAATCTACACGAAAAGGAAAAAGTTTACTTTTTTATATTGACGGAAATAAAGGAGTTAAAGAATTTGACAATAATGATGATAATCTAGTTGAAATAGACTTTCTAAATGTGAGTATATATTCTAGAAAAGGCATATCCTACCTGTCAAATTACCTAAAAATAAATATTATTCCAATTATTTCATATAGAGAGTCTCACAACAAAATTAAAGTTAATTTCTTAGATCCTATTTCTTATGAAGGAAACGATCGAGAAAAATATTGTTTAGAAACTACTCAAAAAATTTGGAGTCAATTTTTAGTATATTTTAAAAAATATCCACTACAATGTGAATCCATTTACTATATCAATCAATTTAGAAAACCATATTTTCAAAAAAAAGATAAAGGATTTAATATTAAAGACATCTTTAGATTTAATTCTAATAGATATGAGTTTTATCAATTGGATAAAAAAATAATCTATGACAAATATAATGGTTTATCAAAAAAACTTTCTGATGGTTATTCTGATTTCTTATATAAAATTCATCAAAAAAATATTGAATTATTAGGCTCTGATTTAATGGCAATAATAAATAATAAGGCTATCATAACTACATTAGTTGAGAATGAATATTTAATAAAAAACAATTAACTTTACTAGTATCTGTAAAAAATATTTTTTAAGCAAAGAATACTATTTTATTGTATTTTTTTACAAACATAAATCAAGTATCTTATGAAAAAAAAAATCAAAATTCTTTTAAAACTCTTATTAACCGCATTATTAATTTGGCCTGTATATTATTTCATCACTAAAAAAAATGCACAAGAAGAGACTTATATCACAAAAAAACTTCAAAAAAGAGATCTAAAAAATTTCATTATTTGTTCTGGTATTATTTTACCAAAAGAAGAAGTAGAAATCAAATCTAGGGTTTCTGGTGTCTTAGAAAAAATTTATGTAAAAAATGGAGATAGTATCCACAAAAATCAAATTATTGCAAAAATAAAAATCATTCCAGATATAGAACGTTTATCCTCTTCTCAAATAGAAATAAATGTAGCAAAAAATCGCTTCAATAATAAAAAAGCAATTTACAATCGTAACAAAGAATTATTCGAAAAAGGAATTGTAGCAAAATCAAAATTCGAAATAATAGAAACCGATTATTTGAATGCACTAGAAGACTTAAAAAACACAAAAAGAACCTATCAAATTGTTAAATCAGGAAATTATAGTGGAGGAACAACAAATACGTCTATTGTTTCGACAATAGATGGTGTAGTAACATTATTACCCATAAAAGTTGGTTCTTCTGTAATTCAAAGTAATAACTTTAGTGAAGGAACAACTATCGCAAAAGTTGCAAATATTGACGAAATGATTTTTGAAGGAAATGTAAAAGAATATGAAGTTGCAAAACTTACCAAAGGCATGCCTGTCAAAATAGCTACGGCAATAAGTGACAAAGAAGAAGATGGTATACTCTCCGAAATATCAACTAGTGGTAAAAACACGGATGGATTAATATTATTTGAAATAAAATCCAAATTGACAAACTCAAAAATTAGAAAAACAGGATTTAGTGCAAATGCAAAAATTATCATTAAAGAGAAAAAAAATATTTTATGTTTAAAAGAAAAATGGATTACTTTTAGTAATGACACCTCTTACGTATACATTCATAAAAATGATGATAAATATGAAAAAAGAGCAATTAAACTCGGTATTTCTGATGGTGTTTATACCGAAGTTATTTCTGGAATAAAAGAGAATGAAAGCATAAGAATATATGATAACTAAAGATGAAATAATTGAAATAACGGAAACGCTAAAAAAAAACAAATCCAGAACGCTTCTTACCGCTTTTGGTGTTTTTTGGGGAATTTTTATGCTATTATTATTGTTAGGTTCTGGAGATGGATTGGAAAAAGGAGTTACGAATATGTTTAAAGGATTTGATATTAATAGTTTTCATATTTATAGCGATAAAACTAAGATTCCATACAAAGGCGTAAAAGACAATCGAAAAATAAGAATTACAAATGAAGATTTAGATATTATCAAAAAAAAATTTAAAAAAAATATTAAATATATTGGCGCAAGATCGTATACATATAATGCAACTTTAGTACAAAATAATAGGCAGAATGAAAAATACGAAATATATGGTGTAGAATCTGATATTTTTTACATCCGAAATGTGAAATTAAATGCTGGTAGATACATCAATAAACTTGATAATAATCGGAGTAGACTTGTTGCAGTAATTGGATCTAAAGTTAAAAAAGAATTATATAATAATAAAAATACAATTGGTAAGTTTATTCAAATTAATAATAGTTTTTATAAAATAATTGGCGTTTTTAAGTCTTTAAAAGAAGGAGAAGAAGCAAATGAGCAAAACAAAACTATTATAATTCCACACACATCGTTTCAAAAAAATTTTAATAGAAAAAATACAATGGACAACATTGGTATTGTTGCTACAAATAACAAAACCGAACGTCAAATTTTAAGTTTTTTAAAAGAGCGTCATAAAGTACATCCAGACGATGAAGCAATTTATACATGGAATACCAGAGAAGAATTTTCAAAATATACTGGATTATTTAAAGCAATTAGAATGTTTATGTGGATTATTGGTATTGGAACATTATTATCTGGAATAGTTGGTGTTAGTAATATCATGGTAATAAATATAAAAGAAAGAACCAAAGAAATAGGAATTAGAAAAGCAATTGGAGCAAAACCTTTTTCTATTATAAAAATGATTATTTTAGAATCTGTTTTTCTAACGAGTATTTCGGGTTATCTGGGTTTATCTTTTGGCTTATTATTAATTGAAGGTGTAAACTATTCCTTAAATTTATTTGATTTAAAAAGTGGTTTTTTTTTAAATCCAGAAATTAATTTATTTGTAGTAATATCGGCAATTCTCACACTGCTATTGTCAGGTTTCTTTGCAGCGTACCTTCCTGCAAAAAAAGCAGCAATGATTAGACCAATTGAAGCACTCCGAGAAAATTAAAATTGCTTTTTATAAAGCAATTCGCTAATTCATTTCTGATAATTGCTGATTATAGATTTCTCGATAATAACCTTTTGTATTTTTTAATTCTTTATGTGTTCCAGCTTGAATTAACTTACCTTCGTCTAAAACAATAATAGCATCTGCATTTTTAACAGACGATACACGATGACTTATAATTATTGTAGTTACTCCCTCGCTTATCTTTTTTAAATTAGTCAAAATAATTTCTTCCGTTTCGGTATCTACAGCAGATAAACAATCGTCAAACACCAAAATATTTGGAGAGCCAATAATTGCTCTTGCTATGGAAACTCTTTGCTTTTGACCTCCAGATAAAGTTACACCACGTTCTCCAACCATAGTTTGATAACCATCTGTAAAACCAACGATATTATGATGTATGTAGGCATTTTTTGCAGCATTCTCAACTTCAATATCGGTAGCGTCGTGTTTACCAAATCGAATATTGTCTTTTATCGTTTCCGAAAATAAAAAACCATCTTGAGGCACAAAACCAATTGCCTCTC
The DNA here is from genome assembly GCA_026988355.1 of Flavobacteriaceae bacterium. Taxonomy (GTDB): domain Bacteria; phylum Bacteroidota; class Bacteroidia; order Flavobacteriales; family Flavobacteriaceae; genus S010-17. The sequence continues at coordinate 35,437 of JALSLK010000103.1, forward strand.
TTAAGCTTTTTAGATGAATCTTCTTAATGGGTTTATCATCAATTAATATATCTCCGCCCGTAACATCATACAACCTAGAAATTAGATTTACAATAGTAGATTTTCCAGATCCTGTTTTCCCAAGTATTGCTAATGTCTTTCCTCTTTCTATGGTAAAACTTACTTTTTTTAACGCTTCTATATTAGTGTCTTCATAGGTAAAAGACACCTCATTAAAAGTAATTTTTCCATGAATCTCTGTTGGTGTATTTGTTGTATTTTGTATTCCAGATTCTTCTTCTAAAAACTCATTAATACGTTTTTGAGAAGCCTCAGCTTGTTGAATTATAGAGGTTACCCATCCAACAACAGCAACTGGCCAAGTAAGCATATTAACATAGATAATGAATTCTGCAACGATTCCAATATTGGCAATCTGACCATTAATATAACGCATACCTCCAATATAAATTACTAAAATATTACTAATACCAATTAGTAAAATCATCAATGGAAAAAATAGAGCTTGTGCTTTATATAAAGAAATATTTTTCTCCTTACTTTCAACAGCTAAAGCGTCAAAATTAGTGACACTTTGATTTTCTATTGCATACGCTTTAATAACATGAATTCCAGAAAAAGTTTCTTGTGCTAAAGTGGTTAATTTAGACAAATATTGTTGTACTAAAGTACTTCGTTTATGAATTATTTTACTCAGTAAATAAATAGAAATCGATAAAATTGGCAATGGCAATAATGTATACATCGTTAATGTTGCATCAATACTTATCATTTTTGTTAATGCAACCGTAAAAAGCATTAACATATTAATGGTATACATAATTGCAGGACCAAAATACATTCTAACTTTACCGACATCCTCGCTAATACGATTCATTAAATCGCCAGTTCTATTTTTTTTATAAAAACCAAGCGAAAGATTTTCATATTGTCTAAATATTTCATTTTTTAAATCGAATTCTATCAAACGAGACATTACAATTAAAGTTTGTCGCATTAAAAAAGTAAAAAAACCAGACAACAAAGCAGCTCCAATAATCCATAAAATATTATCTAATAAAGTTGATTTTACAATAACTAAATCTGTAATTAAACCTTTATTATAATCTTCAACAACATTTAAAGAATTTTTAATAAAAGAAGGTATCTGTACTGCCAATATTTTTGAAAAAATGGTAATAACAATTCCAAATATCAAGCGATATTTGTATGTAACAAAATATTTATTCAAATATTGTAAGGCTTTCATCTATTAAAATTCGATTCACAAATATATTAAATTGAATGCAGTAAATTTACAATATTCACATTTATTCATTTTTTTTTATTGCACTTATTTTTTACATATAGCTGATACAAAAAAACAAATTATTTTATGATTATTTTATGATTTTGTTAAAAAGTAAATCCAAATCATGCTAATAATTTAACTATCTTTGCCATATCAAATTTAATACACAAAATTATGACTCTAGATATTGTAGAAGCAAAAGATTTATGTAATATTAATCCTGTTTTTGGAAATTTTTCATTTGACAAACACGAACAAATTGTTTTTTGTAACGACGAAGCTACTGGTTTAAAAGCCATTATTGGTATCCATAATACGACACTTGGTCCTGCTCTTGGTGGTACTAGAATGTGGAATTATAAAAATGAAGAAGATGCGTTACAAGATGTATTGCGATTATCTCGTGGCATGACCTATAAAGCTGCTATTACAGGTTTAAAATTAGGTGGTGGTAAAGCCGTAATTATTGGTGATGCTAAAACACAAAAAACAGATGATTTGATGCGTCGATTTGGTGAGTTTGTACACTCATTAGGTGGAAAATATATTACCGCCGAAGATGTTGGTATGGAAACTCGTGATATGGATATTGTTAGAGATATTACACCTTATGTTACTGGAATTTCTGAAGCAAGAGGTGGAGCAGGAAACCCTTCTCCAATTACTGCTTATGGTGTTTTTATGGGAATGAAAGCTGCTGCAAAGTATCAATTCGGAACCGATAACTTAAAAGGTAAAAAAATATTAATACAAGGTATCGGTCATGTTGGAGAAACTATTGTCGATTTAGCAACGAAAGAAGGCGCTCAAATTATTATTAACGATATTAATAAAGAGCAATTGGAATATGTTAGCAAAAAATATGGTGCAACCATCCATCACGATTTAGATATCTATGGTTTGGATGTAGATATTTATGCTCCTTGTGCTTTAGGTGCTACTATTAATGATAATACCATTGATAGAATTAAGGCTAAAGTTATTGCTGGTGCAGCAAACAATCAATTACAAGACGAAATTAAACACGGTAGATTATTGAAAGAAAAGGGGATTGCTTATGCTCCAGATTTCTTAATTAATGCTGGTGGAATTATTAATGTTTATGCAGAAATTGAAGGCTATGGCAAAGATGAAATCATACGCCAAACCGAAAATATATACAACACAACTTTAGAAATTTTTAAACTTTCTGAAACACAAAATATTACAACACATCGAGCTGCATTTAATATTGCGCAAGCAAGAATTGATGCAAAGAAAAATTAACTATTTTTTTTAAAATTAAAATAATATTTCCTCATGGAATCTTTTCTATGAGGTTTTTTATGCTTTTAAAATAGTTATCCAACTAAAGCATTATTCTAATTCTTTATCATTTTAGTTATCGTCACCTTTCCTGTTTTATACGTCATTTTTACGAAATAAACACCTAAAGAAAGGTCTTTTATGTCTAAATAATCATTTTCTCCATTTTCACTTTTAACCAAAACACTTGAATGAGAAAATATTTGAATTTTATTAATATTATCTCGATTAGATATATAAATCATGCCATTATTAGGGTTCGGAAATAATATTGTGTTATCGTTATCTTCAATATCAATTACATTTAATGTATTTAATTCTCCAACAAACAAATTAACAGAATAAGGAGAAAGATTGATAGTTCCATCATTCAAATTCGACCAATTTGTAGATTCTGTAAAATAATCGTTTTGAGCATCCCATAAATGTCTCTCTAAATTAATTGGTAATAATTCTTCCATTTGCAATTGAACCGATTGTAATAATGCTGTACGATTAATTAAACAAAAAGAATAACTATTAGCACTTTGATTAATAGTAGCATACACTAATACTTTTGAATTTTCACTAGAATTACTTTCTACCAAGTTGCCATAAAAAGAAGTATTGAATATTTCATATAAATAAGCATTTCCATCCAATTGATTGCCATCCATCACAGACATGTCTGAATATGGAGCAACATTCCAATAACAAGTAGCATCAATTCCTGACTTAATACTTTCTGTCATTATAATTGCATCGTAAACCGCTCCATTATTAGATTGAATATTAGCACAACCTTGGTACGAGATATTATATTCTGTTAAAAAAATAGGAAGATAAGATCCATTTGTTATGGTATTAATATTTTGACGAAGCAATGCTAAATCTGAAACAGCAAATTGAGCTATATCGTAAGCATTCTCTAAACTATTTGTACAGTCACCAGAATAAGTATGGCAAGTAATAAAATCTATATTTGGAAAAGTAGCTTGAGTTAATTGCGTTAAATAATCTACATTTACCCAAGCTGTTGCAGAACCGCCAACTTTAATGGTTGGATCTACAGCTTTCATTGCCAATGATGCCGTATTAATAAATGATGCCATCCTATTAACAGATAGTCCTGGTACAGCAAAACCTTGTTCACGTTCATTTGGTATTTCCCAATATTCAATACCGAATTGATTGTCGATATTTACAATTTGAACCAAATCAGCACAAAATTGAGCAAATGCTTGAGCATCTTGATAATCTTCTTCGCCATTAAATCCACTAGGAATATTAATCATCACTTTATATCCTTGCGCTACAAGTGGAGATAATGCTTGGTTAATTTTAACAGTATCCCAAACGCCATTTGTTTGCCAAGATTCTGGACTTCCTCCTAACATTCCCCAACCATGAAGCCTTACAAACCCTTTTTTCTGAGTTATGCGATCTAAATTTCCCATAAATAGTACATCATTAGAATACGATGGAATAAAATTAGCTGAACTATTAACACCATACGCATAATCTGGAATTGAGCGAACTAAATTACTCCAGTCTATATTAATAGAAACTGTCTGTGCTTGTGTTATTAGGTGTAAAAAAAATAGAATATATAATACAAAAAACTTCATACGTTTCTAATTTTTATAGGTTTATTAAATACTTCCAAATAAGTATTTTATGCGTGTAGCAAACTAATTAATTTAAAGGAAAAAATAAAGTTTCTACTTTGATGTCATTACACAGTAAGTTAGCAAAATACACAAAATAACTATAAAATCAAAAAAGAGGCAAAATTTAAACTTGCATTATTAAATAAATTAACCGATTTTTGCTTCAATGCAAAGAAAACTATTACTCCTTTTTTTATTTGTTAATGTATGCTCCTTTAGTCAAAAAAAGAACGTAGAAAATACTTTTTTACAATTCGATTATTTTTATGGAAATATATTAAAACACAATAAAAATGTAGGTCATTTTTTAACGAATCATCCAACTGGTTTTACCTTAAGCTGGAATAAAAAAACAAACGGAGAAAAATCTTGGGAATCACGATATAATTATCCAGATTTTGGTATTTCTATGACTTACCAAGATTACAACAATTCTATTTTAGGAAAACTGTATTCTCTGTACGCACATTATAATTTTTATTTGTTACCTCGAAAAAACAAAGATCAAATCGTTTTACGAACTGGTTGGGGAATTGCTTACAATACCAATCCGTATGACAAAATTACCAATCCGAAAAATGTTGCTTTTGGCACACACCTCAATTCGAGTACGTATTTTAAACTATATTACAAACGAGAAAATATTATCGATAAAATAGGTATTAATGCTGGATTAACATTTATTCATGCATCCAATTCGAGTGTAAAATCTCCAAATACAGGTGTCAATATTTGGGCAGCAACTGTCGGTTTAAATTACAATATCGAAGAGAATAAAGAAATAACTTATACGCCATCTACAGAGAGTAAAAAATATACCGAATCTATAAAATACAATATCGTTTTTCGCTTTGGCGCAAATGAAAGTGATTTTATTGGTAGTGGTGTTAAACCTTTTTTTGTATTGTCTGCTTATGCAGATAAACGTATCAATAGAAAATCTGCACTTCAATTTGGTGCAGATTATTATGTTTCTTATATGATGAAAGATTATATTGCGATAAAAAAGGCAGTCGATTCTAATTATAAAGATGGCGATTTTAAACGTGCTGGAATATTTGTAGGTCACGAATTATTTTTAAATAAAATTTCAATGATTTTTCAAGTTGGATATTACGTCTATTATCCAGTAGAATTTGAAGGAAGATTATACGAACGTCTTGGATTAAAACGTTATTTTAACGATAAGTGGTTTGCTTCAATAAGTTTAAAAGCACATGCAGCTAAAGCAGAAACTGTAGCTTTTGGAGTTGGAATCCGATTTAATTGATAACGTCTTATCGAATGATTTTAGCAGAGATAATAATGAAAAATTATATCGAGATAAAAAATATAAATTTTGAAAACCTCTAACAAATAAGCATACCAAAACTAATTAGAATTCTGAATTGAAAAAACACATCATATATATAGTCCTAGGATTTACTTTAACGAGTGCTTTTGCACAAAAAAAGCAATATCACTTTATGGATGTAGATGCGTTTTATGGTATTGCATTAGAACACGATAAATCACTAGCAACAGCAATTCAAGGAAATCCATTTGGTTTTATAATTGGCTACAATATTAAAAATGCAAAAAATGCGAATTGGCTAGCATATTATAATTATCCAGATTTTGGGTTCTCTGTTTTATATCAAAATACGAATTCGGATATTTTAGGAGAAATGTATGCTGCTTATACACATTACAATTTTTATTTTAATGATAGAAATGCTAAAAACAAATTGCAACTTAGAATAGCATTTGGTCTAGGGTACATTAGCAAACCGTACAACGCCATTTCTAATGAATTCAATTATACATTAGCCACAAAATTTGCAGGTTCTGCGTACTTAAAATTAAATTATCATCGAGATTTTTTTAACAAAAAAATCGGACTACAAACTGGTTTATCTTTAATTCATTTTTCAAATGCAGGTTTTAAAAATCCAAATTTAGGTTTAAACACTTTAGCAGCAACTATTGGTATAAATTATAATTTACAAAAAGAAAACCCAACATTTTCAAAAAAAGAGAAACGTCCAAAAGAAAAAAACAAAATACGTTATAATTTTATGTTTAGAGCAGGAATTAATGAGAGTAAGATTCCTGATAGCGGTCAATTTCCTTTTTATGTAGGAACTTTTTCAATAGAGAAAAAGCTAAATTTCAAATCCACACTTACAACTGGAGTTGATTATTTTAAATCCGATTTTCTAAATAAATATTTACAAGACGAATCGGAGTTACAAACGGGAATTCCGAATACAACGAATTTTAAAACCGATAGAATTGGTATTTTTGCAGGGCACGAATTATACATCCATAATTTTTCGATGGTAACACAATTAGGGTATCACATATATGCTCCAAACAAATACGTTTCTAAAATTTACGAACGTTTGGGATTTAAACATCAATTTAACGATCATTTTTTTACAGAATTAACTTTAAAAGTGAATCTCTTTAGAGCGGAAGGTTTGGAATTTGGTATAGGATACAGACTATAATTTGAAAAAATATAAAATGAATATAACAGTAAAAAATACAATCTATTTCTTAATCTTAATTGGTATTGCTAGTTGCAATCCAAAAGACTGTTTTGAAAGTACAGGAACAATTATTCAAAAAGAAATAACCGTACCTATTTTTGATAAAATAAATGTTGGCAATGAAGTAAGTTTGATAATTAAGCAAGGAGTAACTCAAAAAGTTATTTTAGAAACAGGCACTAATTTAATAAACGATGTTACTGCAGAAGTTGTTGATGGAAAATTATTTATTACCGATACTAATTCTTGTAATTTAACACGAGATTATGCCGTTACAAAAGTGTATGTAACTTCGCCTAATATTACCGAAATACGAAGTAATACAGCAAGAAGCATTACATCGAATGGAATAATTAATTTTTCAAATCTTACTTTAATTTCAGAAGATTTTATTGAAGATGCCTTAAATATTGGGGACTTTAATCTCCATATCGAAAATCAATCTATAAAAATAATAAGTAATGGAAGTTCTATTTTTACACTAAACGGAACAACTACACATCTAAACATCGGTTTTTATTCTGGTAGTTCTCGATTTATTGGTTCGGATTTAATGGCAACAAATGTCTTAGTCGTACAAAAATCGACAAACGACATGCTTATCCATCCAATAAACAGATTAGAAGGAGATATTTTTTCTATTGGAGATGTCATTAGCTATAATCATCCAAATATTATTACAATTACGGAGCATTACACTGGAAAATTAATTTTTATTTGAATTCTATAAAATAATTTTATATCGAACTAAGGTTAGTAATAATTTATTAATTTTGCAAGACTAAATTTTTAAGATTAATAATGGCACAAGAAGATAAAGGATATTTAGAATTAGCACAAGATAATATTATTACGTATGCTCCAAAAATGATTGGCGCAATATTAATTTTATGGATTGGATTTAAAGTGATTAAAAAATTAATGACTTTAATTGAGAATTTACTTAACAAGAGTTCATTGTCCGATACCATAAAACCATTTATTTTATCTGTTTTGGGTATTGTATTAAAAGTAGCTGTTGTATTAGCTGCCGCAGGAATTGCAGGAGTTGATTTAAGTATTTTTGCAACAATAATAGGTGCTTCTGTATTAGCAATTGGACTATCTTTACAAGGCAGTTTAGGTAATCTAGCCTCAGGTTTATTGGTATTATCTATAAAACCTTATAAGGTTGGTGATTGGATTGAAGTAAATGAAAAATTTGGTAAGGTTTCCGAAATTGGCATTTTTAATACAACCGTTGTTACTCCTGGAAATAAAACACTTATTATTCCAAATTCGTTAATGACTAGCGATGTTATTACGAACCATTCCGAACGTGGCGTATTACGACTCGAAATTGATGTAACCATGCCTTATGCAGAAAGTTTTCCTAAAGTAAAACAAATCATTGAAAATGCAATCGCTACCATTCCTAATATTTTAGAGACACCAAAACCCGAAATTGGTATTGAAGGTTACGATAGCCATTCGGTACAAGTTGCTGTTAGACCTTATGTAAATCCCGATCATTTTTGGGAAGTTACTTTTGCTTGTTACGAAAATATTAAAAAAGCATTTAGCGAAAATAACATTCAAGTTGCTTATTCTGAAGGTGTAGAACTTGGTAGTATTGGCGAGTAATTAGATTAAAAAGTATAGATCCTAGATGCAAGACTATTAATCTCTATACGATAAAAATGATTCATAAAACCAACGACATATACGGACAAGCATTGCTAGATTATCAAAATGGTAATTTTACCGAAGACATTAAAACATTTTCTTCCATCGCTGGCGAAGATATTTATCCATTACCTTATCTTTTTAGAAGTTTTAATGAAATGCCAAAACTAGAGCAAAAAGCATTGCAACTTTCTAAAGGAAAAATAATAGATGTTGGTTGCGGAGCTGGAAGTCATAGTTTATATCTCCAAAAAAAAAACAAAGAGGTTTTTGCTATTGACGTTTCAAAAGGTGCTATTGAAACTTGTAGATTAAGAGGTATTAATAATGCTTCAGTCCAAGATATTTGGCAATTAAAAAAGCAACAATTCGATACGATTCTACTTTTAATGAATGGTGCTGGAATGTGCGGAAAACTCCATAAATTAACTAATTTCTTAAATCATTTAAAAACTTTACTTAGTCCTAACGGACAAATTTTGTTAGACTCTACGGATGTTATTTATATGTTTGAAGATGAAAATGGCGATTATATTATTGATGTCAATCAAGATTATTATGGAGAAACTACTTTTAGGATGGAGTATAAAAATCAAAAAGGCAAACCGTTTAATTGGCTTTATATTGATTTTAACAATTTACAACGTGCATCCGAATTTTGTGGTTTACAATGCGAATTAATTTTAGAAGGTTCGCATTACGATTATCTAGCTAAGATTAGTTTTTTCCAGTAATATACTTTCCTATTTTTACGTATTCGTTTTTTACATTTTGTGGCATATTTCTGGCTCCTACGGAAGTAGTAACATCAAATCCACTTGGCCAAAAATAGCCAAAAACACCTATTACTTTTGGTTCTTCTTTAGCCAAATCAAAATAACTACTTGCTACATCTTTCATTTCGGTTAAAGCAATTCCTCCTATATTTTCATGTAATGCATTTATGTAATGTGTATCCATTATTAAAATAAGTCGTTGTGTATTGTTAATTTTAGATTTTAAAAGAGAAAATTCATTTTTAAAAGTTACATTATTTTTTGGATCTTTAATTCCGTAATGATTAAATCCGATCCAATCTACCGAATTCGGAACTTGTAATTGTCTAATTGCTGGATATGCTTCTATTATCATTATTGGAACCGTTGTAATTGTAGTTTTTATATAATCCGCAGCAGTTTTTAATGCCGTAAATGAAATTGCATTCCAAGTTGGTTCTTCTCCTAAATAAAAAGATTGAATTCTATTTTTATTTATTTGCAACTGATTTGTAACCACAAATGTATTCCATCTATCTTCGTAATCTGCTCTTAAATCGTATTCTGCTCCAGATTGTCCTCCTGTACCAACTTGTTCAAAAAATAATTCGCTAATGTGCAAAATGCTTTTCATTTGTAAATTATCCATTGCTTCCATCCTATCTATAATATTATCGGTTGGATTAACTACTAAAATATCTGCAACATTAGAAAATTCAAAAACCTCATCGATATAATTTGTTTTCACTTCATTATCTGTTGGATCGTCCCAATCTGTATCTACCAAAGTAAATCCAAAAAATTGAATGTGATTAGTTGGCAATTCTACTACTTCATCTTTCTTACACGAAAAACTAAAAGCAAACAAAATTACCAATATCAATACATAACTTACTTCTTTCATTTTAATGATTTGGGATAAAGATACTATATTCTATCCAACCTCTTTATAATCCATATCTCTTTTTAACCAAATTAAAAATACACAAGAAACTAATAACAAACCTGTTACAGCGTACCACAACATCGCATAACCGTAGTTATCTACGATATACATTCCAAAAATAGGCCCTACAATAAAAGCGGCAGAATAGGTCATACCATACATTGCCATATATGCTCCTTGGTTTCCTTTTTTGGAGCGTTCCATTGCATAAGTATTTGAAAATGGAAAACTAAATATCTCTCCAAAAGTGAGTAATACCATTCCTAGAATAATTACCCAAATAGAATGGTCTAAATTCAATATAAAATAACTTGCTGCAAATAATAACATCCCAAAAATTACTAATTTTATATGATGGTATTTTTTATCAAAATAGTCTACTATTGGCATTTCGGTTAAAAATATTAAGAATCCGTTTAACGCCAATAAATAACCTATTTTTTGCTCCTCTAAATGGATTACTTCGTTGTAAAACAAAGGTAATATTTCTATAAACTGAATAAAGGCAACTCCTGATAAAAATATAGCAATCCAAAATAACATGAATTGAAAATCTTTATAAGGTGGTGTTTTTTTATTTTTTTCTTTCTCGTCCTTTTTTACTACATCTGTTTTTTGGTATAGGTATTTGTACAATACAACTCCTGCGATTAGTGTTGTTGTTGCATCTATCCAAAATAATCCTTTGTAACTTATTGTCGCTATTATTAATCCTGCTAAAGCTGGACCTACCGAGAATCCTAAATTTATTGCCAATCGTATTAATGTAACCGATCTTGTTTTATTCTCGTCGTTACTATAATCTGTAATTGCAACCCACATTGCTGGTCTAAACAAATCTATAATTGTAATTAATACAAATATCCCAACATTAAATTGCCAAAATGTTTCTATATATTGCAATACAAAAAATAATACTCCTCCTAAAAACAGACTCATATACATTACTTTAAAGTAACCTATTATATCTGTTAATTTTCCGCCTAACCAAGTCCCAAAAAAAGAGCCTAAGCCATAAAAAGTCATAACGATACCTACTTGCATTAAGGTAAAACCTAATGACTTGGTAAGGTATAAGGATAAAAATGGTATTACCATTGCTCCTGTTCTATTTATTAGTGTAATTAGTGAAAGTATCCAAATATCTTTAGACAAATTTCTGTATGGGTTTATTAATTTATCAAACATCATTAAGGTTTTAGTAGTATTATAAAAATAAAAAATCCAGCTAAAAGCTGGATTTAAAATTTATTGAAATAGTTTATATATCTATAATCAAAACAAATAATCGCAGCGATACGCATGTGTATATCTACACTTTTGCACGAACGTATATGTTTTAATTGTTTTCATTTCTTGATTAATTACAAACAAATATATAAAATTATTGTTTCTATCCATATAAATTATTGCTTATTTTTGAAAAAAATATAATCATGAATAAATTATCTATAATAATCTTGCTATTAATTTCTTTCTCTGCTTGCACGCAAGAAAAAGACAATTCTCCTATTACATTAGCAAAAGAGTTTCAATATAAATTAAATTTAGAATATGCGGATAAAGACACTTCGCCATTAACTAAAAAGGATTTTAAAACCTTTTCTAGCTTAGACTTTTATCCTATAAATAAAGATTTAATTATTGAGGCTACCTTTACTAGAACGCCAAATGAGAAACCATTCGAAATGGTAACTACTACGAGCAGACTAGCAAAATATGTTAAATATGGTATCGCTAAGTTTGTTATTAATGGAAAAAAATTGCAATTAAATATTTATCAAAATATCAATTTAAGAGATAAAGAAAAGTATAAAGAGCATTTGTTTTTACCTTTTACGGATATAACTAATAATACCGCAACGTATGCTGCTGGTAGATATGTGGATTTAAAAATCCCTAAAGGAGATACTATTCTTATTGATTTTAATCGTGCTTATAATCCGTATTGTGCTTATAATCACAAATATTCTTGTCCTATTCCTCCAGAAGAAAACAATCTAGATATTGAGATTAAAGCTGGTGTTTTAAAGTTTCATTAATTGGTCTGTTTTAAAACTTGTTTATACCAACTCAACATCAAAATGCGCTAAATAGATTTGAACTATTTTTAATTCTGACACCAAAACTAAATCTTCTTCGCTCCTTTTACCTTTTGTTTTAATAAAGCAATTTTAATCACTTCATTCATTTCGGTTACGTAATGGAATTTAAGTCCTTTTAAATATTTTTGATTTATTTCTTCAATATCTTTTTTATTCTCTGCACATAAAATAATTTCTTTAATATTGGCTCTTTTGGCTGCCAATATTTTTTCTTTTAATCCACCAACTGGCAAAACTTTTCCTCTTAAAGTTATTTCTCCAGTCATGGCTAATTTCGATTTTACTTTACGTTGTGTAAAACTAGAAACTAAAGAGGTTAACATGGCAATTCCTGCGCTTGGACCATCTTTTGGTGTTGCTCCTTCTGGAATATGTATGTGTACTTTGTTTTTTTCTAATGCTTTTGGTTTTATTCCTAACGTTTCAAAATTAGATTGGATGTATTCCATCGCAATGGTTGCCGACTCTTTCATTACCTTTCCTAAATTTCCTGTAATGGTTAGTCCTTTTCCTTTAGATAAAATCGATTCAATAAATAAAATATCGCCTCCTACTTGTGTCCAAGCCAAGCCTGTAACTACTCCTGCCGTTTCGTTATTTTCATATTTATCTCGTTCCATACGAGCAATTCCTAATATTTTATCTAACTCTTCTACTTTAATTTTTGGATTAAACTCCTCCTCCATTACAATAGATTTTGCTATGTAACGGGTCACTTTTGCTATTTTTTTATCCAAACCACGCACTCCTGATTCTCGTGTATATCCTACTATTATTTTTTCTAATACTTTTGGAGACAAGCTAATATCTTTTACTTTTATTCCGTGTGCTTCTATTTGTTTTGGTAATAAATGTCTTTTGGCAATTTCTATTTTTTCTTCGACAGTATAACCGTGTACATTTATAATTTCCATTCTATCTTGTAATGCCCAAGGAATGGTAGATAAACTATTTGCTGTTGCGATAAATAATACTTTAGACAAGTCGTAATCTACATCTAAGAAATTATCGTGAAATGTTGCGTTTTGCTCTGGGTCTAATACTTCTAACATTGCTGCAGATGGATCGCCATTATGACTATTTGCTAGTTTGTCTATTTCGTCTAATACAATTACTGGATTGGATGTTTTTGCCTTTTTAATACTCTGTATTATTCTTCCTGGCATTGCTCCAATATAGGTTTTTCGATGTCCTCGTATTTCTGCTTCATCACGCAAACCTCCTAAGGATATTCGTACGTATTTTCTTCCAACTGCTTCTGCTATAGATTTACCAAGTGATGTTTTTCCTGTTCCTGGAGGTCCATACAAACATATTATTGGCGATTTCATGTCTTTTTTTAGCTTTAATACTGCCAAATATTCGATGATTCGTTCTTTTACTTTTTCTAAACCAAAATGATCTCGATTTAAAATTTTTAATGCCTTTTTTAAATCAAATTTATCTACCGTATATTCATTCCATGGCAAGTCTAAAAACAAATCCAAGTAATTACGTTGTACGGAATATTCTGCTACTTGTGGATTCATTCTTTGTAAACGTCCTATTTCTTTCTCAAATATTTTTGCTATTTCTTTAGACCATTTTTTCTTTTTTGCTTTCTCTTTCATTTCTTCAATCTCTTCGTCATACGAAACACCTCCAAGCTCTTCTTGTATGGTTTTCATTTGTTGTTGTAAGAAATATTCTCGCTGCTGCTGATCCATATCTTCGCGAACCTTAGACTGTATATCATTTCTAAGTTCTAAACGTTGCAACTCCGAATTCATCTTTTTTAAAGTTGCTAAAGCGCGTTCTTTCTGGTCTTTTATATTTAGTAATTCTTGTTTTTCTGCAACATCAATATACATATTTGAAGATACAAAATCGATTAAAAAAGAATCACTTTGTATGTTTTTTATTGCTCCTGATGCTTCGCTTGGCAGATTTGGATTTTCTTCTATAATTTTTAAAGATAATTCGCGAATTGAATCTATTATTGCTTTAAACTCCTTTTCGCCTTCGTATCTAACTTCGTTAAAATCTTTTGTGGTTGCTTTAATATATGGTTTATCTTGTACAAACGCATCTACTTCAAATCGCTTTTGCCCTTGAATTACTACCATTGTATTACCATCTGGCATTTTTAACACTTTTAAAATTCGCGCTACGGTACCTATTCTGTGTATGTCTTCTATACTTGGACTTTCTATCTCTTCATTTTTCTGAGATACTACTCCTATAATTTTATTTCCTTTATTTGCATCTTTTAACAATCGAATAGAAGAATCTCTTCCTGCTGTAATTGGCACTACTACGCCTGGAAATAATACGGTATTTCTTAAAGGTAATATTGGTAATACTTTTGGCAATGCTTCTTTGTGCATCTTCGCTTCATCTTCTGCTGTCATTAGCGGAATCAATTCTGCATCTTCATCCATTAAATTTTGTAGTGACAAGTTGTCTAATATATTTATTTTTACTTTGCTCATATCTTAATTATACGTCATTTTGACATTATATTATTTCTTCCTCTTATTTTGAAACGCAAACTTATACGCAATCAAAGGATTCATAGCTAATTGTGCAAAAATACACAAACTATCCATACTAGTAATTCAATTCTTATGCCAATGTAAAAAATTAATCGTAAAAAAAAATGTAACTTTATACAAACAAAGTGTAACATATTAAAAAATGCTTTGTCTTTATTATAGAAACGAATCTTGCATACTAATAATCAACATATCAGCCAACTGTTACAACGTTGTAATAATGGAGAGCAAAGTGCTCAATTCGAAATCTATAAGTGCTATTACAAAGCAATGTATAATACAGCACTGCGGATTTTAAAAGATAAGTTTGAAGCAGAAGACATCATGCAAGAGTCGTTTCTGACAGCTTTCTTAAAATTGGGCACTTTTAGATCTAAAAGTAAGTTTGGTAATGGCAATGTTCCTTTTGGAGCTTGGTTAAAAAGAATCGTAATTAATAAAAGTTTAACGCAACTTAAAAAGAATAAACGATTAGAGCAGTGGAACGAGAACAGCTTGTCGATGAATCTTATAGATAGAACAGATGAATCGGAATCGGATGCTTTTAATACCTTAAAAGTAGAAAAAATTTTAGATGCTATTAAAGGTTTAAAAAGCAATTACAGCGTCATACTCTCTTTAAGTTTAATTGAAGGGTTTGATAATGAAGAGATTGAAAAAATATTACAAATAAACAATCAACTTGTAAGAACAACTCTTTCTAGAGCTAAGAAAAAATTAAGAAGTGTGCTAAATGTAAAGTGACAAATAACAGATTAAAAATGGAAAATAAATTTAAAATATTGGAAAGTAAATTTGATATCGAAGAGCCAACAATTGGTCATTTTAATCGGTTTCAAAATAAATTAAAAAGCAAAAATAATTCTAAAAAAAAGACTAGCTTTTATAAATATATAGCTATTGCTGCTTCTTTATTATTACTAGTTACAATTGGTTTTAGTAAGATACAATCTTCTAATGGTATCGAGTTGGCTGATGTCTCTCCAAAAATGGAAGAAACTCAAGATTATTTTACCTCTGTTATACATCTAGAATTAGAAAAAATAGAACTTTTAAAGAATACAGATAACAAAAAAATTATTGAAGATGCTTTTCTACAATTACAATTTTTAGAAGACGATTATAATAAACAAACCCTAGAATTACAAGATAATAACGATAATAAAAAAATCATTTTTGCTATGATTAATAACTTTCAGCAACGCATCACTGTTTTGCAAAATTTATTAAGCAAATTACACGATTTTGAACAATTAAAAAACACCAAAAATGAAATTAATAACATCTAAATTAGTACTACTACTACTACTGTTAATTCCGCTACTAACATTTCCCAGCAACTCGAACAAAGGGAAATACAAAAAAACAAGAACTATAAAAAAATCATTTCATGTAAATGACGATGCTTTGCTAAATATTAATAACAGATATGGTAATGTAGACATTAGCTCATGGCAAGAAGATACTATTGAAATACTTGTAGAAATTAGTGTTAGTGGCAATAATGAAGATAAAGTTTTGCGTAAATTTGAAGCCATCAAAATAGAATTTAGAAGCAATATAAATAAAGTTTCCGCAAGAACACTTACCAATAAAAATAAATCTAAAAAATGGTTTTCTTGGTTTGGTTGGGAGTCCTCTAACTTAAACTACACGATTAATTATAAAATTAAAATGCCTATTACAAATCAACTAAATATTTCTAATGACTACGGTTCTATTTTAATAAATGAATTGGATGGTAAAGCAAATATTAGCTGTGACTATGGTAAATTAATTATTGGCTCTTTAAATCATTCGGATAATAAAATAAACTTCGATTATACCAATCAATCAACTATTGAATTTATGAATGGTGGACAAATTAATGCGGACTATTCTGGATTTATTTTAGAAAATACAAACAATCTTGTGCTTAATGCGGATTATACTTCTAGCACTATTGAAAACGTTAAAAACCTCAATTACAATTGCGATTATGGTAGTTTAACAGTAGATAAAGCGTCTAATATTAAAGGAAATGGCGATTATCTTACTATGAAATTTGGGGAGATTTTAAAAAATGTATACATCAATGCAGATTACAGCTCTATAAAAATTAATGCGGTACAAGACGGATTTGAAAATGTTACCATTGTTGCTGATTATACTGGTATAAGAATTGGTATTGACAAAGACACTTCTTGTAACGTTATTGCAAAGCTAAGTTATGGAAACTTGACATTTAATGAAAATGAGTTCACTTTTACTAAAAAAAGACTTAACTCTACCGACAAATACTACGAAGGTTATCATAAAAACAAAAATACAAATGCTACAATATCTACAACAACCGATTTTGGCAATGTAAAATTATTTGAATACTAAAAACGAATTAAACAATCCTAAAAAACAATATTATGAAAGTAAAAATAATCTTAAGTATTACTTTAGCAATTTTATTAACATCGTGTGTACAATCGCAATGGTTTAACAAAATAAAAGGAAATGGCAATGTCATTACAAAAACAATACATGTTGGCAATTACGATGAAATTACTGTTGCTGGCTTCTTTGATGTAAACTTAGTTGCTGGCAAAGAAGGCGAGTTAGAAATAAAAATTGAAGATAACTTACTGCCATATTTAATCGCCGAAGTTGTAAACGGTAAATTAAAAATTAAAGTAAAAAAAGGCACTAACATAAGTACAAAAAAAGGTATTTTTATTACCGTTCCTTTTGAGGACATCAGTGCTGTAAAACTTACTGGTTCTGGCGATATTATTGGAGAAAACACTATAAAAACAGACGAATTTTACACTTCGGTTTCTGGTTCTGGCGATATTACTTTAAAAGTAAATGCAGATACAATAACTTCTAAAATAACAGGTTCTGGCGATGTAACACTTATAGGTAATGCCAATAATTTAAAAACATCGATAACTGGATCTGGGGATTTTCATGGATTCAAATTAGAAACTCAACATGTTAATGCTAAAGTTACTGGTTCTGGCGATGCTTCGGTATACGCAAGCCAAAAAATAAATGCTAGAGTTACTGGTTCTGGCGATATTGATTTTATGGGGAATCCTGAAATACAAGACACTAAAGTAATTGGTTCTGGAGATATAAACTCCAAATCGTAAACGCTTCATTTTTCTGAATTAATTTTGAAATCCGCTTAAAAAGCAAATTACTTTTTAAGTGGATTTTTTGTTTGTTGGAATTAATAACAAAACTTATTTTTCCTTATCTCAAAACTTTACGTAATTTTGTAAAATGCAGTTAAAAGCAATTCTTGTTGACGATGAAAAAAACAGTAGAGAAATTTTACGGAATTATCTCGGTAAATATTGTACAAATATTACCATTATTGGCGAAGCTGAGAACATAAAAAACGCACTACAACTAACCAAAGAAAAACAAGTTGATTTGGTCTTTTTAGATGTCGAAATGCCTTATGGTAATGCGTTTGACTTTATCGATCAATTAGAAAATCCAAATTTTGAAATTATATTTGTAACGGCTTACGACAATTATGCTATCGAGGCTTTAAATAGCCATGCTGCTTACTATTTAACCAAACCAATTTCTATAGATAATCTAATTAAAGCCGTAGATTATGTTACGGATATTAAAATTAAAGAACACAAATTACAGAATACTATTTTAGTTCCTAAAATCTCTAAAATAGAAGGTAAGATTACTATACCAACACAAAATGGGTTTGAAGTATTGTCTATTCAAGATATTGTTTATGCCAAAGCAGACGATAATTATTCTATTTTATTCTTACAAGATAAAACACAAAAATTGGTTAGTAAAACCTTAAAATATTTTGAAGATGCGTTACAGCACAACAGCTTTGTACGTATTCATAAATCGCATTTGGTTAATATAAATAACATTATATCTTACCACAAAGGAAGTGGAGGTTCGGTTGTACTAAATAACGGTAAAGAATTATCGGTTTCTGCCTCTAAAAAAGCAACTCTTTTATCTCATTTTAAATAAAACCATGACGATTAACGAAATAAAAGACAAACTGCAAATTGCAAGTATCGTAGACAAATACATTTATATAAATGTTGCCGTATTTGTTGCTACATTATCTATAAATACAATGAACGCTTTGCAAAATAGCAAATCGAACTTTATTATAAATTATTTTACACTTTCCGAAAAATCTAGCGAATATCTATACAAACCATATACGTTTATTACTTATGGTTTTTTACATTTAGGTTTTATTCATTTGTTATTTAATCTAATTGCACTTTATTATTTAGGAAATTTATTTCTTAATTTTTTCTCGAAAAAAAAGTTTGTGTTATACTATATATTAGGTAGTATTTTTGGTGGAATTTTCTTTGTATTAAGTTACAATTATTTTCCTGTTTTTAAAAATAGTAATGCTGTCTTGTTTGGCGCTTCTGCTGCAATTTCTTCTATATTGGTTGGTTTGGCTACATACATGCCAAATTATGAAATAAATATACGATTAATCGGTTATGTAAAACTATGGATTATTACTGCTATTTTTATCGTGTTGAGTTTTGTTCTAATTCCTAACGGAAATGCTGGTGGTCAATTTGCACATCTTGGCGGTGCTTTTATCGGTTTTATTTTAACTAGATATTTTAACACAAATAGAACTATTGTACAAAAAAAAAAGAAATCCAATTTAAAAACAGTGTACAAAGCGACGAACAAATCGGAAGATTTTGGTATTTCAAATTATCAAAAAAAAGTTGTTCAGCAACGAAAAATTGATGCATTATTAGATAAAATTAGCAAATCTGGTTACGATAGCCTTACAGATAACGAACGAGAATTTTTAGCATCTGCAAGTAAAAAATAAGTATATGAAAAAACGCTCCCTTTTTAATAAGTTGGTTTACTTTATCAATATTATTTTTGCAATTTTACTATTGCTAGGCTTAGTTTTGCCATTTATACGACCTTCGACCGCTCCAAAAATTGCCATATTGAGTTTAACCGTTCCCATACTATTTATTAGTAACATTATTTTTGCCTTATATTGGCTAACTAAATTAAAACCTGCATTTTTTCTATCTTTAACTTGTTTGGTTATTAGTTATTTTATTTTACCAACATTTTATAATTTCAGTAAAAAAAATATAAAAACCGCTAATGAAATTAGTATTATGAATTACAATGTGCGTTTATTTAACGTTTACAATTGGATTAAAGATAAAAGTATTCCTTCAAAAATTGGGAAATTTATTCAAACCGAAAATCCAGATATCGTATGTATTCAAGAATACCACCATTCTGGCGAAAAAAACATGAATTATACTTACAAATACATTAAAATAAATTCTAATAGTACTAAATCTGGACAAGCTATTTACTCTAAATATAAAATTGTAAACAAAGGTTCTCTCGATTTTAAAAACACACAAAACAATGCAATTTTTATTGATTTTGTAAAAAATAGAGACACCATACGCATTTATAACGTACATCTTGAAAGCCTTGGTCTTAACATTGACAAAGAGAATTTTGGCGAAAAAAGTTCCGAAAAACTGATGAATCGATTAAGTAGAGAATTTGTTAAACAACAACAACAAATAGAACTATTACTACAACATCAAAAAAAATGCACCTATCCAATACTTATTAGTGGAGATTTAAACAATACTGCTTATTCTTGGACTTATAAACACATTAAAAACAATAGAAAAGATAGTTTCTTAAAAGCTGGATTTGGATTTGGAAAAACCTTTGAAGTGAAAAAATTTCCATTGCGAATAGATTTTATTTTTACAGATCCTATTTTCACAATTAATCAACATAAAAATTACAAGGTAAAATACTCCGATCATTTGCCTATAATGGCTCGTATCGGTCTTTAAAATTATATAAAATACATCTAATCGTTATCCAATGAAAAAAATTAGCACTCTTATCTTATTATTCCTTTTTATTCAAGGATTTGCACAACAAAAAGAACTTACCTTAAACGATGCTGTTTTAGGATACTACAAAGGTCTATATCCTAAATCTCTAACTAATTTACAGTGGATTAGCGACACAAAATACATGTATCAAGAAGATGATACTTTTATTATTAATGACGTTGTAACTTCTGTAAAAGAAAAAATAAATTTAGTTTCTCTACAAAAAGAATATGTCAATTTAAAACGTCTACCAAGAATAACAAAAATGAGTGATAGTGTAATCATTTTTAAAAATAAAAATAAAATTATTACTTATAATTATAAAATTAAACAAGAAATATCTAAACTTGCCTTTGACGAAAAAGCGCAAAATACAGATTATAACAACGACAACTTAGCGTATACTATAGACAACAATTTATATATCGCTACTGCTACAAATCCAAAGATTGCAATTACTAATTTTACGAATAAAAATATAGTTGCTGGACAAGCAATTGCTAGATACGAATTTGGAATCTCTAAAGGTACATTTTGGTCTCCTCAAGGTAATTTTCTAGCATTTTATCAAAAAGACGAAACGAATGTAACCGATTATCCTTTAGTAGACGTTACAACCTATCCAGCCACAACAAACCATATTAAATATCCTATGGCTGGACAAGGTAGTGAACTAGCTAAAATTGGTATTTATAATGTGGAAACTAATAAAACTGTTTATTTAAAAATTGACAATTCGGACGAACACTATTTAACCAACCTTTCTTGGTCTCCAAACGAAAAATACGTTTTAATAGCAGAAGTAAATCGAGCACAAAATCATTTTTCTTACAATCTTTACAATGCTAAAACTGGTAAAAAAACAAGAACTATTTTTGAAGAAAAAAACGACAGATGGGTGGAGCCCGAAAATAATGCTGTTTTTCTACCAGAAAGCAAAACCAAATTTCTTTGGTTGAGCGAACGTAATGGATATAAAAATTTATATTTATATAGTACAAAAGGGAAATTTATAAAACAAGTTAGTAATTTTAAATTTGTGATTAAATCTATTTTAGGATTCGACAAATCTGGTAAAAATGTGATTGTAAGTGCTACAGGAAAGGATGGTAGACAAACGCATGTTTATAAAATAAATATTAAATATGGCGAAACAACAAAAATAACGACTAAAGATGGTACGCATCGTGCTAAATTAAGAGGTAATTATCTAATAGATAATTTTAGTAGCCTCACTATTCCTAGAGAAATTAACATTATTGACATCGAAAATATCCAAGAAACAAATATACTAACGGCAAAAAACCCATTACAAGAGTATAAAATTGGAGCTACCGAATTTCACACCTTACGTTCTAACGATGGTTTCGATTTATATGCACGAATTATTAAACCTGCAAATTTTGATTATTCCAAAAAATATCCTGTTTTGGTTTATGTCTATGGCGGAACACATGCACAATTAGTTACAAATTCTTGGCTTGGTGGTGCGCGTTTATGGATGCATTGGTTGGCTACACAAAAAGAATATATTGTATTTACTTTAGACAATAGAGGTTCCGAAAATAGAGGTTTTGCTTTTGAAAGTGTTATACATCGTAAAGCTGGCGATGCAGCTATGGAGGACCAATTAAAAGGTATTGATTTTTTAAAACTAATGCCTTATGTAGATGCCAATAGAATTGCTGTTCATGGATGGAGTTATGGTGGTTTTATGGCAAGTTCTTTACTCTTAAGAAATCCATCTGTTTTTACTACGGCTGTTGCTGGTGGTCCTGTTACAGATTGGAAATACTACGAAGTAATGTATGGCGAACGTTACATGGATACACCGCAAGAAAATCCAGACGGTTATGCGAACTCTCGCGTTGGTAAGTATTTAGAGAATCTAGGCGATAATAAATTACTTCTTATCCATGGAAGTGTAGATCCGACAGTTGTACCACAACACAGCATGTCTTTATTAAAAGAAGCAGTTGATAAAAATGTACAAATTGACTTTTTTACTTATCCCATGCATCCACATAATGTACGAGGAAAAGATAGAGTACATTTAATGCAAAAAGTGGTAAATTATATTCTTAAAAACAACAAATAGTGCTAGGGTTAATAACCTGAGTCCGACTAAGACTTCCATTTACAAGAAATAACCAATTCAATTTCAAAATGTGCTAAATAGATTTGAAATATTTTGATGTGGAGTTAGTATAAACTAATCCTTACGATTTATTATTCGTTCAAAAATTTTTAATTTATCTATTATTAGCAAAAACACATAAGCAAATAAAGACAAGAAAAATAAGGTAGTCATAACTCTTAAATACATTTTAACTGTCCATTCTAATGCTACTTTTACACGTTGCATGATTCCTATTTTTATTTTTTTTCCTTCTAAAAGGGAGAATTTAACAGTACAAAATTCATTTTCATCGTCAAAATCTCCTAGACTTACGCCTAAATTTTGGAGTTGTTGTTCTATTTCTAAAATTCTATTTTCCAGTCCCATATATTCTGCAATCTTTCCACCTTTTGTTTTTAAATCTATCAATGAGGTTCTAATTTTCTCTAAAGATTGCTTTTTTGCATTTAGTTCTTTGTACTCGTTCGTTTTATCTTTTTTTGTTATTTGTTTTGCTTGTATTTTTCCTATTTTAATCAGCTCATTATACAAAGCATCAAAATTTTCTGGCGGAACTCCTATTACCAAATTTAATTTTCGATAGCCTTTATTTCCACTTTTTTGTTCAAACTGAATTAATGCATTAAATTTTCCAATTGCGTTTCTTGACGTTTTCTCTTCCCCTTCAAAATCGGAAGATTTAGTTTTAATCTCTGCAATTTTTTCATATTTCTGATCTACCTTAACTGCTGCTTGTGATACTCCTCCTGATTTTACCTTATACTTTTTGGTTGCATAATTTCTTTTGGAATTGGAAATATTATCAAAAAATTGTGTTTGATTTGGAATATTATCAAACGTTTTTGTATAACCATATAATAGTCTAAAAAGAAATAGAATAAAAAAGAGTATGCCGAGTCTTAAAATTATTTTACGTAATCTTTTTTTTAATGATTGTTTCATTTTTATTTGCTTTATAAGTCGTACTATTTCTATACCTGTTAATACATTTATTTAATTCCAGAAATGGTTTCTTTTTTTGGATACTTAACCGAATACACAAATCGTTCCTTTACGGTTTGCTGTGGTTTTATAGAAAATTTCCAAAGTAATTTTCCTATTTCTTCTTTAAATTCTGCATTTCCTTTTTCTTCTACCTCTATTTTTATTTTTTTATTTTGAGATACCGGTATTTGATCTAATATTTCGATTTCTATCGGAATTGTTTTTTTGTTCTTTACCACAATATCATACCCAAAAGTTTCTTTTTTATTTACTCCAATAAATTTAGAAGATTGGTATTCTTTTATTGGTTTTCTTTCTACTATAATTCCATTGTCTCTTCCCATAGAAATTAACAAGTCTTTGGAAGTTATCTGTGCATTGATATATGTTTTACCGATATATGCACCTTCAAAAAATATGTTTGCTTCGCCATTCTCTAAATTATGTTTTCCCCAATCACTCACTTTCGCTAATAAATATGCTCCATTATTAATTTTTGGAACTGCATGATATACATATTTTGTATCTAATTCGTAACTAGCTAAAGCCATTAAATTATATTTTCCATCACTTTTTACTTCTTGTTTATTTTTAATTTCAAATTCTATATTTATTTGATTTGTTGCTACGGCTGCATCATAGTTAAAACCATCTTTATAATTGTCGTCTATAACTATTTCTTCCACTTCCATCATGTTGGCTTGTATTGGTTCTACCGTTGCCATTTCTTTTTTATATCCAGATCGTCTTCTGTTTTTTGCAATCATTGGAGCATACACTTGTGCATACAATGGACTTAAGATTGGTCTATTATTATTTTGTGATGGATTTCCTGTTGATATTTTTAGATTAACATTCGTCCAATCTTGCCCTGTATTTTGATATACGTTTGCTTTGTAACTTAGCTTTACATTTTCTGTAATTCCGTTAGAACGTAAATCGTATAAAGGAATCCAACCTGCATTACTAACGGTATATACACATTTTAAAGCTGTTTTTTTTGACGACTTAGCGTCTATTTTCATAACAATATTCCCACTCGGTTTATTAAATCTAGCTTTTTTTTCTGTTAATTGATTATTGATTTTGGTAATCTCTTTGGTTACTTTTTTTGCTTGTCTTTTTAGAAGATTTATTTCCTTTCTAATTTCTAAAGACTTTGTTCTGTATACATTACTCAACTCTATTACTTGTGCTGGAGTAAATCCTGCATTCCCTCCTAAATCTTGGTTTTTATTTAATACCTCTAAAGTGCCATCTAAAATTGTTTTTTGATCGTTTATCCAAGATAAATCATCGGATAAATCTAAAAATTGTGCTTGTAATTTTTCAATCTCTGGATTATTCTTCTTTGACACTAAATAATTACGTTCATATTTTACCGAAAGTAAAGTTATCCCAGATTTATTTATCTGTGTTTGTAAACTTGCTGGATTTATTGCTGTAGAAATTCCTGTAAGTATAATTTCTTGTGTTCCTGCAACTAAATTTACTTGTACTTCTCTCGTAATTTCTGCGTGTTGTTTAAATACTGTAACCGATTTAATCTTTGAATCTATTGCCTTTTGCGCAAATAAACTCCAATTAATTAGTACGATTAATAGAATAGTGATTTTTTTCATTTTTAAAATTTTCTGTGTTAAATTTTATGTATTAAAATAAGTATCGTTTTATAAACCATGCAATAATATGTAAACTAGTTTGTTAAAATTTAATTTATTTAATAATTGCTATAAACGGTTTTGTATTCGTTACAGGGCAAAGATAGATACAAATCTATAATAAAAAAGTAAGAATGAGTGTTTGCTAATTTTGAATGAGGGAAGTCTTATTTTGGGTTAGAAAACCCATAATACCAATTTGATTTTAAGATGCACCAAAAAAATCAAAATATTTTTTTTAGTATACCATCTTAAAATTGTAAGTATAGTCTTTGATACGGTTATAATTTTAAGTGAAGTAGCATGAGAAAATAAAGAGTTTATGGCTTATTTTAAGGTCAATTTAAACAGCTTATTTTACAAAAAAGACCTTGAAAATTGTACAATCTCCAAGGTCAAAATAAGAACTTTACTATTTATTACTTATTCCTAAAAACAAATTCTCCATTAAAAGCATCTAATAAAATAGAACTTTCTGCTGTTATTTTATTTGCTAAAATTTCTTTCGATAATTTGTTTAACACTTCTCGTTGAATTACTCGTTTTATTGGTCTTGCTCCAAATTGCGGATCAAATCCTAAACGTGCTAAATTAGCAATAGCTTCATCTGTTGCAGAAAATTGAATGTTCTTTTCTGACAACATTTTTGTCAAATTATTAATTTGTATCCCTACAATTTGTTTTACTTCCATTTTATTTAATGGTGTAAACATAATTATTTCATCAATACGATTTATAAATTCTGGTCTAACCGTTTGTTTTAACATACTTAAAACTTCGGTTTTAGTTTGTGCGACAACTTTTGCTCTTTTATCCATGTCCAAACCTTCTAATTTTTCTTGAATAATGTGCGAACCTATATTAGAAGTCATGATAATAATCGTATTTCTAAAATCGGCAGTTCTCCCTTTATTATCGGTTAAACGTCCTTCGTCTAATACTTGCAATAATATATTAAACGTGTCTGGATGCGCTTTTTCGATCTCGTCTAGCAACACAACAGAATATGGTTTTCTACGAACTGCTTCCGTTAATTGTCCGCCTTCATCATAACCAACATATCCTGGAGGAGCTCCTATTAAGCGACTTACAGAATGTCTTTCTTGGTATTCGCTCATATCGATTCTTGTCAATGCACTTTCGTCATCAAATAGATATTCTGCCAAGGCTTTTGCCAGTTCTGTTTTACCAACTCCTGTTGTTCCTAGAAATAAAAAGGATCCTAGTGGTTTTCGCATATCTTGTAAACCTGCTCTCGATCTTCGCACTGCATCCGAAATAGCAATTATTGCTTCTTCTTGCCCTACAACTCTTTTATGTAATTCGTCTTCCAAATACAATAATTTTTCTCTATCCGATTGCAGCATTTTTTGCACAGGAATCCCTGTCCATTTTGCAACAACCTCAGCAATATCTTCATTTGTTACCTCTTCCTTAATCAAGGTATTTTCATTTTTTGCAAATTCGGTTTGCAACGCAACTAACTTCTCTTCTTCTTTTTTTATTTTTCCATATCTAATTTCTGCAACCAAACCATAATTTCCTTCTCGTTCTGCCTTATCTGCTTCTAACTTATAGTTTTCTATGTTTTCTTTTGCTTTTTGAATTTCGTCTACGATATCTTTTTCACTTTTCCATTTGGCATAAATGCTTTCTCGTTCTTCCTTTAAATTGGCTAAATCTTTACGAATAGCGGTTATTTGTTTTTCATCTTTTTCTCTTTTAATAGCTTCTAATTCTATTTCTAATTGCATTATTTTTCGATCTAACACATCCAATTCTTCTGGTTTGGAATTAATTTCCATTCTAATTTTTGCCGCAGCTTCATCCATTAAATCGATGGCTTTATCTGGTAAAAACCGATTGGTAATATAACGTTGTGATAATTCGACACAAGCAATAATAGCACTGTCTTTAATTTGTACTTTATGGTGTGTTTCGTACTTTTCTTTAATTCCTCTAAGGATAGAAATAGCACTTTCGGTATCTGGTTCATCAACCATTACTTTTTGGAAGCGTCTTTCGAGTGCTTTGTCTTTTTCAAAATATTTTTGATATTCGTCTAAAGTAGTTGCTCCAATGGCACGTAATTCGCCACGAGCCAAAGCTGGTTTTAAGATATTTGCAGCATCCATCGCTCCTTGTCCGCCTCCTGCACCAACCAGAGTATGGATTTCATCGATAAATAAAATGATTTCGCCTTCTGCTGAGGTTACTTCTTTCACTACTGATTTTAAGCGTTCTTCAAATTCTCCTTTGTATTTTGCTCCTGCAATTAAAGCGCCCATATCTAACGAATACAAGGTTTTATTTTGTAAATTTTCTGGTACATCTCCTTTTACAATTCGATGTGCTAATCCTTCGGCAATAGCAGTTTTTCCAGTTCCTGGCTCTCCGATTAATATCGGATTATTCTTTGTTCTTCGTGATAATATTTGTAAAATTCGACGTATTTCTTCATCACGACCAATTACTGGATCTAGCTTTCCATCGTTTGCCAACTGATTCAAATTTTTGGCATATTTATTTAATGAATTATAAGTGTCTTCTGCACTTTGCGAAGTAACACGATCGCCATTTCGCAATTCTGAAATTGCTGCTTTTAAATCTTTTTCATTAATACCATTATCTTTTAATAACTGACTTGTTGCGCCTTTTGATCTCAATATTGCTAAAATTAAATGTTCAATCGATACATATTCGTCCTTCATTTTTTTTGCGAGAATACTCGCATCTGTAAGCATCGTACTTGCTGTCCTAGAAAATTGTAACTCTCCTCCTTCTACTTTAGGAAAACTCTTTACTATATTTTCTAAAGTCTGCTTAAACAAAGTAACATTTAGTCCTAACTTGTTTAATATAAACGGAATTACATTTTCATCTACTTCAAAAATCCCTTGTAAAATGTGTCCGTTTTCTATTTGCTGATGTCCATATCCTTGTGCAATTTGTTGTGCTTGTTGTATGGCTTCTTGTGATTTTATGGTAAAATTATTTATGTTCATATCTCTATTTTTTTTAATTATTCTAAGTTTTATTATCTAATAGCAATGTAATTTCTATTTGTCAAAATGTATTCCATTGTAAAATCTAGCTACTACTAATGCCAAAATGGCTTTAAATTACGATAAATACTGACTTTTTAGCAGTTTTATTATCTTCATTTTTCTCATTCCTTATTTCTAACTATTGTACTTCTGTCTAAATATAAAATTCTTACTTTTACAAAAAAAACACAATCATGGGATTATTCGGTAATTTATTCAAACAAAAAGAAGATACTTATTCCGATTTTAATTGGACTCCTTTATTAGAAATAAACCAATTGGATGAAATTTTAACCAATTCTAATAAAAAAATACAAATTATTTTTAAACACAGTACACGTTGTGGTGTTAGCAGAGGTGTTATTAAACAATTTGAAGACCAGAATGAAAATATAAAAAATATAGATTTCTATTTTTTAGACTTAATTGCTTTTAGAAATATTTCAAATGCTATTGCACAAAATTTTAATGTGGAGCACCAATCGCCACAACTCATTGTCTTAAAAAACAAAAAAATTGTTGCACACGCATCACATTATTCAATTATTGACCTAAATTTAAAAGAATTATAATGAATTATATAGAACAAGCATATAAAGGAAATAATAATTTTTGGAGGTATTTCATTAGTTTTATCGCTATTATACTTGGCTGGCAACTTATTGGAATAATACCTCTTTCGATTACTGCCGTGATGTACAGTAAGGATATGGCAGAATTTAGAAACGCTGCGATGGATAATTTTATAAACTTAGGAATCAATTCTAATTTATTCTTAGCACTCATGCTTTTTATGTTTGTAGCAGGTTTAGCAACACTATTTTTTGTTATTAAAGGCATACATAATCGTAGTATAACTTCTTTAATTACTAGCAGAAAAAAGGTAGATTGGAAACGATTTTTCTTTGCTTTTAGTCTTTGGTTTGGTATTACCGTAATGATGTTAGTTATTGGCTATTTTTCGGCTCCAGATAATTTTACTTGGAATTTCAAAGCCATTCCGTTTTTACTTTTAGTATTAATCTCCTTTTTATTAATGCCTTTACAAACTAGTTTTGAAGAACTTTTGTTTCGAGGTTATTTAATGCAAGGTTTTGGGATTTTAGTTAAAAACAAATGGATTCCACTAATCCTTACATCGGTTATTTTTGGTCTACTACATGGTGCAAATCCAGAAGTAGATAAACTAGGACCTCTAATTATGGTTTATTATATCGGAACTGGTTTCTTTTTAGGTATCTTAACTTTAATGGATGAAGGTACCGAATTATCGCTTGGTTTTCATGCTGCTAATAATATTGCTGCTGCGATATTTATTACCCAAACATGGACCGTTTTTCAAACAGAAGCTTTATTAATTGACAATTCGGAACCTTCTATTGGTTACGAAACTTTTTTACCAGTCTTTGTATTGTATCCTTTATTATTAGTTGTCTTTTCTAAAAAATACGGATGGAATAATTGGAAGAACAAAATTTTTGGTAAAATTAATAAACCTAAGACGGAAACTGATTATTTTTTTGAGGAAGACAATATGTTAGAATTGTAACAAAAAAATCCCATAAAAATGGGATTTTAAGTTGTTAGTTTTGCCTTCTCTTTCTAGTTATTTCTAACACAACGTAAACCTGCATTTCCAGGTTCGGAAGTTGTCGTTTGCCCAGGATTATTCGAGTTTTCAGTAAAAACCCAAGTAGCCATACTGGTAGACATTAATGCACAACCTGAATTGATATAATTTAAGCTCATACCTCTATTGTTAATTTCGACAATTAAATTCGATAATTCATTTGGAGTAGGTGTTCTCCAATCGCTATATCCTCCAAATGTTGAATCGTCACATTGAGATGCTGGAGTTACAATACCTGCAAAACAACCTCCAGTTCCATTTATCCATTCTAAATTTGTTACCTTATCTTTTAAGGTTTCCATATCTACATTTCCTTCGTTTACTTTCTCAAAACGTGTGTCTTGTGGTTGCTCATCATCGTCGTCATTTTTACACGAGGTAGATAGAATTAATACGAATATTAATGTAAATACTTTTAAACTTGTTTTCATTTTACGTTGTTTTTAGTTAATAATAAATTTTATGGCAAAGTAAAGCTCTAAGCAGAGTTTTATCTAGTGACAAATGTTACAAGATGACTATTTTAACATACAATCTTTTAATTTCTCCATCTTTTAATCATTTAATTTACCTACATTTGTCTGCAATTAATTCTTAACTAATTGCAATGCTTACAAATTCAGATAAATTTTTTGGCGAAGGACTAACATACGATGATGTATTACTTGTACCTGCATATTCAGAAATATTACCATACCAAGTAAATATTCAATCTCAATTTACGAAAAACATTGCAATAAATGTTCCTATTATATCGGCTGCAATGGATACCGTTACCGAAGCAAATATGGCAATTGCAATGGCTCGTGAAGGCGGAATTGGCGTTTTACATAAAAATATGTCCGAAGAACAACAAGCTAATGAAGTTCGAAAAGTTAAGCGTTCGGAAGCTGGAATGATTATCGATCCTGTTACCATTAAAAAAGAAGATACGGTATTAACAGCAAAACAATTAATGAAAAATCATCGTATTGGAGGAATTCCTGTTATTGACGAAAAAAATACATTAATTGGTATTATTACCAATCGCGATTTACGTTTTGAAACAGAACAAAACAAGTTAATTGACGAAGTAATGACAAAAACAAACTTAATAACTACAAAAAAGGGCACGTCATTAACACAAGCCGAAAAAATATTACAACAATATAAAATTGAAAAACTACCAGTAGTTGATGATAATGGTAAATTAGTTGGCTTAATTACTTATCGTGATATTATTAAAGTTAGTGAAAATCCAAATGCAAATAAAGACAGTTTTGGACGTTTACGTGTAGCTGCTGCAATTGGCGTTACAGGAGATGCTTTTAACAGAGCAGAATTACTCATAAAAGCAGGAGTAGATGCTTTGGTTGTAGATACTGCACATGGCCATTCTAAAGGCGTTGTAATGATTGTAAAAGAGATTAAAAAGAAATTTCCAAAAACAGATATTATTGTTGGTAATATTGCAACAGCAGAAGCTGCCAAATTTTTAGTAGAAGCTGGTGCAGATGCTGTTAAAGTTGGAATTGGACCTGGATCTATTTGTACTACTCGTATCGTTGCAGGAGTTGGTTTTCCTCAATTATCTGCAATTATCGAAGTTTCAAAGGCATTAAAAGGTACAGGAGTTCCAGTAATTGCAGATGGTGGAATTCGATATACTGGAGATATTTCTAAAGCAATTGCTGCTGGTGCAGATTGTGTAATGCTTGGATCCTTACTCGCAGGAACAAAAGAGTCGCCTGGAGAAACCATTATTTTTGAAGGAAGAAAATTCAAATCCTATCGCGGAATGGGCTCTATCGAGGCCATGAAAAAAGGTTCTAAAGATCGTTACTTTCAAGATGTAGAAGACGATGTAAAAAAATTAGTTCCCGAAGGTATTGTTGGACGTGTTGCTTATAAAGGAGAGCTAAAAGAAACCATGCATCAATTTATTGGCGGTTTACGTGCTGGAATGGGTTATTGTGGCGCTAAAGATATTGCTTCACAGAAAAACGCTCGTTTTGTAAAAATTACAGCTTCTGGAATGAACGAAAGTCATCCACATTCTATCACAATTACAAAAGAAGCTCCTAATTATTCTAGAAGATAAAAACAGCAGACTAACTAACTTATATATTTTAAAAGCAAAAGAAACTTTTTTAAAGACAGGAAATTAGCTGCTAATTTTTAATGATTTTTGAGTCTAAAAGTAAGGTTAATAAATCTAACTTTTATGGCAATCATTTATTACAACATATACTAATTCTGTATATTTGTAACACACTAACACCGAAACCATGAAAAAAGCATTCCTCTCATTCGTAGTAATATTCTTTCTATCTACTACATTTTTTAGCCAAACAAAAGAACAATTAGAGCATTTAGATGCCTATTACCAAAAAGCATTAGACGAATGGCATGTTCCTGGAATGGCAATTGCTATTGTAAAAGACAATAAAATCATTTTTAGTAAAGGATATGGTTATGCCAATATAAAGAAAAAAACAAAAGTAGATGGCAATACATTATTTGCAATTGCATCTAACTCCAAAGCTTTTACTGCAAGTGCATTAGCTCAATTAGTAGATCAAGAAAAAATAAAATGGACAGATAAAGTAATCGATTATTTACCATACTTTAAATTATATGACGATTATACAACTAACCATACTACCATCGAAGATTTATTGTGTCATAGAAATGGTTTAAAAACATTTTCTGGCGATTTATTATGGTACGGAACCACACTTTCACAAGAAGAAATTATAAAAAAACAACAATACCTAAAACCGATATTTCCATTTAGGACACAATTTGGTTACAGCAATATTGCTTTTATTGCCGCTGGGAAAATTTTAGAAAAAATGTCCGATACAAGTTGGGTAGATTATGTTTCTACACATTTCTTAAAACCACTAAAAATGAATCGAACATTAACTTCTACAAATCAAGCACATACAGCTACTAATATTGCAACTCCATACTATTATGAAAATGGTAAACATTATGCATTAGATTGGGTAAATTGGGATAATATGGCTCCTGCTGGAGCACTAATCTCTTCGGTAAATGATTATGCAAAATGGTTAATGCTAAATGTAAACGAAGGAACATTAGATGACAAAACTTATATTTCTAAAAATAGTTTTCTTAATATGACCACTCCTCATATAAATTACAAGGTGGATAAAAATACAGAAAAAACACATTTTAAATCTTATGGTTTAGGCTGGGGATTATTAGATTACCAAGGTTATAAGGTTATTGGACATGGTGGCGGCTACGATGGTATGATTTCTAAATCTTCTTTTGTTCCTGAAAAAAAAATAGGAATTATCGTGCTTACCAATAGCTTAAATTGGACTGCAAGTGCTGTTACTAACAAAACTTTAGATGTTTTATTAGCAAATAAATTAGATGGTAAAGATTGGTCTAAAGTTTGGTTAGATATTAAAGAAAAGGGAGACAAAGTTGCCGCCGATAAAGTCAAAAAAAACAATGCTTTAAGGCATGAAATTCAAAAAGAGCATTTAAAGTTAGAGAATTATACTGGTATTTTTAAAGACAAAATGTACGGTACAGTTACCATAACTAAAAAAGGAAAAAAATTACATTTTTCTATGGACAATACTCCTATTTTTAATGCCGACTTAAAACACTGGAACGCTTCTGTTTTTACCTTTTATTTCGATAAAAATTTATCATCACTTCCACAAGGAAAATTATGGTTTGATACCGATAAAAATGCAAACATAACTACCTTACATATCGATGTTCCTAATTACGATTTCTTTTTTGATGAATTTACTTTTGAAAAAATAGATTAATTATACAAATATATTAGTGATAGGTTCACTTAGAATGAGCCTATCACTAAACATAAAAAAAAATCTCACATCCAACTTTCGACATCTAAGTTTTCCTTATTTTTGTGAGTTCAAAGAAAATACCATGAATATTAAAGAAATTTTACACAATTCTATTGTTAAAGCGGTTCAAGAATTATTCGATACGAATATTGAAAATACAGACTTTCAAGCAACTAGAAAAGAATTTGAAGGCGATATTACTTTTGTCGTATTTTCTCTATTGCGCTATGTAAAAGGAAATCCTGTGCAAATAGGCACGCAAATTGGCGACTATTTAGTTAAAAATATTACTTTAGTTAGTAAATTTAATGTGGTAAAAGGTTTTTTAAATATTTCGTTAGACAATTCGTATCATTTAGAAAATTTCTATACTGCCTTTGCAGATGAAAATTTTGGTTTTAAACAAGCCGAAACAAAAGATGCAACGATGGTAGAATATTCTTCGCCAAATACAAACAAACCATTGCATTTAGGACATGTACGTAATAATTTGTTAGGTTATTCTGTTGCCGAAATTATTAAAGCAGCAGGAAAAAAAGTCTATAAAACACAAATTATTAATGATAGAGGAATCCATATTTGTAAATCTATGTTGGCTTGGGAACGTTTTGGAAATGACGAAACTCCCGAAAGCACTGGTTTAAAAGGCGATAAATTGGTTGGGAATTATTATGTAAAATTTGATCAAGAATATAAAAAAGAAATTGCAGAGTTAGAAGCAAAAGGAAGTAATAAAGAAGAAGCAAAAAAACAAGCTCCAATTTTAATAGAAGCACAAAAAATGCTTCAAAAATGGGAAACAGGAGATAAAGATGTCGTTGCTCTTTGGAAGAAAATGAACCAATGGGTTTACGATGGTTTTGCCATTACTTATCAAGAAATGGGAGTGGATTTTGATGCCTTGTATTACGAAAGTCAGACCTATTTGTTAGGAAAAGAATTTATTACAGAAGGTTTAAAATCTGGAGTATTCTACAAAAAAGAAGATGATTCCGTTTGGTGCGATTTAACCAAAGATGGTTTAGATGAAAAAATTGTTTTACGTAGCGATGGAACTGCCGTTTATATGACGCAAGATATTGGTACCGCAATCCAACGTATAAAAGATTATCCAGATGTAAATTCTATGGTGTATACTGTTGGAAACGAGCAAAATTACCATTTTAAAGTATTGTTTTTAATTCTAAAAAAATTAGGATTTGAATGGGCAAAAAATTTATATCATTTATCGTACGGAATGGTAGATTTACCAGAAGGTAAAATGAAATCTCGTGAAGGAACTGTTGTTGATGCAGATGATTTAATGCTAGAAATGACCAATACTGCAAGAGAAATTTCTCAAGAGTTAGGAAAACTAGAAGGTTATTCTAACGAAGAAAAAGAAAGTCTCTATAATATTATCGGTAAAGGTGCATTAAAATACTACATCTTAAAGGTAGATCCTAAAAAACGAATTTTATTTGATCCTAAAGAAAGTATTGATTTTAATGGAAATACTGGTCCTTTTATACAATATACCTATGCTAGAATTCAATCTATTCTTAGAAAAGCAAACTTTGATTATTCTAAAAATGTAACTATAGCGGAACTTCTCAATAAAGAAAAATCTGTTTTAAAACAATTAGCAGAATTTCCAGATGCGATACAATTAGCTGCAAAAAATTATAGTCCTGCAATCATTGCGAACTATACGTATGATTTGGTTAAAGAATATAATTCTTTTTACCAATCTGTACCAATTTTAGGTTGTGATGATCTAGAAACAAAAATATTTAGAACACAATTATCTAAAAAAGTTGCAGATACTATAAAATTAGCTTTTGACTTATTGGGAATTGAAGTTCCTCGTAGAATGTAGAAGCCCATCTTCCGTATTTCTAAAGAGAAGAAATTTAAACATAAACTTAATATGAAGTATCTAAAAAACATCGATATTTATTTGTTAGATCAAATTTTAAAAGATCGATTTTCTAAAGATTATAAAATTTTAGATGCTGGTTGTGGATCTGGTAGAAATATACATTACTTTGCTAAAAATGGTTTTGATGTTTACGGAATCGATTCCGATGTAAATAAAATAAACACATTACAAAAACAATATACAGAACAATATTTTAAAGTTGCAAAACTGGGAAAAATACCTTTTAATAAAAATGATTTCGACTATATAATTTGTAATGCTGTTTTACATTTTGCCAATAATAAAGAACACTTTTTTAAAATGTTTAATGAAATATTTCGAGTACTTAAATCTAACGGAACGCTTTTTATTCGAATGACTTCTAACTTCGGTATTGAAAACAATGTTAAAGAAATAGCCAACGGAGTTTATAGAATTCCTGATGGTTCGAGTCGTTTTCTACTTACTAAAGAAATCTTAGAAAAACTAAAATCTGATTTTAATTTCCAATATATCGAACCTTTAAAAACGGTAAATGTAAATAACCTACGATGTATGAGTACTTTGGTACTTAAAAAAATAACCTAAAATGAATCTACAACAACATATAAAATCTAAAACTACCTTTTCTGAAAAAAGTATTGCAAATACTGTAAAACTTTTAGATGAAGATTGTACAATTCCATTTATTTCTCGATATCGAAAAGAAATGACAGGCAATTTAGATGAAGTAGAAATTGGTGTAATTGTAAAACTTAAAAAAGATTTTGAAACCTTTCAAAAACGAAAGGAAACTATTTTAAAAGCCTTAGATGAACAAGAAGTTTTAACTCCAGAATTAAAAGATAAAGTAGAAAGAAGCCAATCGTTACAAGAATTGGAAGATATCTACTTGCCATATAAGAAAAAACGAAAAACCAAAGCAGAAACTGCTCGCAAAAATGGTTTGGAACCTTTCGCAAAAATTATCATGGCACAACATAGTGATAATATTGAATTTATTGCTTCTCAATATCTTAACGAAACCGTTCAAAATGAAGACGAAGCTATTGAAGGTGCTGGTTTTATTATTGCAGAGTGGATTAACGAAAACATTAGTATTCGTAATCGTTTACGTAGAATTTACGAACGTAAAGCTGTAATTACTGCTAAAGTTACAAGTAAAACAAAAAAATTAGACACAACTAGTTCTACATACGAAAAAGCACAAAAATTTAAAGGTTATTTTGATTGGGACGAAAACCTAAGTCGTTGTCCTTCTCATCGTCTTTTAGCAATATTGAGAGCCGAAAATGAAGGTTTTGTAAAACTAAAAATTACTATTGAAAGTGAGGATGCTTTGGAGCTAATTGATCGACGTATTATTAAAAATAATTCGGATAGCAAACCTTATTTAGAGAAATTTATTACCGATGCATATAAACGCTTATTAAATCCTGCTCTTTCTAACGAAATTTTACAAAAATCAAAAGAAAAGGCAGATAATACTGCTATTGAAATCTTTGCTAAAAACTTAAAACAGTTATTACTTGGTTCGCCATTAGGCGAAAAAACTGTCTTGGCAATCGATCCTGGGTTTCGCTCTGGTTGTAAAGTGGTTTGTTTGGACAAGCAAGGGAATTTTAAAAAATACGAAACTATTTTTCCTCATGCTCCACAGAACGATAGTGCATTAGCTAGTAAAAAAATAAGCGAGCTAGTTAGTCAATTTAATATCGAAGCTATTGCTATTGGCGATGGTACTGCTTCGCGTGAAACGGAACAATTAGTAAAAAGTATTTCTTTTAAAAAGGAGGTGTCTATTTTTGTAGTAAGTGAAGCTGGCGCATCTATTTATTCTGCTTCTAAAATTGCTCGTGATGAATTTCCAAAGCAAGATGTTACGGTTCGTGGTGCGATTTCTATCGGAAGACGTTTGCAAGATCCATTAGCAGAGTTGGTTAAAATTGATGCTAAATCTATTGGAGTTGGTCAATACCAACACGATGTCGATCAAACCAAATTAAAAGAAGAATTGGAAACTGTCGTTTCTAGTTGTGTAAATTTGGTTGGTGTAAATATTAATACAGCTAGTAAATCTTTGCTGACTTCTGTTTCTGGTATTGGTGCAAAATTAGCGGAGAATATTATTACTTTTCGTGATGAGCATGGTGCTTTTACGTCTAGAAATGATATTAAAAAAGTACCTAGACTTGGTGCTAAAGCGTTTGAACAAGGTGCTGGTTTTTTACGTATTAAAAATGGTAAAAACCCTTTAGATAATTCTGCCGTACATCCAGAGAGTTATCCTATTGTTAAAAAAATGGCAACTTCTTTACAGGTTAAAGAAAATGATTTAATTGGGAATAGTAAGTTGCTTTCTAATTTACAATTACAACATTTTATTACAGATAAAATTGGTTTACCTACACTACATGATATTAAAAAAGAATTGGAAAAACCTGGTTTAGATCCTAGAGAAAAAGCCAAAATGTTTGCTTATGATCCTAATATAAAAAGTATAAACGATGTAGTTTCTGGTATGATTTTACCTGGAATTATTAATAATGTTGCTGCTTTTGGCTGTTTTGTTTCTATCGGAATTAAAGAAAGTGGCTTGATTCATATTTCTAACTTATCTGATACTTTTGTTAAGGATCCAAACGAAATCGTAAGCTTACAGCAACACGTAATGGTAAAAGTTTTAGATGTGGATGTACAACGAAAACGCATTGGTTTAAAACTGGAAAAATAGATTGAAGAAAAAAAAAGACGTAAGACAAAAGGTTGCAAAACACTAGACTGAAAACTTTATGTTCTTTGTGATAAAACCCAAAGCTTTTTATATATTTACACCTAATAAACCTACAAAATGAAAATAGAAGTATCTAACGGAGAAATTGCAGATAAGTTAACTATTATCGAAATTAAATTAAAACATATTAAAGATGAAGCTAAACTTAAAAACCTCAGAAATGAATATGCGGTTTTAGATGAAGCTGTTTCTAAAATCATCAAAAAAGACCACGAATTATACATTGCGCTATTAAATATCAATCAAGAATTATGGGATATTGAAGATGATATTCGCGATTTAGAACGCGATAAGGATTTTGGCGATGCTTTTATTAAAACTGCTCGTGCTGTTTACTTTACAAACGACAAACGCTCAGAAATTAAACGTCAAATTAACGAACTTACTGGTTCTAATTTGGTGGAAGAAAAATCGTATCAAAAATACGATTAATACAACCATCTATATTTTTAATCGTATTTATTGTTTAAATGTTGCATGACAACTAATGCAAGAATTCATTGTTTTTGATAATGCTTTTAAAGATTTATCTTTATCCTTTGTTTTTAAAATTTCACTCATTTTATCTGCATCCGAATGAAATTTTAAACCCATATCTTCAAATTTTTTATTTCCAAACGAAGCACACATTAAACGCATCGCTGTAGTAGTTCCTAATTGCGTATAAGCAACTTTAGATGCTTTTTCAAAATCGTCTTCAGCAATTAGCTCAATTAAAGTTTGTACAGCTACTAAATGACTTCGCATGTTAGATAGTTGGTGTTTTTTTTGCATTGCATTCAAATGTAGAGAAATTCTTCCATCATCAGATTTTACAATCACTTTTGGCATTTCTTTTTTTACTTCTTCTTTCTTTTCATTACACGAAGTTAATACAATAACTACTAGTAATATTATTATTTTTAATTTCATTGGTAATTTTGATGTTGCGTTGGTATACCTATCTCTTTTTATGTGATTTATTTCTATTCCTTGATTTGTTTGATTTCGAATATTGTCCTTTTTCCTTTTTTGCATTTGGTTTTGCTAATCGGTTTTTTCTTCTTTGCTGTCTTTGTCTTTGCTCATCTAACTTTTGCTCTTTGGTTTTTGGTTTTTCATTATCTGGCGTTATCTCACTTGGTTCATAACCTTCTATTACGGTACTAATTAATTTTTGTTTTAATAATTTTTCTATTGCTTTTAAATAAGCTACCTCATCACTACTTACTAATGAAATTGCTTCTCCATTTGCTCCTGCTCTACCTGTTCGTCCAATTCTATGCACATAATCTTCTGCTATATTTGGCAATTCGTAATTAATTACATGTGGCAATAATGGTATATCTAGACCTCGTGCTGCAATATCGGTTGCTACTAAAACTCTTACTGTGCTATCTTTAAATCCTGCTAGGGCCTTAGTTCTTGCTGCTTGGCTTTTATTCCCATGTATTGCTGCTGCTTTAATACCCTTTGAAATCATTTTTTTACAAAGTCTATTTGCGCCATGTTTTGTTCTTGTAAACACTAACACTTGCTGCCAATTGCCATCGGAAATCAGCTTTATTATCAATGCTGTTTTTTTGGATTTATCGGTTCTATATGCTTTTTGAATTATTTTTTCTACGGTAGAATTTTCTGGCTCTGCCTCTACCATTACTGGATGATGTAAAAATCCATTTGCTAATTTTTTAATTTCTTTAGAAAAGGTTGCGGAGAACAATAAATTTTGTCTCTTTTTTGGTAATAATGCTAATATTTTATTAATATCTCTTTGGAATCCCATATCTAGCATTCTATCTGCCTCATCTAAAACTAAATAATCTACTCGATTTAACGATAGTTTGTTTTGACTTTCTAAATCAATTAATCTTCCTGGCGTTGCGACTAAAATATCAATCCCTCTTCGTATAGAATCAATTTGTTTTTTAGGTTTTACTCCTCCAAATATTACAGTTGTTCTAATATCTAGATGTTTACTATACTCTCTAATATTATCATAAATTTGTGCTGCTAATTCGCGCGTTGGTGTTAGTATCAATGCTCGAATTGGTCTATATTTTGGATGTCTAGTTTCTGCTAATAATTGTAAGATTGGTAGTGTAAAACCTGCTGTTTTTCCTGTTCCTGTTTGAGCAGATGCTAATAAATCCTTTCCTTTTAATACTAACGGAATGGCTTTCTCTTGTATTGTTGATGGCTTTGTATATCCTTTTTCAGCTATAGCTTTTAAAAGATTATCAGATAATCCTAATTCTTTAAATGTCATAAAAATTGTTTGGGAAATGATTATTTTTGAAACTATCATTTCTATAGTTCGGCTGCAAATATAAGATTAATTTGGCTCTATAAAATCAATTCTATCAGAATTTACTTTTGAGTAAATTATTTATTTTATTTACGCTACACTTTCTATTAAAATTTCAAGTATTTCGATGGCTGCTTTTGCTATTTTTGTTCCTGGTCCAAATACACCTACTACGCCTTTATCGAATAAATATTGATAATCTTGTGCTGGTATTACACCTCCTGCAATTACCATAATATCTTCTCGTCCGTATTTTTTAAGTTCTTCTATTACTTGCGGCACTAATGTTTTGTGTCCTGCTGCCAAAGAAGATACTCCTAATACATGTACGTCGTTTTCTACGGCTTGTTTTGCTGCTTCTTTTGGTGTTTGAAACAATGGTCCTATATCTACATCGAATCCTAAATCTGCAAAACTTGTCGCTACCACTTTGGCACCTCTATCGTGTCCATCTTGTCCCATTTTTGCTACCATTATTCTCGGACGTCTTCCTTCTAACTCTGCAAATCTATTTGCTAATTCTACTGCTTTCTTAAAAGTTTTGTCGTCTTTTATCTCTTTGCTATACACGCCTGATATGGAATTGATGGTTGCTTTATATCTTCCGAATATGTTTTCTAAGGCATCCGAAATTTCTCCTAAAGTTGCTCTTTTTCGAGCTGCTTTTATAGTCAAATCTAATAAATTTCCTTCAGATGTTTCTGCACATTTCGTTAATTCTTGCAATGCTTGTTCTACTTCTACTGTATTTCTATCTTTTTTTATTTGATTTAATCGCTCTATTTGTGATGTTCTTACGGCATCATTATCTACTT
Organism: Flavobacteriaceae bacterium; assembly: GCA_026988355.1. Classification (GTDB taxonomy): domain Bacteria; phylum Bacteroidota; class Bacteroidia; order Flavobacteriales; family Flavobacteriaceae; genus S010-17. The sequence continues at coordinate 77,221 of JALSLK010000103.1, forward strand.
CCAGAATGTGTAAGGCGTCTTCTTCTTCGAGTTGGTATTTATTTACGCCTACGATGGTATCTTGTCCACTATCTATTCGTGCTTGTTTTTTTGCTGCTGCTTCTTCGATACGCATTTTTGGTATTCCTTTTTCTATTGCATTGGTCATTCCTCCTAGTTCTTCTACTTCTTCAATTAATTTCCATGCTTTTTTTGCTATTTCTTCGGTTAATTGTTCTACATATTCACTTCCTGCCCAAGGGTCTACTGTTTTGGTTATTTGCGTTTCTTCTTGGATGTATATTTGTGTATTTCTCGCTATTCGTGCCGAAAAATCGGTTGGTAATGCTATCGCTTCGTCTAAGGCATTTGTATGTAAAGATTGTGTTCCTCCAAAGGCGGCTGCCATTGCTTCGATTGCTGTTCGTGCTACATTATTAAATGGATCTTGCTCGGTTAAACTCCATCCACTTGTTTGGCAATGTGTTCGTAACGCCATCGATTTTGGATTGGTTGGTTTAAATTGCTTTACTATTTTTGCCCATAACATTCGTCCTGCTCGTAACTTTGCTATTTCTCTAAAATGATCCATTCCTATTGCCCAAAAAAAGGATAATCTTGGTGCAAATTGGTCTATTTTCATTCCTGTTGCCAATCCTGTTTTTATATATTCTAATCCATCTGCTAGTGTGTATGCTAATTCTATTTCTGGTGTTGCTCCTGCTTCTTGCATGTGATATCCTGATATGGATATACTATTATACTTTGGCATGTTTGCTGTTGTATACTTGAAAATATCTGCTATTATTTTCATGGAAGGTTTTGGCGGATATATGTACGTATTTCGCACCATAAATTCTTTTAACACATCGTTTTGGATGGTTCCTGATAATTGCTCTTTTGCGACTCCTTGTTCTTCGGCTGCTACGATATAAAATGCTAATATTGGTAATACTGCGCCGTTCATTGTCATGGATACGGACATTTTATCTAACGGTATTTGATCGAATAGTATTTTCATATCTTCTACCGAATCGATTGCTACTCCTGCTTTTCCAACATCTCCTTGTACTCTTTCGTGGTCGGAATCGTATCCTCGATGTGTTGCTAAATCGAATGCTACGGATAATCCTTTTTGCCCTGCTGCTAAATTTCTACGATAAAATGCATTGGATTCTTCTGCTGTGGAAAATCCTGCATATTGGCGTATTGTCCATGCTCTTCGCACATACATTGTTGAATATGGTCCTCGCAAATATGGTGGTATTCCTGCTACGAAGTTTTCGTGCTGGAAAAATGTAGATTCGTTTTTTTGTAGATTTGAATCTATGGTTATATTTTGGATGTTTTTTCTCATTTTTACAAAGATACAAAAGTTATTTCACAGAAATACACAGAGTTTCACAGCGTTTTTTTTCTGTCCTATCTATCTTTATTAATTCTTTTTAAAACTTCATTTATTAGTTGTTCTTCTGTTGGTAGATATAACTGATATTTACTAGCTATAATTGTTTTATTGTTTTTTGGTAAAGATATTTTTACCATAGTATCATTTTTATCTGTACATAATAAAATTCCTATTGTAGAATTTTCAGTTTCTTGTTTTTCGAATCTATCGTAATAATTTACATACATTTGTAATTGTCCTAAATCTTGATGTGTAATTTTTTTATTCTTAATTTCTATAACCACGAAACATTGGAGTAATCTATTATAAAAAACTAAATCAATAAAAAATTCATCGCCATCTATATGTATTCTTTTTTGCCTTGCAACAAATGAGAATCCATTACCTAGTTCTAAAATAAAATCTTGTAAATGTGTTATTATAGCTGTTTCAAAATCCTTTTCGTAGTATGAAGATTCTCTTTTTAGTCCTAAAAACTCTAAAACCATTGGATCTTTAATTATCTCTGTTGGTTTTTCTGGTATTTTTCGTTGTTGTGCTACTGCCAAAACATCTTGAATATCATTACTTAACAATAATCTTTCAAACAACTGACTATTTATTTGTCGTTCTAACTGTCTTGCTGACCAATTATTTTTTTCTGCTTCTCCGATGTAGAATATTCTTTTATCTTGAGAAGGTATACTTATAAGTAACTTATAATGTGTCCAATGGAATTGCGTCCGCAGTGCGGACGTAATTGGAAATTTTCTATAAAATTGACGATAACGTTCTAATTGTCGTATAGAAAACCCACTACCAAGCTCCGATTGCAACTCTTTAGATAATGATTTTATCAAGAATTTACCATATTCTGCTCTTTCCTTGCCATTTTGTTCTTCTTCAAAAATTAACTTTTTATTTGGTGGTTATTCATTCTATTGATTCTATTATTTTCTTAATTCCTCCTATTACAACTTCTCCTGTTTTGGTATTTTTTAAATGCAACTCTTCTCCTATTTCATCATCTAATATTACATATTCTATTTCTCTTTTTTGTAAATACTTGAATTGTTTTTGTTGCTTTTTATTACTTGTTGCTGTATCTGGATATATTTCTGCTGCTATTCCGTTTTTACGTAATTCGGTTAATGCTTTTAGTCGGTTTGGTATGTTTTCTGTATTATAATTTAGGAACAATACCTTTGGTTTTGGCAGCTCTAATGCTTTGAATAATTCTAATTCTTCTAAAACTAAATATATTCTATCTAAACCAAATGATATTCCAATACCACTTAAATCTTTTAATCCAAAGATACTTGTAAGATCATCGTATCGTCCTCCGCCTCCAATCGAACCTATTTTTACTTTGTTTGTTACTACTTCGTAGATTGCTCCTGTGTAATAATTTAGCCCTCTTGCCAAGGTTACATCTATGTCTAATATTGCTGTTTGTAAACCTATTGCTTCTATACTATCTACTATATATTGTAGTTCTTCTACTCCTTTTAATCCTTCTTCGGAGGTTTGTAACATTTCTTTTAGTTGTGCTACTTTTTCTTGATTTGTTCCTGTAAAGCTAAATAATGGCTGTACTTTCTCGATTGCTTGTTCGGATATTCCTTTGGAAAGCATTTCTTTTGTAACTCCTTCTGCTCCTATTTTATCTAATTTATCTAATGCTACTGTAAAATCTATCAGCTTATCTTTTGCGCCTATTATTTCTGCTATTCCTGATAATATTTTACGATTGTTTACTTTTATTTCGACTTCGGTTAATCCTAATTTAGTAAATACATCGTCGTATAATTGGACTAATTCTACTTCTTGTATTAGTGATTTACTGCCTACTACATCTGCATCGCATTGATAAAATTCTCTGTACCTTCCTTTTTGTGGTCTATCTGCTCTCCATACAGCTTGAATTTGATAACGTTTAAATGGTAAGGTTAATTCGTTTTGATGTTGTACTACGTATCTTGCAAATGGTACAGTTAAGTCGTAACGGAGTGCTTTTTCGGAAACTAATAAAGTTGCTTTTTTTGAATTGAGATGTTTAAAATTATTTATATACTTATTATAAATACCTATAAATAATTTTCGATCAAAATTGATATCTTCTGCCGTTGCTAATATATTGGTTGGATTAAACTCTGGTCTATTCTTATAAAAAGATTTAATTACATCTTCATTTTCAATAAAATACTTAGCTAGTAAATTTTTAACTTCATTATCAATTGCAGAAGAACCGTTCAAATATGTATTAATTGTATCTAAAAAATCATCAAAATTCGGATTAACTGCTAATATTCCTTTTAAAAGAAATAATAATTCAAAAAAATGAATATTAAAAGAACCAGAATTTGCTATTTTCACTCGTATATCTTTCAAATAATCTCCAGAATTCAATATCTTAAATATCAATCGATCTCCTTCTTCGCCATATTTTCCCATTAAGGTTTCAGATTTTTCAAAACTCGGTGTTTCTATGGGTTGAAATCCATATAACTCAAACGACTTTTTAATGATATTAAATATATAGTTTCGTTTTGCTACTTCTATTGGTGAAAAATCTCTTGTTCCTTTTGGTATGGATGGTTTTTGTGCCATTTTGATTGTGGATTCGTTTATTTGTTGTCCCAAAGTTTTGGGCGTTTATTTGTTTGCAAATATCGAAAAAATAATGATTCTTTTTTCCTTATTTCTTCAACAACTATATCTCTCTTAGTCTCATTTTTTCTTCCATGTTTAAATCTATTGCTGTCTCAAATTTATTTTTTGAAGGAAAATGATATAGCATTACTGCTATTGCCAATCCAGCAAAAATCAAATAGTAATCATTGGAAGTCATAAAAAATCCCACTACTGCTACTAATCCTGAGGCTTCTAATGGAGCTCCTCGCATAATATTTGCAGATTGGTATTTAGTTAATTTTTTAAACAAACTATCCGAATCTTTAATATTAATCATTGTTTTATTATACAAAAAAGGACTTATCATAAATCCACTAAAAAATAATATGGGTACGATATACATAAATATAGTTCCGTCTGTATAACTAAAGCTTGTGTTTGTATTGGAACTTATTGCAAATAGCATAAACACAACAATTCCTATAATTAATGAGCCATATATTATTTGTATAATCTTAAAATTTCCTTTAGGTTTATTTGAATTATTCATAATGATTTTAAAAAAGCAAATATAAAACAAAAAAGAAGGTTTAACGAACTAAAATACATAAACAGAATACTTAAATCCTTAAATTTTATTTATTTTTATAACTAAAATAAAAACTTAAATAATCGAACTAAAAAAGGAATATGCTATATTTGTAGCACCATTTTTATAAAAAACTTGGCTCATTATTTGATACATCTAAAATATGAAAACACTAGAAAAAGCAAAGAAAAACATCGAAAAAGTTGGGTTTCTTAATATCGATACTCCTAAAATTGATTATGTAAAAGAAATAAACAAATTAAAGAAAGAAAAAAATGCCATCATATTAGCACACTATTATCAAATTGACGGCATACAAGAAATTGCAGATTTTGTAGGCGATAGTTTAGCCTTAGCACAACGAGCTGCTAAAACAGATGCAGATATGATTGTTTTTGCTGGAGTCCATTTTATGGCAGAGACAGCTAAAATTTTAAACCCAACAAAAAAAGTGGTTTTACCAGATTTAAAAGCTGGTTGCTCTCTTGCAGATTCTTGTCCTCCTGCAGAATTTTCTGCTTTTAAAAAATTACATCCAAATCATGTTGTTGTAACATACATTAATTGTTCCGCAGAAATTAAAGCCTTAAGCGATTATGTTTGTACTTCTTCAAATGCAAAAAAAATAATAGACTCTATTCCAAAAGAAACACCAATTATATTTGCTCCTGATAGAAACTTAGGTGCTTGGTTAAATAATGAAACAGGAAGAGAAATGTTACTTTGGGATGGTGCATGCATTGTTCATGAAGCATTCTCTATTGATAAATTACTTGATTTACATAAAGAACATCCAAATGCAGAGTTAATTGCACATCCAGAATCTGAAGCACATATGCTTAAAGTTGCAAAATATATAGGTTCAACCTCTGGTTTATTAAAACATGTTAGGGAAAGCGATAAAAAAGAATTCATTGTAGCTACTGAAGCAGGAATTTTGTTCCAAATGATGCAAGAAAATCCAGATAAAATTATTATTCCAGCTCCTGCAGAAGAAGATAATACTTGTGCATGTAGTGAATGTCATTTCATGAAAATGAATACCATGCAAAAACTCTATTTAAGCATGAAGTATGAAATGCCAAGTATTGAGGTTGATTCTGAATTAGCGAAAAAGGCAATACTTCCTATTAATAGAATGTTAGAACTTTCTAAATAACCAAAAATCTAAATTATACACGAAAAATATCTAGTGCATAATTATTCTATTTTTAAATTAAAAATACCTAATTATAGGTATGTTATGGCATAACTATTTGATATACATTTGTAAAATAGTTTATTTTAATTTTTTCTTGATTTTAAAACACACTGTTTTTCTTGTGATTTAATGTAAAAAAAAAATAAAAAAGGAAATTTATTAATATATCAAAACATCATTATGAAAAGAAAATTATTTATTTTATTGCTAATAGCATTATTCACGATTACAACACAAGCACAAAAATGTGGTACTGTACAAGTAATCGAACATACTAAAGAAATAGACAAAAAATCTACAAAACGATTAGTACAAAATGAACTATTTACACAACGGAAAATTAGAGAAAAAGCATATAATGGCTCTGTAATTACAATACCAGTAGTAGTACATGTATTATACACTAATAGTGCAAATAACATTAGTAATACACAGATACAATCACAAATAAATGTATTAAATAGAGATTTTAGAAGAACGAATTCGGATAGAAGTAACAAATGGAGTCAAGCAGCAGATGCTCGTATCGAATTTTGTTTGGCAAAAACTGATCCAAATGGGAATGCTACAAATGGAATAACAAGAAAACAAACAAGTGTTAATACTTGGAATTCCAATCAAGAAAGAATGAAAAGAAATGGAACTGGAGGTGTTAATCCATGGAATCAAAATTTATACTTAAATATATGGTTAGTACCTAATATTACTTCTCCAGAAGGAGATTTATTAGGATATGCTTACTATCCAGGAGCAAATCCATCTATGGATGGTGTTGTTATAAAAACAAATGCGTTTGGAAGTACAGGTTATGTACAATGGCCAAATAATAAAGGAAGAACTGCAACCCATGAAATAGGGCACTACTTAAACTTAGTCCATATTTGGGGAGATGGAGGTTGTGGTATAGATGATTTTGTGTCAGATACACCTCCTTCAGATGCTCCAAATCAAGGTGGTTGTCCAACAAATCATAGTTCATGCGGTTCATTAGATATGGTTGAAAATTATATGGATTATACAGACGATTCGTGTATGAATTTATTTACACAAGGACAAGTTAATAGAATGCGAGTACAATTACTAACTGGAGGAATTCGTGCGAGATTAGGAGCTTCTGATAGATGTAATACACCAAGTACTGATGGTAATAATGGAGATATTTGTAACGGCGTTAGTAATTATGTTGGAGGTACAAATTATCCAATAGGATCTTTGGTAATCTATAATGGTAGATTACGAAAAAGAACGACAACAGGTTGGCAAGATTTAGGCGCTTGTGGCACTAGTGGAAATGGGAATAGTAATAGTTGTTCTGGAGTTCCACAATACCAATCTGGAACAAATTATCCGATAGGAAGTACAGTCATTTATAACGGTCGACTACGAAAAAGAACAACAACAGGTTGGCAAGATTTAGGTGCTTGTAGTACTAGTGGAAATGGAAATAATAATAACAATGGATGTTCTGGAGTTCCACACTACCAATCTGGTGTAGTCTATAATCCAGGAGATAAAGTTACAAATAATAATATGCTATATCAAATGCAAACAAATGGAACATGGAAAAATTTAGGGGCTTGTTCTAACGGAAGAACAGTACAAAATAAAACAGATGAGATTCAACTTTATCCAAATCCTGCTAAAGAAATACTATTTGTTAATAAAAGTACATTAAATACCTTAAGTTATACACTCTATGATATTTCTGGTAGATATATAAAAGGAGGGAAAATTGATAATAACTCTATCCAAGTAAAAAGTTTACAAAAAGGATTTTATATTCTTCAAATTATAGATGGTAATGAAACCTTTATCAAAAAATTTGTAAAGAATTAATTTTAAAATAAATTTCATCTTAGATTAAGCTAATCCTATCAGAAATGATGGGATTAGTATTATAGGAGCATTTCAATTAAAATATTATATTTGTGTAACAATAATATAAGAATGAAAAGCGATAAACATATACATAAAACTGATTTTTTAATAATTGGCTCTGGTATTTCTGGACTTACATTTGCCTTAAAAATTGCAAATGAATTTAGAGATGCTAGTATTACTATTGTTACTAAAGATGAAAAAGAGGAAGCAAATACCAAATATGCACAAGGAGGAATTTCTATTGTCTATAATAAAACTGTAGATTCCTTTGAACAACATATAGCAGATACGCTAAAAGCTGGAGATGGACTTTGTAATGAAGAAGTAGTAAAAATGGTTATCGAAGATGCCCCAACTCGCTTACAAGAACTGATTGATTGGGGAATTCGCTTTGATAAAAATACAACTGGTCAATACGATTTAGGTAAAGAAGGAGGACATTCACAAAACAGAATTTTACATTATAAAGATTATACAGGTGCTGAAATAGAACGTGCATTAGTTACACAAGTAGATAAAACACCAAACATCACATTTTTAACCTATCATTATGCAATTGATTTAATTACCGAACATCAAGTAAAAAATAAAACGGTAAAACGAAACTCTAAAATATCTTGTTTTGGAGCTTATGTGTTAGACGAAAAAGCTAGTTTGGTCAAAACTTTTGTAGCTAAGTATACCATGCTTGCTTCTGGAGGAAGTGGTCAAGTTTACCAAACTACAACCAATCCTGTTGTAGCTACAGCAGATGGTTTAGGTATGGCATATAGAGCAAAAGCAGAAATTGACGAAGTAGAATTCATTCAATTTCATCCAACTGCCTTGTACAATCCTGGAGAATATCCTGCATTTTTAGTTTCAGAAGCTGTTAGAGGTTTTGGAGCTAAGTTATTAGATTTTTATGGAAAAAAATTCATGCATAAATATGATGAACGAGAAGAATTAGCTTCTCGTGATATTGTTGCTCGTGCTATTGATAACGAATTAAAACAAAGCGGTAAACCTCACGTTTATCTCGATTGCACACATTTAGATATGAAAAAATTTAAAGCACATTTTCCAAAAATAACAGAAAAATGCGCCTCTCTTGGAATTGATATTTCTAAAGATTATATTCCTGTAGTTCCTGCTTCACATTATATATGTGGAGGTGTCGTAGTAAATAAAAATGCAAAAACTTCCATTAAAAAATTATATGCCTGTGGTGAAGTTACCAAAACAGGATTACATGGTGGTAATAGACTTGCATCAAATTCACTTTTAGAAGGAATTGTATATGCACATAATGCATATATGAATATTACTAAAAAATATCAAAAAGCAGTAATGCCAACTAACATTCCAGCTTGGAACGATACAGGTGTCAAAAAAAATATGGAAAAAATACTTATTACACACGATAGAGCAGAAGTAAAAACTATCATGAGTAATTACGTTGGTATTGTACGTTCCAATGAACGTCTATTACGTGCAGAAAGAAAACTAACAGTCTTATATGACGATAACAAACGCCTTTATGACCATTCTGAACTTTCCGTAGATTTATGTGAATTACGTAATTTAATTACTACAGCATATTTAATCACGCAATTTTCAAAAAAAAGAATTCGTAATTGTGGTGGTTTCTATAGTTTAGACCTTCTTGATCCCCTTTAATACCAAATTAATAATAATAAAGAATGACTAAAATCTAATAGAAAGCCTTCTAAACAACAATCTTTAAACAATAAAAGCCTTGAACAGCGAAGCATATCATGAACTCAAAATAAAAAATATAAAAGTGTGAATAATTAATAATAAATTGGAACAGTCTCAAAACTTGTGGGATTTTTATATTTAGGCAAATAATTTTTGTAATCTAAACATGAAGAAATCCACTTTTCTGACTCCTCTTAATTGTGTTCTAAACCCTTTTATTTTAGCATTAA
>JALSLK010000104.1 GCA_026988355.1 Flavobacteriaceae bacterium
TAACCGAACTGGATATCGATTGTATTATGCTACAAACAATGCACAAACAATTTGGAAAGTAGCTGCTAATGAGTCTACTATAAATACCAATGCTACTTCGATACAAATTGGCTCTTATTCTAATTTTATAGATGTGCCAACTTCCGAACCGAAACATTATCGAATCACAGCTGTTGGTAATGATAATGGCTCTATTGTAGAGAGTAGCCCTTCCATAACTTTATCTAAGGCCTCTGGTTCTGGATTGGATACCGTTTTAATTGTAGATGGTTTTGATCGTAGAAATGGAGGTTTTACAAATGCTGCTAAAGATTTTATTGCAAAATATGTCAATGCCACAGACAATTCCACTACAATGAAAGTAGCATCTACAAAAAATGAAAGTATTATTTCTGGTGCTGTAAATTTAAATCTTTACAAAGCAGTAATTTGGACGCTTGGAGATGAATCTACTTCTGATGAAACTTTTTCGAATGTAGAACAAAATTTACTCAAAACTTATTTGGAAAATGGTGGGAATTTATTCGTTACTGGAGATGAGGTTGGTTGGGATTTATTTAACCGAGGCACAACAAGTGACAAGGCTTTTTATAACAATTATCTAAAAGCAAATTATGTAGACGATGGTTCCACAAATTATAATCCTGCAACTGGTACGTCTATAATGGCTGGAAAAACGGTTCATTTTAATACCGTTGAATATACAACTTCTTATCCAGATGCAATTAGCAGCAATGGAGGAACTACCATTTTTAATTATGCTCAAGCTGGTAAAAAAGGTGGCGTATTTTATCAAGGTACTTTCGGAAATGCTTCCAATTCTGGATCTGTAATGTATCTATCTTTTAATTTAGAAACTGCTCCTCAAAGTGAAATGACTGAGGTAATAACCCTATTTTTAAATCAATTAACAACATCTAATACTGCTCCAGTAGCCGTAAATGATACTGTACAAACACTACAAAATACAAGTATTCTAATCGATGTTATTGCCAACGATACCGACGACAATAATAGCATTAATGCATCTAGTCTTGTTACAACAAATCCATCAAATGGTACAGCAACAGTAGTCAATAATAAAATTTCATACACGCCAAACAATGGTTATTTTGGAAGCGATAGTTTTACCTATACTGTAAAGGATACAAATGGAGCTACATCAAATGCAGCAACAGTCTCTATAACTGTAGTACAAAATAATCCTGGAACACCTGTTACAAACGAAGCTGATCCAAGTCATCCAAAACGTGATATGCGTGGTGTCTGGATTTCTACGGTTGCTAATTTAGATTGGCCTTCTTCTTCTTCCGCTTCTAGCGCAACGCAAAAAAATGAATTAATTGCCATGTTAGACGACTTTAAATCGAAAGGAATTAATGCTTTGTTTTTTCAAGTTAGACCTGCAAGTGATGCTTTATACGCTTCGACAATTGACCCTTGGTCACATTACTTAACAGGAACACAAGGACAAGCACCTTCTCCGTATTACGACCCTTTAACCTTTGCTATTACAGAAGCACACAATCGTGGTATGGAATTACACGCATGGATTAATCCGCTTCGAGTAAATCAAGGAAATTATACTTTGGCGGCATCGCATGTAAAAAACCAACATGCAAGTTGGGTTATGGAAAATGGATATACCGATTTATTAAATCCTGGAATTCCTGCTGCAAGAGACTATGTAGTTTCTGTAGTAAGCGATATTGTTTCTCGTTACGATGTAGATGGCATCCATTTTGATGATTATTTTTATCCGTATGGAGGTACAAGTAATGCATTGGATGCAAGTGCATTTGCGAGTTATAATCCGAATAATTTAAGTAGAGCTAATTGGAGAAGAAACAATGTAAATCAGTTAATTGCAAGTGTTTATTTGGCAATACAACAAAATAACACTACACAGCATAAAGACATTGCTTTTGGCGTTAGTCCTTTTGGAATTTGGAAAAGTGGTACTCCTCCAGGAATTTCTGGTTTATCTGCTTATGATGCGATTTATACGGATGCTCTTGCTTGGTTAAATGCTGGTACGGTAGATTATGTCTCTCCTCAACTGTATTGGAAATTTGGTGGCGGACAAGATTATGCTTCGTTGAGCGCTTGGTGGGACAATCAAGCTGCTTCTAATAATAGAATTAACATTCCTGGTTTGGCATTATATCGATTAGGTTCTAGTGATGGAAATTGGGCTGCTAGTGAAATTTTAAATCAAATCAATGAGAATAGAGCTTCTCAAAATGGTGCTACTTATGGCCAATTGTTTTTTAGAGCAAAAAATTTAAAAGACAATCTTAAAAGTATTGGTACTACTTTAAAAAATAACCAACATAAATATCCTTCTGTTCCAATTAATTTAGCTTGGAAAGAAACGTATGCTCCAAATGCACCAACTAATTTAACACATAGCGGAAACTCGCTGAGTTGGAACGCTCCATCTGTTGCTTATGATGGAGATAGTGCTAGAAAATATATTGTATATCGCTTTGCTTCTACTGCCGAAATTTCTTCTGCCATAAACAACGGAACGAAAATAGTTGCCGTAGTTGGCTCTACTTCTGTAAATGTCCCTGCCGCTTGGACAAACCAACCTAATAATGTTTTTGTAGTTACCGCTTTAGATAACAATAATAACGAAAGTGTGGTTAGTAATGTTGTAGAAATTTCTGGTGCTGTTTCTTACTGTAACTCTCAAGGAAATAGTAGTTATTACGAATGGATTAAAGGTGTTAAAATTGGTTCGGTTAATAAAACTTCTGGTAATGATGGTGGTTATTCCGATAAAACCAGCCAGACCTTTACCATCGAAAAAGACAGAGATATTGCTATTTTATTACAACCTGGTTATCGCTCTACTGCATATAACGAAAATTGGAAAATTTGGATTGACTTAAATAAAGACGGTGATTTTGATGATGCTGGAGAAGCTCTTTTTGACAATCCTGGCGTTGCCAAAAATAATGTGTCTGGCAGTATTCGAATTCCTGCCTCTGCTGCTGTTGGCGTAACTAGAATGCGTGTTAGTATGAATGGTTCTTCTGCCAATTATACTCTTAATCCTTGTACTACTTTTGCCTATGGCGAAGTCGAAGACTATTCGGTAAATATCATTCCTAAAAATACTAATAATCCAGATCCTGTTTGTTCGCTAACTGGAAACAATAGTTATTACGAATGGATTGCTAAAGTTACTGTAAATGGACAAACTAAAAATTCTGGTAATGATGGTGGTTATAAAGATTATTCTAGTTTTGTTTTTAACCTAAACGCAAATAATACTTATGCCATTTCATTATCTCCTGGTTATCGTTCTACACGTTACAATGAAAATTGGAAAATATGGATTGACTTTAACCAAGATGGTGATTTTACCGATGCTGGAGAAGAGTTATACGATAATCCTGGTGTTGCTAAAGGAACGGTTACTGGTTCTATTAATATTCCTAATGGAATTGTTAACGGAAATTACAGAATGCGTGTTGGTATGAATGGTTCATCTTCTAACTACACTTTAAATCCGTGTGGTAGTTTTACTTATGGAGAAGTTGAGGATTATATCGTTTCAATAAGTGGTTCTGCTGCAAGAGATGCTTTTAATATTATTGAAGATAATGTTGTAATGGCATATCCTAATCCTGTAAAAGATATTTTAACCATTTCTTCAAAAAATAATATTACCAATATTACCGCTTATGGAATTGATGGCTCTATACTATATAATAAAGAAATAATCGAGAAAAGTAATTTACAACATATCCAAACAGATACTTGGAAAAGTGGTTTGTATATACTTGTCATACAAAGCAATAACAGCAAAAAAATTCTCAAGATTATTAAACCTTAGTTTATATATTATGTATCTTTAAAAGAAGCTGCCAGAAATGGCAGCTTTTTTATTTTGGTTATATTTTATATCTTGCTATAATAAATTTGAATTCCATTTCATTGCAAAAATAATACCTATTAAATTTTGAAATGCGCTAAATGTATTTGAACTATTTTGATGTTTTACAATCTTGAAATTTCAAGCATAGCATGTACGTAAAACGTGAAAAGATAAATAATTTATAATGTATTTTTGAGATTGTGTTGGTATAATTAGCTTTTTTTATAAAAAAATCTAAAAAGTACAAATTACAATAATTTGTACTTTTTTTCTTATTTTTGAGAATTCTACTAAAATAATTAAACGATGAAAAAAATAACTATTAGCATTGCAATTTTTATATTGTTAACATCCTGTGATTCTAACAAAAAAGAAACTAATCTGTCTAAAAAGACAACCAAAACTATTACTCCTATGAATAATTTTAATGCAAAAAATAAAGATTTAGTTACACAATATTTTGCTTATTTTAACAAACACGATTGGCAAAGTATGGCTACTATGTATAGTAAAATTGCCGATTTTAAAGACCCTTCGCTTGGCGATGGTATTGTAAAGCAAACTCGCGAACAAATTGTAAAAAAATACAGTGAGCTTCATGCTGTTTTTTCGGATATTCATGACGAAATTATACAGACATATCCTTCTGGTAATAATCATATAATTGTAGAGTTTATTTCTAGAGGTACTGCTCCAGACGGTTCTAAATTTGAATTGCCTATTTGTACAATTTTTACCATCGAAAATGGTTTAATCACCAAAGACTTTAGTTATTTTGATAATTTTGAAGAGTAATTAGTAATTGTATTTGCCTTTCCAACGTTGTTTTAATATTTCTCTAAATTTATTTTCGCGTTGGTTATTGCTTGGTTCGTAAATTTTAGTTTTTGCAATTTCTTCTGGTAAAAATTCTTGTTCTGTAAAATCTCCTTCATAACTGTGTGCATATTTATAATTATTGCCATATCCCAAATCTTTCATTAATTTGGTTGGTGCATTCCGCAGATGTAACGGAACTGATAAATTACCTGTTTTTTTTACCAAATCTAATGCCATATCAATGGCTTTGTAAGAGGCGTTACTCTTAGCAGAATTTGCTAAATACACAACGCATTGCGCCAATATAATTCGAGATTCTGGGTTCCCAATTACCGATACTGCTTGAAAGGTATTATTTGCCATTATAAATGCCGTTGGATTAGCGTTTCCTATATCTTCGGAAGATAATATTAATAATCTACGTGCTATAAATTTTACATCTTCTCCTCCATCTATCATTCTTGCTAACCAATATAATGCACCATTTGGATCGGAGCCTCTTATGGATTTTATAAATGCGGAAATAATATCATAATGCTGTTCGCCTGTTTTGTCATATCGTACTAAACTTTGCTGAATATTTGCTTCCACTATATCATTGGTTATCTCAATTGGTTCTTTAACCGAATTGACTAGTAATTCAAAAATATTAAGTAATTTTCGTGCATCTCCTCCTGAATACTGTAAGAGCAAATCCGTTTCTTTTAGTGTGATGTCTTTTTTAGATAGTATTTCATCTTTTACTATGGCTCTATCTAACAATGCTAATAAATCATCTTTTCCAAATGCTTTTAATGTATATACTTGACATCGTGATAATAATGCTGGTATGACTTCAAAACTCGGATTTTCTGTGGTTGCTCCTATTAAAGTTACCCATCCTTTTTCTACTGCTCCTAATAAAGAATCTTGCTGTGATTTACTAAAACGATGTATTTCGTCTATAAACAAGATTGGATTTTTTGTTGTAAATAATCCTCCACTATTTTTTGCTTTTTCTATAACATCTCGTATGTCTTTTACTCCAGAATTTATAGCGCTTAATGCATAAAATGGTCTTTCGGATTCATTTGCAATAATATTTGCTAGTGTTGTTTTTCCAATTCCTGGTGGTCCCCAAAAAATCAAACTTGGTATTATTCCGTTTTTTATATGCGTTGTAAGCTTTCCCTTTTTTCCTACAAGATGTTGTTGTGAAATGTAGTCGCTCAAAATTTTTGGCCGTATTCGTTCTGCTAAGGGTACTTGATTCATATTGTAAAAGTAGGTAAAAGTGTTGATTTGTCGATTTCTTTATTCGATTATTTATTTTTACTGACAATATTACCGATACTTATTTTTGGATGGGTTTTTGAAATAGATTTTTTAAGAAAACAACTAATGAAACTAAAAGAAGAAAATCCTTTTAAATTATCTACCATGGTACTTGCGATTCCGCTATACTTTGTATTATCTTTATGGGTTGTTTATTTAATAGAAATGAAATTCGGGTTTAATTTTACTAAATACGGCTTACGTCCTAGATCTTTAGTTGGTTTACGAGGCATTCTCTTTTCTCCTTTTATTCATGGTAATACGAAACACTTATTTAACAATTCGATACCTCTTTTTGTTTTGTTAACTACATTGCTTTATTTTTATAAAAAAGTCGCGCTTAAAGTACTTATTTATGGCACTTTACTACTTGGCTTACTCACTTGGATTATTGCTAGAGATTCTTATCATATTGGTGCTAGTGGCATTGTTTATTTGCTTTTTGGCTTTGTTTTTTTTAGTGGCTTATTCCAAAAATACTATCGTTTAATTGCCGTTTCTTTAATGGTTATTTTTCTTTACGGTGGTATGATTTGGTATATTTTTCCAACAAAAGATGGTATCTCGTGGGAAGGTCATTTATCTGGTTTAATTGTTGGTTTTTTATTTGCTATTTTTTATCGTAAATCTAGCCCTAAGACTGCACAATACGACTGGGAAAAAGAGGATTATCAAAAAGATGCTTTTGATTTACAGTTTGATGACGATGGTAATTTTATTCCGCCTCCTCCTATTATTCCTCTTGAAGTTTTAAACTTAGAATCTCAAGAACAAGAATCTTTAAAATTTACTTATATTTTTAAATC
>JALSLK010000105.1 GCA_026988355.1 Flavobacteriaceae bacterium
AATAAAACAGTAATAAAGATTAAATTATATATTGGAAAGACTAGAAATACATACCAAACGATTACGCATTCGGAATTTAAAATTATCCGATTTAAAAGATTTTCATTTTTATAGATCCAATCCCGAAGTTGTTAAATTTCAAGGTTTTGATGTGAAAAATTTAGAAGAATGCCGAGAGTTTATCCGAACTCAAATGCATCAATTATTTGGTAAACCAATGGAATGGGTACAATATGGTATTGAAAAACTAGAAAATAATAAATTAATTGGCGATTGTGCCATTAAGATTAGTAGTAATGATGAGGGAACTGCTTCAATTGGCATAACGTTATCGCCAAAAGAACAAAACAAAGGCTATGCAAAGGAAGTAATGTTAGGTATTCTTCATTTTTTATTTGAACAACAAAATGTACATCGTGTGGTGGAAACTTTAATTACAAATAATATTTCTTCAGAAAAATTAGTATTAAGTATTGGATTTCGAAAAGAAGGTATATTTTTGGAGAGTAGTTTTGTAGAAGATAAATGGATAGATTCACTTCAATATGCAATGCTCAAAAAGGAATGGAAAAAATTAAAGCATTACTAAAATGGAATTTTACAGTTTACAAAATACTAAAATAAAAACATCTTTTAAAGATGCTGTAATTCAAGGAATTGCCTCGGATAAAGGTTTGTTTTTTCCTACTGAAATAAAAGCATTAGACTCCTCTTTTTGGAAAAATATAGAAAACTATTCTAATACAGATATTGCGTTTGAGCTAATTGCTCCTTTTGTAGATCATATTGATGCTATTGTACTTAAAAAAATTATTGCAGATACTTTAAATTTTGATTTTCCTGTGGTACAAATTGAAGATAACATTCATACTTTGGAACTTTTTCATGGTGCTACTATGGCTTTTAAAGATGTTGGCGCTCGTTTTATGGCTCGTTGTTTACAACATTTTAAAATTAAAAATGATGTTACCGTTTTAGTTGCTACTTCTGGCGATACTGGTGGTGCTGTTGCAAACGGTTTTTTAGATGTTAAAGGTGTACATGTTGTTATTCTTTATCCAAAAGGGAAAGTTAGTGACATTCAAGAAAAGCAATTGACTACACTTGGAAAAAACATTACTGCTCTCGAGGTTGATGGTGTTTTTGACGATTGTCAAGATATGGTTAAAACTGCTTTTTTAGATACCGATATTACGGATAAAATACAATTGACTTCTGCAAATTCGATTAATGTTGCACGTTGGCTTCCGCAAATGTTTTATTTTGCTTTTGCATATAAACAACTAAAAAAGCTAAATAAAGAAATTGTGTTTTCTGTTCCTAGTGGTAATTTTGGAAATATCTGTGCTGGTTTTATGGTACAAAAATTAGGCATGCCTATTAAAACTATTATTGCTGCTACCAATGCAAATGACGTTGTTCCTACGTATCTAGAAACCGAAATTTACAATCCACAAAAATCCATTCAAACCATTTCGAATGCCATGGATGTTGGTAATCCTAGTAATTTTATTCGTATAAAAGCAATTTTTAAGAACAGTTTTAGACAATTAAAAAAACATTTGGTTTCCTATCGTTTTACCGATTACGAAACTCGCGAAACCATTAAAAAAATACATACAAATTCTAATTATATTACCGATCCTCATGGAGCGATTGGTTATCTCGGTTTAAAAAAATATTCTCTAAAAGACAATCAAGTTGGTGTGTTTTTAGAAACTGCACATCCTGTTAAGTTTTTAGATGTTGTCAATCCTCTTGTAAATATCGAAATTCCTATTCCACTACAAATAGAATCCGTTTTAAACAAGCCAAAAGTAGCGATTAGTATAAAAAACTATGATGATTTAAAAAATTATTTGTTGAACTAAATTTATTATATTGGAAGATAATTACATTTCAAAACGAAAACCTTCGTATAAAATTACAAAGCAACTTCGTGAGTACTTAAAGAAATATGGTCGTGATTTTGAAGTTTCTATCTCTTACGAAGATTTATTACGCTTTAGCGGTGGTATCGAAATTTTTGATAAAAATGATAACGATACCTTATGGCTTAGTGTGTACTATAACGAATTTGAGAAACGAGAAATTGACAATTCGCTTAAAAAAATCTATTCTATTTTACATTACGATGGTAAAGATAATATCTACGATCATTTAATAATTGATAGTATTGACTTTTGTACTTTTGGTAATTCGAAACCTTTTCGGATTAAAATTCGTAATATTTTAAACCAAAATTACACCTATTTTTATGTTAAACAAGCAGATGCTTCGAGAGTTTATGGCTTAGAATTAGAAGAATTGCTCTCACCAAACAATATTAATTTTATTATCCATAAAGATACTTTAATCGAAGAGCATATCATTGGTATTCCTGGAGATATATACATTAACGAACATTTAGATAATCTTTCTGAAATTTCTAAATCTCAAATTGCCAAAGAGTTCGTGAAATTTAACGAAAGGTGTTTTATTCGCCTATTAGGCGATATGCGCTCTTACAATTATGTTTTTATTTTAAGTCATGATTTTGACAGAATTCAATATCGTTTAAGAGCCATTGATTTTGACCAACAATCTTTTGAAGGTGCTATAAACATTTACAAACCTCAATTTTTTAAAGAAAATTACAATTTGGTACAAATGGTTTCTAAAATATTAAAAAAAGAATCTATTGAACAATATATCGTAGAAGAACGTTCGTCTATTGCTAAAAGAGCTTTGAGCGAACACGAACGCTTAAATTCTTTAATAGCATGTATGCAAAACGATACCATTTCGTTGGCAAACAAAACCGAACAATTAAAAACGGATTTGTTTAAATTAACCAAAGATATTAATTTTAAATATGCCAAAAATATGGGCGATGTCTTAAAAAGTTCTTTGGATTTTGTGATTCGAAATTATAAGCATATTTAATACGTTTGGTGTTTTTTGTTACAATCTCATCTTTACTCTAATTTATTTTATATCGAACCGAGATTAAAAACATTTTTCATTAAAAATTAGCGTAATTATTTATTATCAAATATCTTTACACTCTAATTAATTTTTTACAATGAAAAATACCGCTTTAACTCATATACATGAAGCTCTTGGAGCAAAATTAGTTGCATTTGCTGGTTACAATATGCCTGTGCAATACGAAGGTGTTAATTCTGAACATGAAACGGTTCGTAAGGCTGTTGGCGTTTTTGACGTTTCACACATGGGAGAATTTCTAATCGAAGGCGAAAATGCTTTACAATTAATTCAAAAAGTAACTAGTAACGATGCCCAAAAACTAGAAATTGGCGACGCCCAATATTCGTGTTTTCCAAATGAAGATGGTGGAATTGTTGACGATTTGATTTGCTACAGAATTAAAGAAAACACCTATTTATTGGTAGTTAATGCTTCCAATATTGTAAAGGATTGGGATTGGATTTGTAAATACAATGAAGATATTGGCGCTACAATACGCAATATTTCCGAAGGATACTCTTTGCTCGCAATACAAGGACCTAAAGCTGTGGAAGCGATGCAAAGTCTAACTTCTGTAGATCTGGCTGCTATTAAATTTTACACGTTTAAAGTTGGCAATTTTGCTGGAATTGATAATGTAATTATCTCCGCAACTGGTTATACTGGTTCTGGTGGTTTTGAAATCTACTGTAGAAATGAAGAAGTAGAGCAAATTTGGAATAAAATTTTTGAAGCTGGTGCAGATTTTGGTATCAAACCTATTGGTCTTGCTGCTCGTGATACTTTGCGTTTAGAAATGGGTTATTGCTTGTATGGAAATGATATTAACGATACAACTTCGCCAATTGAAGCTGGACTAGGCTGGATTACCAAATTTTCGAAATGCTTTGTAAATGATAAAGCGCTTAAAAAACAAAAAGAAGAGGGCGTTTCTAAAAAATTAGTCGCTTTTGAATTAACAGAACGTGGTATTCCTCGTCACGATTACGATATTGTAGATGCCAATGGTACCAAAATTGGTATCGTAACTAGCGGCACGATGAGTCCTAGTCTTAAAAAAGGTATCGGAATGGGTTATGTGCCTAAAGAATTTTCTAAAAAAGGAACTAAAATTTTCATTCGAGTTCGTAAAAAACAGATTCCTGCTATTGTAGTTAAATTGCCTTTTTATAAAGGGTAGTTTAGTTTTCATAAATCAGTCCAATGCTATTTTTGTACTTGAAAAAGACAAAAGACAACTTTCAGGAGCTATCAACCAACGAATTTTAAAAAAGTAATACCAATTTAAAATATATGAAAATATCTATTACCATTTTATCGTTTCTATTTTTATACCAATTCAATTCTGAAATGCGCTAAATAGATTTAAAATATTTTTATGTTTTACAATCTTGAAATTTCAAGCATAGCATAGCTATGGTTTAAATTTAAAGTGTAGTAAAACCGTGAAAAGATAAATAATTTATAGCGTATTTTGATGTTGAGTTGGTATTATACAACAGTTGTACAAAATTTTAAGACATAATGGTTGGAACAAAGTACAACTAATCGAAACAAAAAACAAAGAATATCGTGCTAATGAAGAAAGATATCCACATAGCTGGAGTATTGTTAACAACAAGAAACTTTTTGAATGGATACTACAATAATAATTTAATAAAAAATTTATCCAAAAGCCAATTTATAAATTCGGTCAATGGCAACTGATAATTCTCCAATACTAATAATTCTACTTTTGCGAATGGTCTCTTTAGCATCAAATAAAACAAGAATAGTAGGTTCTACAAACACACTATATTTTGCAGGAATTGTTGGTGTTTTGTCCATATCTATAAAATAAAACGGAATTTTAGGAAACTCTTCTTCTAACATTTTAATTACTTTAGGTTCAAGAGCTTCTCCAACATTACAAGTTACTCTAGAAAAATAAAGCAAAACACCTAAATTTTCTTTAATTATCGTTTCAAATTCTTGTTCGTTATTTATAATAGTATAGTTCATTGTGTAATTATTTATCTTTTTATCGTCTAATACCAACTCAACATCAAAATATTTTAAATCTATTTAGCTCATTTTGAAATTGAATTGGTATAAATGTATGCCAAAAATAAGGAGAGATACCTCTAATAATGTAATCTTTGTTACTTATAAACCTGAGTACGCCTAATAATTCGTTTACAGTTTAGATTATTTTTTTCATAGTCGAAGATAAATTTTAGAAGGATTATCTAGATAATTCAAAGAAATTTAGCGAGATTATGAGAAAAATAATCAAACCCGAAAGGAAAACAAATAAAAGGCAATCTTTTTTGAATAATTTTTAAGAAATAACAGGTTATACCTTAAAAATTATTCTTCAAATCTCACCATTTCTTCATTTTCTGTAAATAGAAGTCTTAGTCGAAATCAGGTTATAACTTATCCTTATAATAAAATCAAAAAAAATGATACAGGAATTAAATAGTATCCACTAAAAAAAAAGTAATTTTGTAAAAGAAAATAAATAATGAATTATGGCTGAAAATATAGAAAGAATAAAATGTTTAATTATTGGATCTGGTCCTGCTGGATATACCGCAGCAATTTATGCTTCTAGAGCAGAATTAAAACCTGTTATGTATACTGGAATGCAAATGGGAGGACAATTAACAACAACAACAGAAGTTGATAATTTTCCTGGATATCCTAATGGTACAGATGGTACGGCAATGATGGAAGATTTAAAAAATCAAGCAGAACGTTTTGGAACGGAAGTCCGTTTTGGAATGGTTACTAAGGTAACATTTAGCAAAGAAATTGGAGGAATTCATACAGTAATTGTAGATAACGAAAAAACAATAGAAGCTGAAACCGTAATTATAAGTACTGGAGCTACTGCAAAATATTTAAACATTGAAAGCGAACAACGCTTAATTGGTGGCGGTGTTTCTGCATGTGCTACTTGCGATGGTTTCTTTTATAAAGGACAAGATGTAATTGTTGTTGGTGCTGGTGATACTGCTGCAGAAGAGGCTACTTATTTATCTAATATTTGTAAAAAAGTTACTATGTTAGTTCGTAAAGATTATATGAAAGCTTCTAAAGCGATGCAAAAACGTGTAAACAAAACCAAAAATATCGAGGTATTATACAACACTGAAATTGATGAAGTTTTAGGAGAAAAAACAACTTTTGGCGATGAAGTTGTTGTTGGTGTTAGAGCCATTAACAATCAAACTAAAGAAAAACAAGTAATTGACGTTACTGGTGTGTTTATTGCCATAGGACACAAACCAAATACCGATATTTTTAAAGGAATTTTAGATATGGATACTGTTGGTTATTTAATTACCGAAGGAAAATCTACCAAAACAAACTTACCTGGTATTTTCGCTTCAGGCGATGTACAAGATGCTATTTACAGACAAGCAGTTACTGCTGCCGGAACTGGTTGTATGGCTGCCTTAGATGCAGAACGTTATTTAGGTTCTTTAGAATAATACCAAGTTGACATCAAAATAAGTCAAATTAGTATAGCTAAAATTTTTATAGTGCACATTTATATTAACCCTAACATTTTTTTAATCTTGTTAGGGTTAATTTTTATGAATTTTATTAATTCTTAGGTGTAATTTCTCTACTTTTGAAAAAAATAAATACATGTGTAATAATTTCAATAAAAAATTTATAGACGAAGCAGCAAAAGCAATGGAAGAAAAAAATTTAGAACCAGTACCAAATACACCAAACCACCAATATTTTATGAACGAGGCTGTAAAAGCTGCTATAAAAGGAATGACCGCAAATGAGGGTGGTCCATTTGGATGTGTTGTTGTTAAAGATGGTAAAGTAATTGGTAGAGGAAACAATAAAGTCACCTCTACAAATGATCCAACAGCTCATGCAGAAGTAACCGCTATACGTGATGCTTGTAAAAATCTCAATTCATTTCAATTAGACGACTGTATTATTTATACAAGTTGTGAACCTTGTCCGATGTGTTTAGGTGCCATTTATTGGGCAAGACCCAAAAAAGTATATTATGGTTCTAATCAAAAAGATGCTGCAAACATAGGTTTTGACGATCAATTTATTTACGATGAAATTCCTTTACCATACGAAAAACGAAGTATTCCATTCGAGCAATGTGAACGTGAAACAGCATTAAAACCGTTTCAACTTTGGAGTGCTAAAGAAGATAAAACAGAATATTAACCTGAGTTTTCTATGTTTATCAATTACGGTTCGGAAGAGCTACATCTAAATACTGAAAAAGTACCAAATTATACCTGTAAAAATTGTGCTAGTTTAAATACTACTTATTTAACTATTACTTTAAATTATTTTTATTTGTATTGGGTTCCATTTTGCGCTACACAAAAAAATGTATATACTAAATGTGAAAATTGTCATCAATATATAGATAAAAAACAGTTTTCTAATCAATTAGATTTTACTTATTCAAACATTAAGTTAAATACGAAAATACCTATTTGGCCTTTTTCTGGATTGTTTATTGTAATTGGTTTAATTTTAATGA
Organism: Flavobacteriaceae bacterium; assembly: GCA_026988355.1. Lineage (GTDB taxonomy): Bacteria > Bacteroidota > Bacteroidia > Flavobacteriales > Flavobacteriaceae > S010-17. The sequence goes on from JALSLK010000105.1 coordinate 7,490, forward strand.
TGTATTTAGATAAAATAATTGATTAATTTAGTTGCGCTAAAACGATTACATTACTCATTATAATGTAGGTATTTCTGTAAAGTCACATCTTCACAAATAAAAGATAGATTTTTATTATAAATTCCTTTATATTCCGAATAAACAGCATTACAATTACTTTCATTATAATGGTTTACAATCACTAACTTTCCTGCATCTAAAAAATTCTGCGCTCCTGTAACATCCCACCAATTTTTATCATTATGAAATGACTCGTATAAAACACCATCAAAGTTTATAGTATCTTCTGTCATATTCTTAGCCATACATTTCATACCTTTTTCATGAACGTAAGTACATAACTCGTTAAAATAAGCGATTCCTTCTTGCTTTGTGACTTGAAATCCATATTGTACTCTTAGAGAATCGTCATAAATCCAATCCATATTATCAAATTCTACCCAATCGCAACCCCAATTTGCTAGTTTATCAATTCTAGCTTTCATAACTTCTATAATACCAGTCGTTGTTGAATTTACAAAATATTCTCCTGCCCATTGTCCCCAAACTGTAGTAACCAAAAAAGGTTGTAATACTGTAAAATCGGTACGCCAATCTTCTCCAGTACCAATACTAATATAACCTCCTACTTCATTTCCTTGTGCTTTTATTTCTGCAATGTAATTTGCTACATTATTTTCAAATGGGTCTAATAATACATAAGCATTTTTTGCATTATTAATAATATCTACTATTTTATCTGCTTCAAAATTCTCTTGATATGCCTGATTATATATCGGTTTTGCTTTACTAATATCTGATTCTTGACTTTCGTCACTACGACATGAGATTCCAAATATAATAAACAATACTAGCAATATTAATTTTAAAGATTGATTCATAATAAAAGGCTATGTGAATTTATATAATACCCATCAAACGAAATTTTTAATATGATATTGTCTAAATAAAAAATGAGATAGCTTAAAGTACTATCTCATTATAAAATTTTAAATGCATGGTTCTTTTAGTCTGCATCTAAGTAATCTGGAATATTATCTCCATCGGTATCTTTTGCATCACTTGGGTTTCCATTATTATCTGGATCTGCATTTTCATCTTTTGTTAATATACCATCTCCGTCATCATCACTATCTAAATAGTTTGGTGTATTATCGCCATCTGTATCCAATGCATCATCTGGGTTTCCATCGCCATTTGCATCAACACTCTCATAAATAGTTAATATTCCATCATTCTCATCATCAACATCAATAAAATCTGAAACGCCATCGCCATCTGTATCATCGTCTTTGTTATCTCCATCTCCATTATAATCTTCGTATATGGATTTTACTCCATCTCTATCTTGATCATTTCTTTTTACTAAAGCCATTTCTACATGAAACATAATTGGCTCATTTGCTCCAATGGTTGCTGTACCTAAATTTCGATATGCCAATCCAGATGGAATAATAATAATTCCTTTACCTGTTTGATCAAATTCGAATGGCATTCCTATTGTTGTAACATTTATACCAGAATTAAAATTTGGCAATGCATAAGTCCAACCATTAATTACACCTCCATATAAATTTGCCCAAAATGTATAGGATTCATTTTTATCAAATACGGTTTTAGCCTCATCTAATAATAACCCTTTGTAATTTACTAATGCAGAATCTATTCGTGTTGGAGCCATATTTACTCCATCTGGCGTATCTTTTATATAGTAAATTTTAAAACTGATGCTAGAAAAATTAACCTCTTGTTCTACAGCTTGATTTATCATTGGAGTTTCATTAGCCTCTATTTTTTTTACTTCTCCAAAATGTTCGTCATTCGCAGGTGGTATATAAAAATGAGTTTCTAAATAAGTTCGTATTGTTTCATCATCTTTTAATGCTTGTGCAACATGATCGAAAGGTTCTAAATTATCTTCGTCTTTTTTACAAGAAAAAAACAATACCAATAAGGCAGTTGCAAGGAATAAATATTTTATTTTCATTCTATTATTATCTTTACTTAATTTAGGGCGCAATTTACTGCAATTATTTTAATTTTATGAGCGAAATAGTATTTTAACTTTTATTTAATAATATCATTAAAAATAGTAAATTTGCAACTATGAAAAACATAGCCATAACTTTAGTTGCAATTATTGCTGTATTCTCTTGTAAGAAAAAGGCAAATCTAATAACAGAAATTCTTCCTAAAACACATGTTGGATATTTTATTAAAGGATCTATAGTATCTTCCGAGGATATAGATGTTTATTTGCAAAAGCAAGAGATTGACAAAAGTTTTACCACAGTTAAAACGACACAAGTTTTAAACAATCAATTTTTCTTTTCGGATACTATTGTTTCTGCAAAATTATTGTACATTGGCTTTAGTAATTCTAATAAAAAAATACCAGTTATTGTCAATAATTTTGAGACATTTATTACAATTAATTCTAAAATTGAAGATGCTATAGTTTTAGGATCGCCTTTACAAAAAAATTATACTAAATATATAACGGACTTAATTCCTGCAAAAAATAAATTTGTCTATAAATTGGAGTTTATAAAAAATAATTCTAATTCCGTTTTATCTGCAATCATACTTCAGCAAATGCTAGGTAAAACTAAATGGCGTCTAGGACAAAATAAAAAAGCATTTACATATCTAAGTCCTAAAATTCAAAATTCTAATATTGGAAAAGAAATTGCTTTATTCATTACGGAGAACGAACCTTTAGTAAAGGAGCAAGAAAGTATTGCCGAAGTAAGTATGGATCCTAAAATTTCTAATGAAATTCCTGTTGAAATTGTTGTTAAAAAATCTTCTACAATTATACTTCCAAAAAGAAGAAAAGCTACCAATTTTTATGGAGAATCTGTTAATGGTAATGATATTTCGTTGGCTTCTATTACTAAAAATGCCAAAGTTACTCTTATTGATTTTTGGGCAAGTTGGTGTGAACCATGTAGAGCTCAAAACCCACATTTAAAACGGTTATATAACAAATATCACAGTAAAGGGTTTCATATCGTTGGTGTCTCCGAAGATAAATATGTAGATATTAATGCGTGGAAAAATGCAATTGCTACGGATGGCTTAAATTGGAATCATATCATAGATGATAATGGAAGAATTGCTGGAATGTTTGGCGTTAAAGGCATTCCACATACAGTATTATTAGACCAAAATGGAGGTATCATTTTTGCAAAAAAATCAAGCTATACTATTGAAAAAAAATTAAAAGAAATATTTGGCTTTTAATTTATATTAAAATCTAGAGTTGTTAATAAAAAACGCCAAAATTGATGTTTTTTTTATGTGTTACATCAAAAAAATAGTACTTTTGTTATTCACGACTAAACTAAAAAAAGTTGAAATTATCAAAAGAAATAAAAAGTGGAGTTATTGCAATAGTAGCAATTGCATTAATAATTTGGGGATATAATTTTTTACAAAAACAAAATTTATTTGACAGCTCTCGAATCTATTATTCTGAGTTTACTAATATCCAAGGATTAACTACAGCAAGTATTGTTAGCATTAATGGCTTTCAAGTAGGAAATGTTCAAAGTATACGGTTTAATCCTAAAAAAAAAGGAAATCTTATTGTAGGATTTAGCATTAATAATGATTTTAAATTTTCCAAAAATAGCACTACTAAAATTACTCCTGCTTTAATGGGTGGAGCCGAACTATCTATCGTACCAAAATACGATGGAGAAAATGCCAGTTCTGGCACCTATCTAATTGGAAGTTCTGAACAAAGTATGATGAGTTCTCTTTCTAAAAAATTAACTCCTATAGAAGAAAAATTAAATACAACACTACTCGATGCAGATAAACTACTTGTAAACCTCAATACAATTCTAGATGAAAAAACACAGCAAAATTTAAAAAGTGCAATAACAAATTTGAATGTTACATTACGGAATTTTAAAAATGCATCTGTTTCTTTAGATGGTATGCTTGTAGAAATTAAACCAAAACTAAGTTCTGTATTAGACAACGTAGATGGTGCTGCAAGAAATCTAAAAACAGTTACCGCAGATTTTGAAAAAGCCCACTTAGGAGACAGTTTAAAGCAAACCGTAACCAAGTTAAATGCGGCATTAACAAAATTTGACAACTTACTAGCAAACATAGATAGTGGCGATGGAACGATTGGAAAATTATTAAAAGATGAAGGTCTTTACAATAATCTTGAAAATGCATCTAAAGAGCTAGAGGAATTATTACGGGAAGTAAAAGAACATCCAAAACGTTTTGTACACCTTTCTCTTTTTGGAAAAAAAGACAAGAGAGGTTATGTTAGAGATACAACTCGAAAATAAAAGTCCGCATAGGCAAACTTTATTAATTTGAACTTAAAATAAATGCAATACATACCAAACATCATCTTCGCAATACTACTACTATTTGGAGTAGGATTTTTTGTTAAAAACATCCGTAAAATTATTCGAAATATTAAATTAGGAAAGGATATTGACAGAACAGACAATAAATCGGAACGATGGAAAAACATGGCTAATATTGCACTTGGACAGTCCAAAATGGTTAAAAGACCAGTCTCTGGTTTGTTGCATATTATTGTTTATTTAGGTTTTATTATTATTAATATTGAAGTTTTAGAAATTATTATAGATGGTTTGTTTGGTACACATCGTGTATTTGCTCCTCTAGGTTCTTTATATAATTTTTTAATTGGTTCTTTTGAAATACTTGCTTTTTTAGTTTTAATTTCGGTCACTATTTTTTGGATTAGAAGAATGATTATTAAAATTCCACGTTTTTGGAATAAAGAAATGAAAGGGTTTCCAAAAAACGATGCTTTGTATATTTTATATTTTGAAATGGTATTGATGAGTTTATTTTTATTTATGAATGCAGCCGATATTAATTTACAAAACTTAGATGCTGCACACTACACTAAAGCTGGAGCATTTCCAATAAGTCAATTTATAGCTCCTCTCCTATCTGGTTTATCCGAAGCATCGCTAATTTTGTTAGAACGTTCTGCTTGGTGGATTCATATCACAGGTATTTTCATCTTCTTAAACTACTTATACTACTCGAAACACTTGCATATATTATTGGCTTTTCCAAATACATTTTATGCGAATCTAGAAGCAAAAGGTAAATTTAAAAATAACAAAACGGTTACCAAAGAAGTTAAATTGATGCTAGATCCAGATGCCGATCCTTATGCAATACCAGAAGAAGATCCAGATGCTGTTGTCGAAAAATTTGGTGCTAGTGATGTAACTGATTTAAGTTGGGTGCAATTAATGAATGCATATACGTGTACAGAATGTGGACGTTGTACATCTGTTTGTCCTGCTAATCTTACTGGTAAAGAATTATCTCCAAGAAATATTATGATGAAAACAAGAGATCGTTTGGAAGAAGTTGGAAAAAATATCGATAAGAATAAAGAATTTAAAGACGATAACAAACAATTATTAAACGATTATATTACTCCAGAAGAACTTTGGGCTTGTACTACTTGTAATGCATGTGTGGAAGAATGTCCTATTAATATTGATCCGCTATCTATTATTATGGATTTGCGACAATTCCTAGTAATGGAACAATCTGCTGCTCCGCAAGAACTAAATATGATGATGACTAATATTGAAAATAATGGCGCTCCATGGCAGTACAACCAAATGGATCGTTTAAATTGGAAAGATGAAGAATAAATAAGAAGGTAAGATAAAAAATGATAACAAAGGAAAATGACAAAAAAATTAGAAGAATTAAAAGATGATAAAGGCAATTTAATTAGTCCTATTTTGCCAGAAGGAGTAAAGAATTATTTAATTGATATTGATGGAACTATTTGTGAAGATATTCCAAATGAAGAGCCAGAACGTATGCTTACTGCAAAACTATATCCAGATGCATTAGTTACATTAAATAAATGGTACGATGAAGGTCATAATATTTGTTTTTTTACTTCCAGAACAGAGCAGCATAGAGAATATACAGAAATCTGGCTTAAAAAAAATGGTTTTAAGTACCACAGTCTACTTATGGGAAAACCAAGAGGTGGAAATTACCATTGGATTGATAACCATTTAGTAAAAGCAACACGTTATCGTGGAAAATTTACAGATTTAGTAGAAAAAGAAGTTAAAATACAGGTTTTTGATGATGGAAAACACGAAGGATAATTTCTTCTATTTTATCAAAAAACACATAAATAACAAAACAATGAATGTACCAACGATGGCAGAAATGCTAGCACAAGGCAAAAAACCAGAAATATTATTTTGGGTTGGAGCTGCTGGAAGTTACGACGATAGAGCAAAAAAAATAACAAGAGCTTTTGTGAAAATTTTACACGAAGCTAAAGTTGATTTTGCAGTTTTAGGAGTGGAAGAAAGTTCTACTGGAGATGTTGCTAAAAGAGCTGGAAATGAAATGTTATTCCAGATGCAAGCCTTAATGAATATTGAAGTATTAAATGGATATGAAGTAAAAACAATAGTTACTGCAGATCCACATTCTTACAATACTTTTAAAAATGAATATCCAGAATTAGGTGGAAAGTATACCGTTTTTCATCACACACAATATCTCAAAAAGCTAATTGATGAAAATCGTTTAACTATTAATAACAGTAAATTAAAAGATAAATTAGTAACATACCACGACCCATGTTATTTAGGAAGAGCAAATGGCGAATATGAAAGTCCACGTACATTAATAAAAAAATTAGGTGTAAAATATGCCGAGATGAAACGTCATAAAGCAAGTGCATTATGTTGTGGAGCTGGTGGTGCACAAATGTTTAAAGATGCCGAAAAAGGAAATAAAGAAATTAATATTTTACGAACAGAAGATGCACTAGAGACAAAACCAGAAATAATAGCAACTGGTTGTCCTTATTGTAATACGATGTTAACAGATGGGATAAAAGCGAAAGAAAAAGAAGGACAAATAAAAGTTCTTGATATTGCTGAATTAATCGCGAATGCGAATGGTTTAGTATGAGATAAATGATAACTCCAATAAAAACCCTTATAAAAATGGAGAATATAAATACACTCGAAAAACAACTAAAAGAAACGCAAGAACTTCTTGAAAAAATAAATGAAGATAAAAGTGAAATCGAACAGTTAAAAATTTATAAAATTATTTTTGGCTTATTAGCTATTGTATTTTTTTTATCTACATTGTGGTTGGTTCTTAGAAAAACAGCTCCAATTGAAAAAGAAATTGATCCAAATTATACTTTAGTACGAATTGACTCCTTAAAAAATTACAAACAGTATTATTTTTCAAAAAATCTCGGTAATAATGTTAATTTAAAAAATGAAAAGGTTATTTACTTAGTACAAATAGGTGCCTTTGAATTTTTTAAATTAAATGCAACTAAAATTAATGGATTCAAACAATTTAATGAAGATGGCTTAAATAAAATAACGGTTGGGACATTTACCAAGTACCTAAATGCAAAGCAACTACAAGACGAACTCATAGACTTAGGTTTTGAAGATTGTTTTTTATCTTCTAGATCTTATGGTAAATTAATAGATATTAGAGAAGCCTTATCACTTAGTAATGAACCAGAATATTTAGAACAATAATGCTCGAGAATTCACAAATATTTGAAACTAATTTACCAGAAATTGAAAAGGTGAAATTTAAACGCATTCATAAAAATTATTTAAAGGTAATCCTTCTTAATATCTTCTTATTTTGCACCCTATTAATTACTGCGAATATCTTACTTTTTTTATTTAAAGACAGCCTTTACACATATATACAACCAATATATGTATATACATCTATATTTCTATTTTCACTTCTACTTCTACTCTATTATTATATCGGATTTACAAAACGTAAATACGCAATACGGCAAAAGGATATTTCGTATAAAAGTGGAGTTTTTATAAAATCAACAACGACGGTTCCATTTAATAGAATACAACATATTGAAATAGATGAAGGTTTTTTTTCTCGATTCTTTAAACTTGCATCAATTAATATCTATACTGCTGGTGCCGAAGGTAAAGATTTAGAAATTAGAGGCGTTTCTAAAGAAAATGCGTTTCGAATAAAAGAATTTATTACCTCAATTATTTATGAATAATTCGTTAGATTTTTCGACGTTTAGTAGACAGTCTGTTGGCGGAATTGTTTTTATTTATTTAAAAAATTTATATGCTATTTTTAAAAAATTATGGGTAGCCTTTTTACCAATTCTAGCAAGTCAAAACAAATCTAAAAGTATCCTATTTGCTATTAGTTTAATTTTGGTTGTTTTATTATTCTTTCTTATAAAATCAATTTTATCATATCTTTTTTATCAATTTAAAATTGAAGACAATCACTTTATTGTAAAGCATGGCATTTTACGAAAGATACAGGTTTCTATTCCTTTTGAAAAAATTCAAAACATTAATTTTAAGCAAAATTTTATTCATCAACTAATCAAAGTCACACAGGTTGATATAGAAACAGCAGGAGCAAAATCGGTTGAAATATCTATAAAAGCGTTAAGTATCGAAAAGGCAAAAGCGATTAAGCACTTAATATATAGCTCTAAAAAAAATCAAAGTGAGAATTTTGAAGAAACAAATACTGAAATAAATAAACCGATATTAAGAATATCTCCAACGATGCTTTTAAAAGAAGGCATTACCGAAAATCACTTTAAAAGTTTTATCTTATTTGCTGCTTTTTTATTTAGTATTTACAGTCAAAATAGAAATTTTTTTAAGGATAATATAATCCTAAAATCTGTTGAAAAACAATTTGGAGAAATTACCAATACATTATATGGTATTTTTATATTAATTGTATTTGCTTTGTCTATTTCATTAATTATTTCTTTTATCAAGGTTTTTTTAATTCATTTTAATTTATCTGTATATTATAAAGACAAAGTTTTAGAAATTGTTCAAGGATTGCTGACAAAAAAACACCAAATTTTAAAAAAAGAAAAAGTCCAAAGTATTGTAATTTCTACCAATCCATTAAAGAGAAAATTTTGTCTTTCTAGTGTTTATTTTAAGCAAGTATCTAATGCAAAAAAGCCAGGAAAAAAATCGCTTCCAACACGTATTATTGGTTGCAATAGCAAACATTTAGATACTATAAAACAGTTTTTATATGGTAATATTGACTTTGCAAATTGTAAAAAACACAAACCACATAATTATTATATCGTTCAAATGGCAATTCGAAATCTGTTCTTACTTCTAATTCTAAATACAATAATTTTAGCCACTAACGATTATCCTTTATTTTATATGAATATTGGATTAGTTCCATTACTTATTTTCTTCATCTATAAAAAATATCAAAAATCTTATTTTAAATTTAACGAAAATTTATTGATTGTTGGTTCTGGCAAAATTGGTACAGATACAACCTATTTTCCATATTATAAATTACAATCTATTGAATTACGACAAACAATTTTTCAAAAAAAGCGAACTATTTACGATATAATTTTACAAAATGCAACTGAAAAAATTAAATTGCCTTGTGTAAACCAAAGAACTGCAAATTATATCTATAACTATTTCCTATATCAAACCGAAATTTCAACAAAAAAATGGATGTAAAAAATTATATACAAGCTGCCAGATTACGTACACTACCACTATCTATTTCTGGAATTATTGTTGGGAGTTTTATCGCTTATGCCGAAGGTTATTCTAATATATATATTGTGATTTTAGCTTTATTAACGACTATCGGATTTCAAATTTTATCCAATTTTGCTAACGATTATGGCGATGGGGTTAAAGGTACAGATAATGAAGAGCGTATTGGTCCAAAACGAGCTTTACAAAGTGGAACAATTAGCGAAAAACAAATGTTAAATGCTATTAAAACAACTGGTTTTATAACCTTTATTATTGCATTGGTATTAATTTATGTTTCTTTTGGCAAAACTAATTTTTTGTATAGTCTTTTATTTTTAATGCTTGGAATCGTTAGTATTGCCGCTGCCATAAAATATACTATGGGAAAAAACGCTTATGGTTATAGTGGTTTTGGCGATGTTTTTGTTTTTTTATTTTTTGGATTATTAAGTGTTTGTGGTACTTATTTTTTGTTTACGAAACAAATAGACTTTTTTGTTTTTTTACCTGCAATATCTATTGGTTTTCTGAGCAGTGCTGTATTAAATTTGAATAACATGAGAGATATTGAAAACGATAAATCTGCTAATAAGAATACACTTGTGGTAAAAATGGGAAGTAAAAAAGCAAAATATTATCACTATTTTTTAATTATTTGTAGTTTTTTATTTACTATAGCTTATACTTTATTAAACTACCAATCTATAAAACAATTCCTATTTATTATAGCCTTTATTCCTATTTTTATTCATTTAATAAACGTTGTCAAAACAACCAATCCAAAAGATTTTGATCCCGAATTAAAAAAATTAGCTCTAAGTACCTTTTTGTTTGCTTTACTTTTTGGAATTGGCTTGGTTTTGTGATTTTATTTATAAGCTCTTCTTTGATAAAGCAAAAATTATTTAATTACCTGTCTCTAATTTCAAATTTTCCTTAAATTTTTGCTGAATTTCCTCATACATTTTATAAATTAATTGAATTTTCTTTGGATGTTCATCTTTTCTGTAACTCAATTCCCAAAAAATATTTTTGTTATTTTTTAATCTAAAAGTAACTCCTAAACTACCCTCGTCAACAACGTTCGGACTTCCAAATATTTGATTTCTACTAAAATATTTATCCGAAATATTTGCTAGAATCTTTTTATAGTCTGAGTTATTGTCAATAATAGTTATTGTATCTATATTAATCAATGCTGTATCTTTATATTCTTCTATATATTTATAGATATAATTATTATTCATAGATATTTTCCATCTCTTTTTAATACTATTAGGGTTGATTAAACCATGAGACTGTTCATAAAATAAAACTTCCATAATTTTATTTTCACTACTATTTATAGTTATCTTATTTGATTTTTCCTGAGATTGACAAGAACTGATTAATAGAAACATATATATATATATACTTTTGCCCATAATTAATAATTTGTAATTAAACTTCTATCTGTTCGCAACATTTTCCATTGCCATTTATAAAATGAATACATTTTACCTTTAAACTTATTATCTCCCGAACCGAGTAATCTTCCTACACGATCTAAAGAGCCTGCTTGCCAAGTATAATCCAAATAATTTTCAGTATAACCATGATAAAAAGTGTAAGGTCCTGCAAAGGAGCCTCCTTGAAAAACATGTGGCAACCCAAATGAATGACCTGCTTCATGAACAATTGTATGGTCATCTTTTAGTGCCGACTTATAAATAATATAACTATTTCCCCAATTATTATTTGCATCTAAAGAACAAGAACCTAATACATTTCCTGCTAAAAACTCTGTATAAAATAAATACGTTCTTGTTGTTCCTGTATTCCCAGTATAATTAATTTGCCCAGAGTTAGTAGTGGGTTTGTGTCTACCATAAATTTCATATAAATTCACTAAAGTTTGTTTAATTTGCTGAGAACTCATAGCACTTACATTATTAAGAAATGCCCGAACAGCTGGTTTTTTTTTACTCAACTCAACTAAATTGAACTCTGTATCAACTCTAACTTCTGCTCGTATCAATGCTTGGTTAAACGATTGATTTTTGAATAGATACTGATAGTCACTTCTAAGACTTGCAGAAGATGGTCCTGTTATTACATTTACAGCAACAATTTCGGCTTTTGGTATCACATTATTTTTGTAAACCATTAATTTACCAACTTCTGTTTTTTGACTTCCTAATTTGGCAAATACTTTTATTTCTTCATGAGCATTTAAAGTTCCCCCTTTACATTTTATATTTACTTTTTTCTCTGCTAAATAATAATCTCGTGTTGTTGTACCTCCCAAATTTTTAGTCTTTTTAGAACCAATTAAATCTTTTAAATTTAACTTTGAAGGCGTGATTTTTAAAAACTGATTATTCGTTTCAAACAATATTTCAGTAGCATCATCTACCAACGATTCTAACGCTTCTATTTCAACATCTAAATCTACGCCATTTCGATGCATTCTTGAACCATGAGCAAATTGTGCCGTAGTAGTATGTGGAAAGATTGACAACCAAGCGGAATAATAATCCATTCCATACGGAGAAATTGGATTGACAACATCGGTAGTTTTATATTCTGTTTTTAAAGCTGCTACATTTTTACATAAAGCTGTAGGCGCACCAATTGCTGTACCATTATTATCATTAGTTACGGTTTCAATAGGATAAATATATTCATCTCGCAACCAATCAAATCCATATTTTCCTTGATAATCTGATGGACGTCTAAAATGAACCATAAATTTTTTAAGTGTAACAACTTGTGGTCTTGTTATTGATGTGTAACTCCCAAACTGGATACTTGGACTTCCCATATTATTGATTTTAAAGGTGTAAAACGTAGTATGCACAGTAATATTTAAAATGCTCCTACTTTGAAGTTATAAAAGTAACACATTTTTTTATAGAAACAAGAAATTAAAACTCTAAAAAAGATTACAACATACCCTCAAATTATTAAAAAACACGATACAAATTAAAGCCAAAAAAAATGTCGCCTTTACTCCAATTACCAGTTGCGTTAGTAACATAATGAGAGTCGTTTAATTGTTGAGAATTCGTAAACATTAACTGAAAAACATGGCCTCCAACTTGCCAATCTAAACCGAGAGAAAGCGCATTGTTAAAATTAGAATTTGAAGCACGATTAAAATGAGGAGTATATTCCGTAGTAACAGACCAACTATCCGAAATACGAAAACTACCAGCCAACGATAATGCAAATTGAGAATTACTTTGTTCCGAATTTTTTACTAAATTTTCATGAATAAAGATTGGAGCAATTTGCAAAGAAATATTATCATTAATTTTTTTAGAAATTAATAATTCCGAAAGATATGTTAATCGGTTCGCAAAAGTTAAATTTGGAAAATCGTCCTTTTTTAAAGCTGAATTTATAGCAAAACTACTAAAACCAGTAATCGTAAACGGAAATCCATCGTAAACTTGAGATTTTAATTTATATTTAGCATTAAAATCGTAAGTTTTTCGAAACTTACTACGAGCAAAACCAACTTGAAGCCAATCGTTAATACCATAAAAAAAACTAAATTTGATGGTAGCAGCATCCAAGCCAAATAAATCATCAAAACCATTTTTAATAGAACCAAAACGATGTGCTATTAATAAATAGAATTCTTTTTTACCAGCAATTTTTGTAGACTCAATATTAATTATTTTAAGAGCTTCAAAAGAGCTATTAACTTTTTTATCAATAATAGCAACATTCTCTAAATCATCCAATAAATCATCTTGAGAAAAACTAAAAATAGAATAAAATAAAAATAGAATAACGTATAATTTGTTCATTATAGATAATGTTTAATTCTCAAATATACTAAAATCAAATCGTTATAAATGAAAAAAAAATTATAAATTAGCAAAAAGTCACAGAATGAAAATAGTAAAAAATCTAATATTTGGCATAATTTTAATCTTTCTATTATCCTGTACAAATACAAAAGAAGCCGATTTAGTAAGTGTACCATGTACCGACGAATTTACCTATACGGATTGTGTAAAAACAATAATAGACAATAATTGCATTATATGTCATAATAGTAATCTCAATGCACTTGGTCCATTTCCATTAGAAACATACGAACAGGTAAAAGAAAAAACACAAAATGGAAATATCTTAGCACGAATTCAATTGCCAGATGGTGCAAACGGAATTATGCCACAAACTGGTAAAATGTCACAAGCAAATATTGATGTAATAGTAACTTGGGCAAATAAAGGCTTCTTAGAATAAAATTTATTTAACAATAAAACTTTGATCAAGTTTAACTACCTCAAACATTTCATCATAACCAATAAGCAGTCCTTTAATCTTTATAATATTTCCTTTTTTAACAGAAACATTTTCTTTAAAAATACAGCTAATTTTATCGTCTAAAGTAACCGATTTACCTTCAATAGCAGTAATTTTACCTTTAACTTCAATTACTTTTTCTCCATATTTTTCAGTCGCAACAGATTCGCTAACCGAAAATTCTTTAGCAAGTATCGAAGCATTAATCACAACATCTGCCGAGGTAGTAGCAATTTCTTTTGGAGCTGCCATAACATAATTATAGGCTAAAAATCCAGCAATAACAACAAATAATAATAGAAATAATATTTTTTTCATGATAGTGAAATTTTAAATTTTATAGAGAAGTAGTCGTAAAAGTAATTTAAAAATTTCATTTTATTAAAAATATCTAAAATAAAACTTTCTAAAAATATCCTGAGCCTGAGTGCTCCCTAAAAAATATTTTTTTTCTGTAAGGAATAAAAAAACATGCGTCTTAACTAATGTGCAAGAATTAGGCACGATAATTGAACATAAAATAACAAACAAATCAAATCATGAAAAAAATAATTATAGTAGCATTTGCATTAGTAGTATCTTTAAGTATAAATGCACAAGAAAAATTAACAACAAAAACTGGAAAAATTCAGTTTGAAGCATCAACACCAAATTTTGAACCCGTAGCAGCAACAAATACTGCAACAAGTGCAATATTTAAAGTAAACGGAGAATTGGCGGTACTTTCATTAATAAAAGGATTTCAATTCAAGAAAAGTTTAATGCAAAAACATTTTAATTCTAAAAAATGGGTAGATTCAAAGAAATTTCCAAAAACTAAATTTTCGGGAACGGTAGTAGCTTTTAATTTTGATGAATTAACAGAAAAAGGAAAAGAATATAAAATAAATGGCAAATTGACTTTTCATGGTGTCACAAAAGAAGTAAGTTCAATGGCAACCATTAAAAATATAGATGGAGTAGTTTATTTAAATACTAAATTTGATGTATTAGTAGCAGATTATGGTATTATTATAAAAAGTAAATTAGCAAAAAAAATAGCAGAAAAAGTAAATGTAGAAGTAGATTTAGAACTTAAATAGACAGACAAACATATAAAAAAACTAACATCCATCATAGATGGATGTTTTTTTATGTAAGATAGTTAAATTTTCTTACTTTTATCCTATGAAAAATATAGTAATATCTGGAGTAAGTAGAGGTATCGGATTTGCCTTAGTAAGTTATTTTGCAAAAAACAAGTACCAAGTATTAGCATTATCAAGAAATATAGAAACCTTAACCCATTTTCCAGAAAATGTATCTGTTTTAAAAGTAGATATAACAAAAGAAAACGATTTACAACAAGTATCTAATTTTATAAAACAACATTGGAAAACAGTTGATATATTAATTAATAACGCAGGAAAATTAGTGCATAAACCCTTTTCTAAAACCACCTATCAAGATTTTTTAGAAGTATACAATGTAAACGTATTTGCCGTAGCAACATTAACAAATGTCTGTTTACCATTTATGAAAAAAGAAAGCCATGTAATAGCAATAAGCAGTATGGGTGGTATTCAAGGTTCTATAAAATTTGCAGGATTATCGGCATATAGTTCCTCTAAAGGAGCAGTTATAACACTCCTCGAATTATTAGCAGAAGAATATAAAGAAAGTGGTATTGTATTTAATACCTTAGCATTAGGAGCAGTACAAACAGAAATGTTAGCAGAAGCATTTCCAGATTATAAAGCAGAAATAACAGCAACACAAATGGCAAATTATATCGCTAATTTTGCACTAACAGGAAACAAAATCTACAACGGAAAAACATTACAAGTATCCAATACAACACCATAGAATAACAAAAAACAATCACTTAGCAAAAAAATGTCTTACAATTAATAAAAAAGAAAAATGAACAAACTACACTTATTTTTAGCAGTTATTTTTACAATAACCACACAAGCACAAATATCCTATAACGATTTAGAAGATGGAACATCTGGCATTGCAAATGGATATGGAAGTTGGGGAGCCAACACTGTAATACATGAGACAGAAATAGATGATGTGGCAAACGATGGTATCATCAATTTTTATCATCCAGATATGGCAGCAACACAATTACCAACCGTATTTTTTATATCAGGTTGGGGAAGACCAGCATCTAGTTACGAAAAAATATTCCATTTTATAGCAAGTCAAGGATATGCAGTAGTAAGTATATACAATAGAAATCCAGGAAATATTGTAGAAAGTTATCAATTTTCATTAAATATGATGGTAATAGCCGCACAACTACATTATGCAAATTGGATAGATACAACAACAGTCGGATTAATGGGACATTCTTATGGAGCAGGAGCAACAATATGGTTAGGAAAAAATCTATTTGGAGATGCATATAACTGGGGCCAAAACGGACGATTTATATTTATGTCTGCACCATGGTACAGTTTACTAGTAACCCAAACCGATTTAATCAATTATCCAGCAAACGTAAAACTACTTATTGAAATAAGTAATGACGATGTGAGAACAGACGAATATACATGGAATACAGACGAAAGAGCAATAAGAGCCATTTTTGAACTGATAAACATACCAAATTCCGAAAAAGATTTTGTACGAATATATTCCGATCCAACAACATACCAATTAGACAGCGATGGAGATGGAACAACAGAAACATTTAGCTACGAAGCCGACCATTATTTAAGCTATACCGGAATAAATAATGCACATGGTTACCAACCTTGGGATGCTTTAGATGTATATGCAATAAATCGTTTGTCGCATGCCATGATGGATTTTGTTTTTGAAGGAAATCAACCCGCAAAAAATGTAGTCTTAGGTAATGGAAGTACAGCACAAATAGATATGAATTTTCTTACAGATTTAAGCGTAACAGATACACCAATAATAACAAGACCAGCAAATGAATTTGCATATAGATGCAACAATACATGGAACGATTTTTCTGGCGGAGCAAATACATGGTTTTTACAAAATGCATGTAATGATACAGATGGCGATGGAATAATAGATTTAATCACATTAACAACAGAAGAAAAAAATATGGAAACCTTCCATTTGTATCCAATACCAACATCAACATACATAAAAATTCGTTTTGATGCAGGATTTGAACCAATACAAGAAATGACCATTACCAATGCAACAGGAAAAATAGTATCGAAAGTAAAAAATCCAACTGTCTATACCATAGATACTTCCAATTTTGAAGCAGGAACTTATTTTGTAAAAATACAAACAGTAAAATTTGTACATATACAATCGTTTATAGTAAAAAAATAAATGACAAAATACAAAGCAATACATACCTATATACCAAAAGAAGCCATAAAATTGGTAGAAAATTTATTAGAAACCTATCCGTTTTATTTAAAAATAAAGAACAATCGAAAAACAAAACATGGCGATTTTCGGATACTAAAAAATGGACAAATGCAAATTACCATCAATAACGATATGAATGTATATCGCTTTTTAATAACATTTGTACATGAAGTAGCACATTTAGTAACATACAAAAAAAATAAAAAAGTAAAACCACACGGAATAGAATGGAAAATTAATTTTCAGCATTTGATGCTACCATTTTTAAAACCAGAAATATTTCCTAGAGAGATATTGTCTATTCTAGCAAATTATTTACGAAATCCTAGAGCAAGTACAGATACAGATGTAAAATTATCATTGGCGTTAAAACAATATGATAAAAAATCAAATAAGAATTATATCTTTGAGATTCCATTAAAAAGTGAATTTACATATAATAATCGTACGTTTATAAAAGGAAATAAAAGAAGAATACGGTATAAATGTACCGAAAAAGCAACAAAAAAAGAATATCTATTTCATCCAAATGCAGAAGTAGATTTAATATAAAAAGAAAACAAAAGAAGATGAATAAAAACTATTATGCAGTTATAATGGCAGGAGGAATTGGATCTCGATTTTGGCCAATGAGTACAAGTGATTTTCCAAAACAATTTCACGACATGCTAGGAGTAGGAGAAAGTTTAATCCAACGAACATTTAAGCGATTCGAACAGTTAATACCAACAGAAAATATATTAATATCTACCAATAAAAGATACAAAAAATTAGTGCTAGAACAATTGCCAAACATAACCGAAAAACAATTGTTACTAGAACCCGTAATGCGCAATACAGCACCATGTATTTTGTATGCAGCATTAAAAATAAATGCCCTAAATAAAAATGCAGTAATGGTAGTAGCACCATCCGATCATTGGATAGAAAACGAAGCAGAATTTTTAAGAAACATAGAAACATCCTTTAAAGCATGTGCATCAGAACATATATTAATGACATTAGGAATACAACCATCTAATCCAAATACAGGATATGGATACATACAATATCATGGAAAGGATGAAATAAAAAAAGTAACCAATTTTACCGAAAAACCAAATTTAGAAAAAGCAAAATCCTTTATACAAGAAGGAAATTACTTATGGAATGCAGGAATATTTGTTTGGAGTACAAAAAGCATCTTAAAAGCATACCAACAAAATTTACCCGAAATGGAAAAATTATTCTGTGTAGGGAATCACGTCTATAATACTGATTTTGAAGATGATTTTATCGAAGATAACTACCAAAAAGCAGCATCTATATCCATTGATTTTGGCATCATGGAAAAAGCCAATAATGTACATGTATTACCAGTAGAATTTGGCTGGAATGATTTAGGAACTTGGGGATCATTATACGATAAACTACCAAAAGATAAAGACGAAAATGCGGTGGTAAATGCAGAAGCAATATTTAGAAAATCAACCAATAATATTGTACGAACACAAAAAGGAAAACATGTAGTAATACAAGGATTAGATAATTTTATTGTCGTAGAAAAAGACAATGTATTATTAATCTGTCCAAAAGATAAAGAACAAGACATAAAACAAATTGTAGCAGAAGTAAAAGAAAAATTTAAAGTAAAATTAACCTAACAAAAAAAGATTTTCAAAAAAAAGAAGATTAAGATGTAATGGAAGAAAAGAAAAACGAACAAGAAAAAAAAATACAGCAAACCAAAGAAGAAGCAAAAAAAGATGTAAAAGGAGCAGCTTCTAGTGTCAAAACATTTATAAAAGAAATCTTGAATATACGCCAAGATACAGATATAGATGGCACCATTCAAAACATAAAAGACAATATTGCAATGAAAGGGCATACCGCTTGGATTCTAGGTTTTTCTATCTTAGTAGCATCTATAGGATTAAACGTAAGCTCTACAGCAGTAGTAATTGGAGCCATGCTAATATCGCCATTAATGGGTCCTATATTAGGAATAGGATTATCTATTGGAACAAACGATATTGATACACTAAGAAATTCCATGATAAATTTAGGAATAATGTTAGTGATAAGTTTACTTGTTTCTTTTCTATTTTTTAGTATTCCACTATTTCAAGAATTAACACCAGAAATATACGCAAGAACCCAACCAGATGTTAGAGATGTAATGATCGCTATTGCAGGTGGATTAGCGTTAATTGTCGCAATAAGTAGACCAAGTCCGCAAACCAATACCGTAGCAGGTGTTGCAATTGCAACAGCGTTAATGCCTCCATTATGTACCGCAGGTTACGGATTAGCATTACACCAATGGAATTACTTTTTTGGAGCCATGTTTCTATTTTTAATTAACACCACATTTATTGCTTTGGCAACATTTGTAACGGTAAAATATTTGCATTTTCCAATGGTAAAATATATTAATTCCGCAAAGCGAAAATCTATTGCGAGATTTGCATCCTTTGTCGCTATAATTGTATTAGGAGCAAGTATTTTTACATTTTATAAACTATACCAAAAAAACGATTTTACAACCAATTCAAAAGAATTAATAAAACATTTAAAAGAAGAAGATGGTTATGTAATTATTGATGAAGATGATAAAGACATAAACTTCGAACAAAAGACAATAGACATTACAATTTTTGGAAATGTAACCAATAAAGATATAAAACATTTAAACGAATTAAAAGAAGAATACGGGTTGCAAGATGCTGTACTTAATATTCAAGGAGGAAAAGACGATTCGCAATTAATGAATGAGTTTCAAAGTCTGAAAGAACAATACGCAAAAAATCAAAAAATAATAGAAGGCAGAGACCAAGCATTACGAAGTAAAGAAGAAAGAATTCGTTTTTTAGAAAAAGAAATGCGTAAATTATTTAGAAGTAGAATACCATTTGTACAAATAAGCGAAGAAGCTAAAATAAATTATACAGAACTGGAAGAAATATCTTATGCAAATCAAGTAAAAACAAACTTTAAAAAAGTAGATACTATTACGGTATTTAATGTGAAATGGTACGATTCTATACCTAAAATAACAATAAAATTACAAGAAAAAAAACTACGCACTTGGTTAAAAACAAGATTAAATTTAGATACATTAAAAGTGATTAGAGATTAGAAAAATTGATAAAAGGAATTAATATTGCATTAAATATTAATAATAATATTCTAAAACAGATTGTAATATCCCAAGTTGACCTCAAAATAAGCCATAAACTCTTTTTTTTTCTTACGCTATTTCACTTAAATTTATAGCCGTAGCAAAGGTTATGCTTACAATTTTAAGATGATATAATAAAAACCCAATCTCGAAACTTTAAGACACTACTCCAATAATTATGAAACCCAAACAACTAACACATAAAGAAGTAGAAAATAAAAAAAATACCAAAGAAATAATTGTAGTTGCAGATGGCATCAGAACACCAGAAAATGTAGGAATGCTATTTCGAATAGCAGAAGCATTTGGAGTAAAAAAAGTATTTTTAGTTGGAGAATCTCCCGATTTAAAAAACAAAAAAGTAATACGAACAGCACGAAGTACACAAAAAGAATTAGAAATACAATATTTGGAAACAATGCCAAAGTTAATTGAAATACTAAAGAAAGAAACCTACAAATTAATAGGATTAGAACTTACCAATACAAGTAAAAGTATTTCTAAATTTGACTTTACAAAAAACAAAAAAATAGCCCTCATTATAGGAGCAGAAAGATTTGGAATAACGCCAAAAACTTTAACGTCATTAGATGCAACTGTACATATAAACTTATTCGGTAAAAACTCATCTATCAATGTAATAAATGCATTGGGAATATGTCTATACGAAATAACAAGATAAAAAAGAACGTACAAACTATAACTAATAAAAGTAAAAATTTTACACATAATTTAATTACCTTTATAACCAATTCTTAAAACAAATAATTATGCTAAATGATTATAAGGTAAAGGTAAATAAAGTACTAAATTTTGATATTTCAGAAAAAGAAATATCCGAATTAGATATCGTAAAAATAAGTAATACAAAATCACATGTATTACAAAAAAATAAACCGTATCAGACAGAAATTACCCAAGCTATATTTCTTAAAAAAGAATATACCGTAGTGGTAAATAACAGTACTTACAAAGTAGCCATAGCAGATACTTTAGATGTATTAATACAAAAAATGGGATTTACCTTAGGAAAGACAAAAAAAGTAAATGAAGTAAAATCGCCAATGCCAGGACTAATACTAGAAATACATGTAGAAGTCGGACAAGAAGTAAAAGAAGACGAAACATTGTTAGTATTGGAAGCCATGAAAATGGAGAATAGTATTGTATCGCCAAGAGACGGTGTAATAAAAAAAATTACCATAAACATCGGAGAAGCAGTAGATAAGGGCGTAATCTTAATTGAATTTGAATAAAAGCCAACATGAAAAAAATATTAGTAGCAAATAGAGGCGAAATTGCCATTCGAGTAATGACAACAGCAAAAAAAATGGGTATAAAAACAGTTGCAGTATATTCTACAGCAGATAGAAATGCATTACATGTTAAATTTGCAGATGAAGCAATCTGCATTGGAGAACCACCATCTAGCGAATCTTACTTATTAGGAACAAAAATAATTAAACTAGCAAAAGAATTAGGAGTAGATGCCATACATCCAGGATATGGGTTTTTAAGCGAAAATGCCACATTTGCAGAAGAAGCAGCACAAAACAATATTATTTTTATAGGACCAAAATCCAAGGCAATTCAAATAATGGGAAGTAAATTGGCAGCAAAAGAAGCAGTGAAAAATTATAATATACCAATGGTACCTGGAATAGATAAAGCCATTACAGATATATCTAAAGCCAAAGAGATCGCTAAAGAAATAGGTTTCCCGATACTAATAAAAGCGTCGGCAGGTGGTGGAGGAAAGGGAATGCGAGTGGTAGAAAAAGAAAGCGAATTGGAAGAACAAATGGAAAGAGCCGTAAGTGAAGCAATATCTGCATTTGGAAATGGCTCTGTATTTATAGAAAAATACGTACAATCGCCACGACATATCGAAATACAAATATTGGCAGACAGCTATGGTAACGTATTGTATCTCTTTGAAAGAGAATGTAGTATTCAAAGACGACATCAAAAAGTAGTTGAAGAAGCTCCTTCGGCAATATTAACACCAGCATTGCGAAAAAAAATGGGAGAAGCAGCCGTTAAAGTTGCGAAATCGTGTGATTATTTGGGTGCTGGAACGGTAGAGTTTTTATTAGACGAAGCAAATAATTTTTACTTTTTAGAAATGAATACTAGATTGCAAGTAGAACATCCAGTAACCGAGTTAATCACAGGAATAGATCTAGTAGAACAACAAATACGAGTGGCAAGAGGAGAAGCACTAAACCTAAAACAAGAAGATTTAAAAATTTGTGGACATTCGTTTGAATTACGTGTGTATGCAGAAGATACCTTAAATGACTTTTTACCATCCGTAGGTAAATTAGAAGTATATCAATTACCTAAAGGAGAAGGAATACGAGTAGATAACGGCTTCGCAGAAGGTATGGAAATACCAATATATTACGATCCAATGCTATCTAAACTAATTACGTATGGAAAAACAAGAAATGAAGCCATACAATTAATGCTAAATGCAATTGAAAAATATAAAATTGAAGGAGTAAAAACCACGCTACCTTTTGGTAAATTTGTATTTCAACACGAAGCATTTCGATCTGGAAACTTTAACACACATTTTGTAAAAGATTATTATTCCGCAGAATTATTAAAAGAAAAAATAGAAGAAGAAGCAAAAATAGCAGCAATAATTGCAATAAAACAATACCAAAAAGATAAAAAAAGATTGCGAATTCCAGTTTAATAAAAAAGGAACGTTAAAAAGTACTTGAAACATTAACTTATTACAACATTACATCCTTATAGCATCAACCTTTCCAAAATGAATCAAAAAATAAACGAATTAAACGATAAAAAAGCAAAAGCCTATTTAGGAGGTGGTAAAGCTCGAATAAAAAGGCAGCACGAGAAAAAGAAACTAACAGCAAGAGAACGTGTAAATTATTTACTTGACGAAGGCACGTTTGAAGAAATAGGCGTCTTAGTAACACATCGAACCAAAGAATTTGGCTTAGAGAACGAAATTTATTACGGCGATGGTGTTATAACAGGATACGGAACCATTAACGAACGGTTAGTATATTTATTTGCGCAAGATTTTACAGTATTTGGAGGCTCATTATCTGAAACACATGCCGAAAAAATATGCAAAGTAATGGATTTGGCATTAAAAGTTGGTGCTCCTATGATAGGATTAAACGATTCAGGAGGTGCAAGAATTCAAGAAGGAGTAAGATCTCTAGGAGGATATGCAGATATTTTTTATAGAAATGTACAAGCATCTGGAGTAATACCACAAATATCAGCTATAATGGGACCATGTGCAGGAGGAGCAGTATACTCTCCAGCAATAACCGATTTTACCATAATGGTAGAAGAAACCAGTTTTATGTTTGTAACTGGACCTAATGTAGTAAAGACAGTAACTAACGAAACCGTAACATCCGAAGAATTAGGAGGAGCAAGTACACATGCTACAAAATCAGGCGTAACACATATTACCTCTTCAAACGATATAGCATGTTTAGAAGACATAAAACAATTATTGAGTTATTTACCGCAAAATAATACAGAAACAACCACAAAAATAGCATTTGAATTAGGAGATGAAGTACGAACAGAATTGACAAGTATTTTACCAAACAATCCTAATAAACCGTACGATATGCATCAAATAATTAAAGGAATAATAGATGCCGATAGCTTTTACGAAATCCATAAAGATTATGCTGAAAATATTATTGTTGGATTTGCGAGATTAGGTGGAAGAAGTATTGGTGTTATTGCCAATCAACCAATGTTTTTAGCTGGAGTATTAGATGTAAATAGCTCAAAAAAAGCGGCACGATTTACACGTTTTTGCGATTCGTTTAATATACCTTTACTAGTATTGGTAGATGTGCCTGGATTTTTACCAGGAACAGACCAAGAATGGAATGGTATCATAACAAATGGAGCGAAATTACTATATGCATTAAGCGAAGCAACCGTCCCAAGAATAACAGTAATTACACGAAAGGCTTACGGTGGAGCTTATGATGTAATGAATTCTAAACATATAGGAGCAGATTTAAACTATGCTTGGCCTTCTGCAGAAATAGCAGTAATGGGAGCAAAAGGTGCGGCAGAAATTATATTTAAAAAAGAAATAAAAACTGCTATAAATCCAGAAGAAAAATGGAAAGAAAAAGAAATTGCTTATGCAGAAACTTTTGCAAATCCTTATAGAGCTGCAAAACGAGGATTTATTGATGAGGTAATTTTACCAGAAAATACGAGACGAAAACTTATAAAGGCTTATGCTATGTTACAAGGTAAAAAAGTAGCAAGACCTAAACGGAAACACGGAAATATCCCTCTTTAAATTTATCGCAACATTCGAAAAAAATTGTATTATTTTTTGAAGTTTATTATGCTTATAAAAAAGAATCAATAATATGATTTATACCATTTTGATTTTTTTGGTTTATTTTGATGTTGATACCAATTCAATTTTGAAATGCGCTAAATAGATTTAAAATATTTTTATGTTTTACAATCTTGAAATTTCAAGCATAACATAGCTATGGTTTAAATTTAAAGTGCAGTAAAACCGTGAAAAGATAAATAATTTATAGCGTATTTTGATGTTGAGTTGGTATGAGTTGGGATAACCTAAATTAATTAGGGTGTTTTTTTTTTGAATACTAATATTGCGATTCAAATTGAGTTCTTCTATTTACTTGATGCTCTGCTTCAGAACACCAAACTCCATCACTACATTTATTTCTCAATTTAGACTCTCCATATCCAATCGATCTAATTCTTTCTTTCGAGATATTACTATTTCTCAAAATATAAGTTACAATAGCATCCGACCTCTTTTGTGAGAGTTTTAAATTAAATGCAAAGGAAGATCTACTATCTGTATGCGATGATATTATTGCCACAATATGTGGACAGCGTTTCATAATTTTAATCATTTTATCGACTTCATTTGCTATCTCTGCGTTTACATAAAATTTCTTATAATCAAAATATACGCTATTTAGATTATCAAATTGAAACTGACATAATTCATACGACGTTATATATCTTTGTCTATTATGTACAGTTTCTACTTCTTTCTTTTTTTCAG
>JALSLK010000106.1 GCA_026988355.1 Flavobacteriaceae bacterium
TATATAATTTGTTTTTGTAATTTTACGGTATAGTAGTTGTAATAAATAAAATAAAAACCATAGATGTTTAGAAATACTTTTATTGTATTTGCCATACTTTTTAGCTATACATGTGCTTTTGCACAAAAAGAAATCGAAGTTATAGAGCCTCCATATATAAAATCGGTTGTATTAAAAGCACATAAAGTAAATGCTTTTGTACCAATTATTCGATTAGGAGAAACTATTGACTTTTCGTTTGATGATTTAGAAGGCGATGATAAAGAGTATACTTATAAGATAAACCATTGTACTTACGATTGGAAAATATCCAATATAACTTCTACAGAATTTAGTACTGGTTTTACCGAAGACCGTATTCGAAATTCAGAAAATTCATTTAATACGTACCAAGATTATACAAATTATGTGTTGAGGATACCAAATCAAAGTTTTCGATTAAAAATAAGTGGAAATTATATTATTTCTGTTATGAATGAAGACGAAGAGGTTGTTTTTACAAGACGATTTATTGTGTATCAACCGAGAGTAGATGTTGGTGTAAGTATTCATAAAGCTAGGAAAATAGCAGATATTGATAGTAAACAAAATGTAGAGATTGTAATAAATCATTCCGATTTATTGATAAATAATCCAAGCGAGGAAATAAAAATTACTCTATTTCAAAATAACGATTGGAACAATACTATTACAGATATAAAACCACAATTTTACAGAGGCACACAACTTATTTACAAGTACGGAGAGGCTACTAATTTTGATGGTGGAAACGAATATTTGTATTTTGATAGTAAAGATGTGCGAAATGCTACAAATAATATACGACGTGTTTTTTTAAAAGATATTTACGAAACACGATTGTATGTAGATCAAGGTCGAGAGAATAAACCACACACACATTATCCAGATATTAACGGTAATTTTTTTATACGAAGTATAAATGTAGATAACACCGCTTTTGAATCCGAATATACTAATGTACATTTTGCTCTAGAGAGTTATAGCGATATTGGAAATGGGAATTTATATGTTTACGGTGCTTTTAATAACTGGCAATTTACCGATGAAAATAAACTAAGCTATAACGAAAATTCTAAATTTTATGAAACAGAAATTCTTTTAAAACAAGGGTTTTATAATTATACTTATGTTTTGGTAAATGAGAATAATGAAATAGATTTTACATTCGAAGGGTCTCATTATCAAACAGAAAACGAGTATTCGGTTATTGTTTATTACAAAAAATTTGGATCGAAATATGATGAAGTTATTGGTTATGGTGCTGGTAGTTCGGTTAATTTACAGAATTAGTTGCCTTTTATACGAACTTTAAAATCTCTATAACAATCAAAACAGTGATATTCTTTTTTATACACAGGTAATGGTATTCCAAAAAATAATAAAATAACACCGACAAAACCTTTCATTTTATCGCTTTTTCTAACTTCAATAGAGTTGCAGTTCGGACAATTTACAATTGTATCTTTTGCTAAAGTTATTTCTTGGAGCGTACTCTGATATTCTTGCTTAAATAATGCCAAAATTTCTTTTGAGGTTATTACATCTTCTTTCATAACTTGTAATTTAACACCTCCAATAGCATTAGATAAAAAATTATCGGTTTGTATTGTATACTCATCTTTTAAAAAAACAAAAATACCTTCTGTTTCCAGTTTGTTTTTGATAATTTGCGCTTCGTGTGGATATTCAAAGGATTTAATTGTTATAAATTCTGCCATATATTTTGGTATAAATGTCTTTTTTATTAAAACAAATTTATTTCTTTTCTGTAGAAAAATATTCTTGTACTTTTTTCTTGTAAGTAGATTTAAGCGGTAAAGGCTGTCTGTTTAAAATTTCATTTGGATTAAAATAAAGTTTTTTTATTTTTAAGGCTTTTATTTGTCGTTTGTTAAAGGTATTTCTATTTGTATCTGCTTTTCGTTTATTGTCTTCTCCTTGTTCAAAATTAGCTTTGTCTAATTTTAATAATTCGTGTTTTATATTTTGCATTTTTTGAATTACTTCATTGGTAATTCCTTTATCCAACAGCATTTTTTCTAACTCTTCCATTTGTTTTAATGCTTTATTTCCTGCTTTTCCTTTGCTGCCTGCTTTCTCCATCATTTCTTGAAATGCTTGTCTTAAGGCACTTTGTTGCTTGTATATTTCGTACTGTTCGCCACTCATCTGTTCGCTACTTTTCCCGTTTTTCCCATTTTTACCTTCTCCTTTCCCTTCTTTATTCCCTTTTGCTTTTCCGCCCTTTTTTCCTTTGCCGCTTTTTCCTTTTTTTCCTCCAGGCTTATTGCCAGGTTTTTGACATTGTGATAAACTTTTACTTTGCTTTTTAATGATGTCTGGTAAGCTAAATCCTGGCTTTCCTTTTTTAGGGCTTCCCTCTCCACTTTCGTTACCGTCTCGAGGATTTTGAGCTGCTTCTAATACATCGCTTAAAAAAGAAGCTAAATTATTGGCAGACATCATGGTAGTATGCTGATTTAAAACTCCTTGTTTAATTTTATTTTCAGCAATATTTGCCAAAGATTGGTTTAAATTATAATGTGCTTCGGTAATATGGATGTCTATTCTAGATGATATTTTAGGATTGCGTAACGAAAGCGAATAAATACTATCGTCAATATGTTCAAAATGCTCTTTTAGTACTTGTTGCCGTTTTAATTTTTTTGAAAAATCTGGATGTGCGGCATTTACTTTTTCAAAGGCATTCATTAAGGTTTCTTGTTCTAACGAAAAAGTAATCAGATTTTCTACTATGGCACGTAAATTATCAATACTTTCTTCAATCATTTCCATTTCCATATCCATCATTGATTTTTT
Organism: Flavobacteriaceae bacterium; assembly: GCA_026988355.1. Classification (GTDB taxonomy): domain Bacteria; phylum Bacteroidota; class Bacteroidia; order Flavobacteriales; family Flavobacteriaceae; genus S010-17. Next base: position 2,842 of record JALSLK010000106.1, read on the forward strand.
CATTTTACTGCTCATTTTTTTTATTTTTTTTGCAGCAGCCTTTTGTTTCTTTTGGGCAGATTTTTTACTTTCTTTTTTCTCTTGTTGGTTTTTATTTTCTTGTTCTTTTTCTTCTAATTTTTCACTTGCCTTTTTCATATCTTTATCAATGGCTTTTTGTTCTTCTTCATTTTTTGGAATGTCCATTGGTTTTTTAAGATCTTTATTTTGCTTCTGTAAATCGGCTAATTCTTTTTTAATCTTTTCAAACGCTTTGTTTAATTCTTTTTGTTGCTTAGAATTGTTGTCTTCTTTTTTGGCTAATTCATTTTGTTTTTTAGCTAAATCTTCTAATTTTTTAACAATTTCGTCTGCTTTTTTCTCTACGTAGTATCTTTTTGTTAATTCTAGTATACGTTCTAGAGATTTTTCATCTTGTTTGTTCTTTTGTGTTAGTTTATCCAATTTTTTAACAAAATTTTCTTTGTCTAATTTTTCTGCTAATTTTTTTAATTCTTCCAACATTTTTTCTTTTTTCTGCATTGCTTTTATTTCTTCAATGCGTTTTTTAAGATCTTCTTTTTTTTGTTGTAGTGTTGGATTATTTTCTTGTTTTAATTCATTAATATTATTCTCTAATTTCTGTGTGTTATTTTCTAGCATTTGTTGGTATTGCTTTTGACGTTTAACAAATTGCTTAAATTCTTTTTTATCTTGCCAATCCATAGCAGCTTTATTTTTCATTTTTTTTGAAAAATCTTCTAAAGACTTGGTTAATTTTTCGGTATCTTTTGTTGTTTTATTTAGGTCTTCTAAATTTTCTTTTTGTTCTTTTAATATATCTTCGTTTAATTCTTGGTTGGTTTTGTTTCTATAATGAAATACTTTTGTTTTTACTTGTTTATTTCCATTTACTGCATCGTTATCAAACAACTGAAAGTAAAATTCATAATCTACTCCTTTTTTGAGTTGTAAACCCTCAGGGAAAATATAATAGAACTCTTGAAATGTGTTCTTTTTTACAGGAATTGTATATTGCTTTGTGGCAGCTTTATTTTGTTTGTTATAATAAACTAAATGTAGTTTGCTTATGCCATAATCATCAGATATTTGTCCTGCAAATTGCGCATTACCACGTGTAATACTATCAATATCTGTTTTTATAATAATTTTGGGATATTCATCTTTTATTACTTGGATTCCATATTGTAAATTTTCATATTTTTTTAACTGATTATTAGAGGTTTTAACCACATAATCTAAATTATTACTTACTCGTTTTGATAGCGAAAATAATTGTTTTTTTTCTATCTTTTTAAAACGAATATGAGTGCTATCTTGTAAATTATTCCATTCTATTTCGGAAGTATTTTTGGTCTGTATTTTCCAAGTAATTGTAGTACCTTCAGGAACAATTGCATTACCAGTATTTTGAATGTTTTCATCCGTTTTTAAAGTGTAGTTTGGATAATTAAGAAACATTTTAAACTGTGTAATATTTGGTGTTTTAATTATTTTTATTTCATATTCTTTAGACTGAATACCATTAGCTGTTAAGTAAAATTTGGTGTTTTCTTTTAAATCGGAAAAGGTATGTGAAAAGGATCCGAGGTTTTCCTCTTTTAAAAAATAATTACTTTCATTAAAATGAATTTTCACATTTTCTGGAATGGTATTTCCATGCGTTACTATATCTATTGTAAAAGGTTTCCCTTCTAAAGAATTTAAGTTATCATTTACAATTTCAAAAGCGAATGGTGCTGGTGGCTCGTAAGCAGTTTGATAGTTTACAACTCTATCTAAGCTATCTTTAAAAATAAAATCATTACCTGTAAGAAATGTAATTAACCAAATTGCGATTGGAATTGCCAAATATTTCAAATATTTTTTATTTTTAGAAAAGTTAATTGCTCGTTTAAAAGGTATTGGTTCTAAATCGATTGATTTTTGCTCAATACTTGCCAGTAATAATTCTGAAGAATCTTTTGTATCATTTAGTTGCAATACATTTAAGAGTTTATCATCTACTTCGTTAAAATGTATGCCTATAATTTTGGAGGCATCTTGATACGAAATTCCCTTTTGTAATCCAAATAATTTAATGAGTGGTATTCCGATATATTTTGTTAGTAAAATTAATTCAATTGCAATAAAAGACCAAAACAATATCGTTCTCGCAGTTGGTTTTAACCATAAAAAGTACTCCACAAATAATGTAAAAATAAAATATAAAAGACCAAAAGAAACGAAAAGAATTATTCCTTTAATAAGTTCGTTAGTATAATATTTTTTAATAAATGCTTTAAGTTTATTTTGTATGTTTTGAAATTTTGTCAAAATGCAATTGTAATTTTTTAGAACGTTAAATGTACAATTATTTTCAAAAATAGTTTAATAAATTATTGTTAAGGTTGGTTTTTACTTTTTCTATCTGTTTTTGGATTTTTAAAACGGTAAATAAAAAGTGGAGGTAACAAAAAATAAGAATATGGATATTCTATCAAAGGCGGTAACCGAAAAGCCAAGATAGAGTAGGTAAAACTTAATTTTTTTATTATGAAAACCAAAAATTACATTTTTTTATTCTTTTTGTTATTAGGAAGCTACATGCTTTCTTTTGCACAAGGACAGTTAACAGGTGGTGTACAAACAACTTCACTTTCAGCTTCAATTTTCCATTGGTCACAATCTACATCGGATATGAATAAGCGTTATTATGCCATTGCTTCTTGGAATGGTGATGCAAGTGTTTGTGGGAATTATCTTAAAATATATGATGCCACAACATTTAATCCTACCTCTCCACAAGTTTTAATTTCTAGTTATCATCAGTTTACAAGAGTTCGAATTGATAATGCAAACAATATTTATGTTTTATACCGAGATAGAGTAAGTCCTGGCTCAACATCTTATAGAACATATATAAAGAAATATAATACTAGTGGGACACAAATTGGCAGTAGAGTAGAGGTTTTAAATAATACTAGCGCTACAGATATTGAAGTTGCTCCAAATGGAGATGTACTAATTGGATGTAAACTTGGAAATAATGTTTTCGTTAAAATATATAGAAACATGCTTTACAAAGGACTAAAAATTATTGGAAGTGCAACAAATGCGAGTCCTTTTGTCATTCAAATGGATATGAAAGGTTCTAAATTTGTAGTAGGATATTCTTATGGAACTACGCTACAAATTAATAGATATAATTATAGTACTTCTTTTTCATTTGGGATAAATGCTTCTTCTTTAGTACAATCATATACACATAGTGGTAAATTAGATTATCAAAATAATAAAATTGCATTACGTTCAAATTGGGAAGTTTTTTATTCTGTAATTAGAGGAACTTACGTATCCCCTATTTATCAAATTAGAAAAATTAATTTAAGTAATACTGTTAGTGTTTTTAAACACCATAGAGGTATGGTAGACGTCGATATTAACAATAAGTTATTAGTTTCTAAAAATTATGGAACACCTGAAAATGGAAATTATAAAACATCTTTATATTCTAGTAGTAATTCATTAATATATACATACACTCTAGATGCTAAAATCAAAAATCATTTAACCAGTTTTGCTATTTATGATTGTGAATTTGTAGTAACTGGTATCGATCGTAAATTAGGAGGTAATACTTTAAGTTATACTTACGAATCATTCCATCAACTATTTAATTGTAAAGATTGTAGACCAAATATGGGAGCTACTGCAGTTGCAAAATTTAGATATCCAAATCAAGTAGTACAAGTACCTTCTTATTATGGAACGCAAGATGTTACCGAATTATGCCTTGTAGATGATTTATTGGTTGATGGTTCTTTAAGTAGTTGTGAAACTGGTTATTTTGTTG
>JALSLK010000107.1 GCA_026988355.1 Flavobacteriaceae bacterium
CTAAGCGCCAGAGAGGGAGTAATAATGGACAAGGCGGTATGTCATACACTTATTTTAAAAGAAACGACAATCTCTATTTTACCTATATAGATAATATTAAAAATATTAATTTACCATTAGATAAAACCCCAATACTACACACAGATGGGAGAGGTGGAATTTTAACAATTTCAAAAATTAACAACCAAACAGGCGAATTAACAAAAAGCTCCGTTATAGATTTTAATAAAATAAAAAAGAAAATAAAAGCATTTCAATTTAGTACAGATAGAATTGTAAAAATAAAAGAAAACGAATTTTTTGTAGAAGTATACAAAAAGAAAAAAGAAGATGTTTTCTTAAAAGTAGAAATGAAAAAATAATTGATTTTTTAAAGGTCAATAGATAAAAGTCAGAGTTTCACACATAGTGAAAATCTGACTAACTGCTAACCTGAGTTCGACCTAAACTTTGATTGCAAGTTTAGGTCGAACTCAGGTTACTAATTTTAAAATTTATTCGACATCCCACCACATTCGTGTAAGTAATCCATCACCACCTTGTTGTATTGTAGCAGCTTCTACATTATCGGGATTATTTAATTTTTCGGAACCAGGATATACAAACCTTCTTGGTATTTTTCCTTCAGTAAGTGTTGCCGCAATATCAAATGGAATTAATTCTGGAAAACCAGATCTTTTCCAGTTAGAATAGGTTTCTAAACCATTACCAAAAGTTGCAACCCAATATTGTTCGTTAATCATCTTTAAAGCATCGGCAGCAATAAAAGGGTTTGCGGTTAAGTAACTATCCATTTGTGCAGAAGTGATTTCTACACCATGTCCATACATAGATAAATAACCCATTGCGGCTCTAACACCAGCATTATAATGGTCTTCAACATTACCTCCTGCTAATCCCCAACGTTCGGCAGCTTCAGCAAGCATAAATTCGACTTCTGCATAAGTCTGAAAGAAAAAGGGAGCATCGTAAATTACAATACCAGAACCTCCAAAAATATTTATATTTGGTTTAGAATTAGCATCTCCTCGAGTTGCATCGTTAATATCTTGTCCAAATTGTAAAGCAAAATCCGTATTACCATCTACGGTAGAGCATAAAACAGACACACGAGGGTCATTTCTTGTTTTCATAAAATCCATAAATGTTTTGGATATTTTTACTTGGTTTTGTGCTCTTGATGTAAAACACTTTGTTAATGGATTAACATTTGGTCCTCCATCGTTTGCAGAATTCTCATATTGAGTAAAAGCAATATCATCATTACTTTCCATAACACCACCAGTTATTGCTTTAGTTGCCCAATTTTGTGCTGCAGTAGGATCTACTTTTACCATTCGCATTGCTAGTCTAAGCATTAAAGAATTAGCAAATTTCTTCCATTTTGTATTATCTCCAGCATATAATAAATCTGCAGAACCATAAGAATTGTCTCCTCCAGTGTTAAGTGTAGCAGCAGAATTTTCTAAAGTAGTTAACATATCTGCATAAATATCACTTTGTTTATCGTATTTCGGAAAACGGATACCTTCTAAAAAACCTTTTCCAGCTTCGCTATAAGGAATATCGCCATAAGCATCTGTTAATCTACTAAAAATAAGTACTTTTTGGATTCTAGCAATGGCTAAATCTACAGCTGCTGTTGGTTCGTTGCTATCCATTAATTGTGCTTCTAAATCGACAACATTTTTAACTGTGGTTCTATATTGTTCTTCAAAAAACCAATGTGTATGTCCTTCTTTGTAATTAAAAATAGGACCATAATGAGTATTGTTAAGTTGTTGTACATTAGGCATAAGATGAATCATATTCCAAAATAAGTAGGCTACATAGTTGCTACCTCCAGTGTATAACTGAATGTAAGTCAATTTATTTGCAGGACTTATTTGTGAAGGCTTAGATGGATTTACATTTAATTCATCAAAGCCATCATCACACGATCCAAACGATAGTAGTAATACGAGTATAATTATTATTTTTTTCATGATTATATTTTTAAAATTTAACATTTAATGTAAAGCCAATACTTCTTGTTGATGGTATTCCAAATCTTTCAATACCTTGAGAGTTTAGATTATTTAAAGAAGCTTCTGGATCTATATTATCTACTTTTTTTGAAATAAAGAATAGATTTCTACCAACCAAAGAAAAACGCATGTTATTAATAAATGTATTGTTTAGAAATTTTGTTGGTAAATTATAAGAAATACTCAATTCTCTAAATTTGATAAAATCTGTGTCGTAAACAAACTCTTCGGCAATTCCAGAATTTTCTGCTGCAATAAGACCATAATAAGTTCTTAAATTTTCTGGTGCTACAGTTCTTGTAAAAGAATTTCCAGTAGCATCGTCGATTCCAGAAACTACCAAGCCATTTTCGCGACCTTCGAGTGTTTTTTTATGTAAACCTCTAAGCATAAGTTCTCTATTTGTACCAGAATGTACTTGTCCACCATATTTTGCATCAATTAAAAAACTTAGAGATACATTTTTGTATTTAAAGGTATTAGAAAAACCAAGTGTTAATGGAGCGACTCCTTGTCCTAAAACTTTATCTTCTCCTTGAATTGGTTTAGGTATCGAACCACTAATATCGTACATAATATTGCCATTATCATCCCTTTTATAAGACGAACCATAAATTACGCCATAATGTTCTCCTACAATATGCGATATAATAGCTGTTTTGGAACGTGACAAACTACCATCTACATTTATTGGAGTATCTTCGTCGTCTGTATGAATAATTCTACTATTATTGTAACCAAGGTTAAATGAAGTATTCCATGAGAATTTTTCATTTTTAATTGGAGAGCCTCCTATTAAAAATTCTACTCCTTGATTTTCTAATTCTCCAATATTTAAAATTGCGGAAGAAAAACTAGAGGAAGGAGCTGCAGCAGCAGTAACAATATCTTTGGTAGTTTGATTTTTATAGTAAGCAAAATCAATATGAAATCTATTTTTTAAAAAACGTCCATCAAATCCAACTTCAAATTCATTTTTTTGAAAAGGTACTAAATCTGGATTCGGAATAGAATTACCATTAATTTGACCTAATGGTTGTCCTTGAAAAGAACCTGTAATTGCATAATCTAAATTAAGATTAAAAGCTTCTCGAGCACCACCTGCAACTTGTGCATAACTAGCCCTAATCTTAGCATAATTTACACTTGTTGGCAATTTTAAAGCTTTATTAAGTAGTAAACTACTACTTAAAGACCAATAAAATTCATTATTTGGTGTTGTTTTACCAGGATAGGATAATGTAGAGAACCAGTCATTTCTACCTGTATAAGTTACAAAAAGAAAATTATCATAGTCTACTTCAAAGGATCCATATATAGAATTTGTTTTGGTTGGTACAAAATTAAAAGTAGGCTCAGGTAAGGTGGTATTATTCAAATCTTCTATATCTGGAACTACAAAACCACGACCAGTTGCACTTAAAGCTTCAAAAGTCTTTTTTCTAGTATTCACACCAATAATTGAATTTGTTGATATTTTACCACTTAAATTTTTATCTATTCCTAACATTATATCTGCATCAAATAAAGAATAGGTAAATTTTGCTTGCGACAATTCTCCAGCAGGTCGATAAGCAGTTCCGAATGGCGTAACTCGTCTTCTAGATAAATTATAGGTATCTATACCAGCTCTTCCAGTTAAGTAAAGCCAATCTGTCATATCATATTTTAAAGTACCAGATGCAATAATTCTGTTTTTTTTATCGTCGTTATTAAAATTATTTACTGCCCAATACGGATTGGAAATAAATTGACTTGGTTGAAATCGAAGTTCGGTTCCTTGTGCATTAGAACCAGGCTTTAAATCGTAAATGTTTAAACTACTTGGTAATACGAAAGCAACAGTATTTGCATTTCCTGGTGTATCTCCAATAGTAATACGATTGTGTACTTTTTCGATTATATATTTAGCATTAATGGTAGACGTAAGTTTTGGATTTACCTGTGCAGATGCATTTAATCCAAGAGATTTTCTATTTAAAGTAGTATTTGGAAAAATATCTTTATTATCTAAATTAGAAAAAGAAAAGCGATAGCTACTTTTTTCTCCGCCTTTTGTAAAAGCAATAGAATTGATTATGGTTGTACCAAGATTATAAAATTTATCTAAATTATTTCCAGTATACGAATATGGTCTTTTATTACCATCCCAATTATACACCAATAAATCATCAAATTTTGCTCCCCAAGATTGTAGCGAACTCGTATATGCATCCGAAATCGCATTAGCTTGATCTGCAATTTCTACAGGATTTCCAGTAATATCGTATTCAAAACCAGGTTTTAAAGCGTTATTACCTTGTCCGTATGTTGTTTGAAAATCTTGTAGATTAGTATTTACTTTATCAAAAGAAAAAGAACTGGAATACTCCACACCAAAACCTTGTCGTTTACTACCAGATTTTGTGGTAATCATTATAACTCCATTTGAGGCTAAAGAACCATATAATGCAGCAGCAGAACTACCTTTAAGTACAGAGACAGAAGCAATATCGTCTGGATTAATTGAAGAAATATCGTCTCCTCCATCTCCATGTTCGCCACCAAATGCGCCAACTGCGGAACCTTTGGTTTGGTTAATAATTGGTATTCCATCCACAACATATAAAGGTTGGTTATCGCCAGTTAACGAACTTGCACCACGAATAATAACCCTACCAGAACCAGAGGCTCCTGTACTATTTGTTGAAATATTTACACCTGCTACGCGACCTTGAAGCGAGTTAATTGCACTAGTTGATTTTACTTTAGAGATAGCATCTCCATCTACTTTTGTTAAGGAGTAACCTAAGGCTTTGGCTTCTCTTTTTATTCCTAAAGCAGTAACAACTACTTCGTTTAGAGCTGTGGCATTTTCTACTAGTTCGACATTTAGTATCGTACTATTTTTGGATACTTTTAGAGTAACAGTCTTATATCCAAGAAATTTAAAAGTTAAACTTTTAGTATTAGAATTTTCTGTTTTAATGGCATATTTACCATCAAAATCAGTAACACCACCAGTTGTGGTTCCATCAATAATTACACTTACGCCAGATAATGGAATTCCACTGGCTTTTTCGGTAACTGTACCAGAAATAATCTTTGATTGTGCAAACAATCCGTGCACAAAAAATAATATAAATACAGTTGTAAAATAATAATAATTTTTCTTCATAAAATTTGGTTTTAAACATTGATTACCCAAATGTAAGGTTTATATCGCAGATTTCTAACAAAAAACTTGTAATTTCAAATAACACATTACACTTAATAGAGTTTATTTTATTGTTAGATACGTATATAAAAGAGATTGAAGATAAATAATTTATAGCGTATTTTGAAATTGAGTTGATATTAGTAGTGAGAAATAAACAAGTTCAAAAAACAAAATACCACAGAAATTAAGAAATAGTATCGTAATCCATAGCAATACAACCCTCTAATTTGGAAACTTGTGTAATACTAACCGTACCAATATATTTACGTTTCATAAGTACATCTACATTGCAATCGCCAATACCAGCAAAACGATGAAAATTTAAAATTTGAGATTTGTAAAGTGTCTCCAGTTCCGATTTATTAACATGCTTTGGACAAAAAGAATTTTGCCATTCCATAAACCATTTCTTTCGCATATTTTTCATCTTACTATCGTACAAAGTAGACGAAGACCAAATGTGCATTTTTTGTGGCAAAAATCTAATGTATTTTTTAGAGCCATCCCAAACCAGTTCAATTAATTGGATATGTTCTTTTTTATCAGTATCAGTCAAAGAATCCCAATCTACAATAACTAAAGTAAAAGGTTCTATATTATCTAAATTAATATCGCTTAAAGCGGAATGAATATTGGATTCTTTCAACAAATCCAAAACAATGACCCCTCTACTTTTACGGTATTTTATATTAGAAGGTGTGGTTGCATAATGATTAACAAATCCACCGTTAAGCAAACAAATTAGCCTATTTTTACTGCTATAACCAATCCAAGTACCACCAGCTTTACCATCTTTAGGATACATAATACCAACACCATCCTCCGAATACAATTTTGGGAAAAGAGCTTTTTCTCGTATAAAAGGAACATCTCTACTCGAAGTTAGAATAAAATCGGTTTTGTTTATCGGAATAAAAGTAACAGTACACATTTTTTATTAAATTTGTAGAAACCAAAAATAATGAAAAAAATACTCCTAGAAATTATAGTAATAAGTTTTAATACCAACCTAAGTTTGAAATGCGCTAAATAGATTTAAAATATTTTTATTTTTACAATCTTGAAATTTCAAGCATAGCATAGCTATGGTTTAAATTTAAAGTGCAGTAAAACCGTGAAAAGATAAATAATTTATAGCGTATTTTGATGTTGAGTTGGTATAACACCATAAAAGTACAAAGCACTGTAATTCCAGATTCAAATTTTATATCGAACTGAGGTTTATAGATAAAAAAATCACTAATTTTGTAGCTACAAAATTAGTCGAAACTTTTTAAAAATATAACAGATGGCAACAGGATTTTATAACGTACCAAAAGCAGTTAATGAACCAGTTAAAACGTACGCTCCTAAAAGTAAAGAAAGAAAAGAATTATTAGCGATGTATAAAAAAATGTATGCTGAAAAAGTAGACATACCATTGTATATAGGAAGCGAAGAAATACGAACAGGAAATACAAGAGAAATAAATCCGCCACACGATAACAAACACCATGTAGGAAAATACCATACAGCAGAAAAAAAACATATAGAACTTGCTATTGAAACAGCATTAGAAGCACGAAAAAAATGGTCAAAAATGCCGTGGGAATCACGAGCAGCAATTTTTCTAAAAGCAGCAGATTTATTAGCAGGACCATACCGAGCAAAAATGAATGCAGCAACCATGATAGCACAATCTAAAAATGTAATGCAAGCCGAAATAGATGCAGCATGCGAATTGATAGATTTCTTTAGATTTAATGTGCAATTCATGACAGAAATATATCAAAATCAACCCATATCGTCGCCAGGAATATGGAACCGAATGCAATATAGAGCTTTAGAAGGATTCATATACGCAATAACACCATTTAACTTTACATCAATTTGTGCAAATTTAAGTGCAGCACCAGTAATGATGGGAAATGTTACCGTATGGAAACCAGCACGAACGCAAGTATACTCTGCAAAAGTAATAATGGATTTATTTAAAGAAGCAGGATTACCAGATGGTGTAATAAATATGGTAACAGGAGATTCGGCAATGATAACCGAAACCATACTAAATCACAAAGACTTTACAGGAATACACTTTACAGGATCCACAGGAGTATTTAATAGTTTTTGGGACGAAATAGGAACAAATGTACGAAAAGGAGTCTATCGTTCCTATCCAAGAATTGTTGGAGAAACAGGAGGAAAAGATTTTATTTGGATGCATCCATCAGCAAATGCAGAGCAAGTAGCAACCGCAATGTCAAGAGGAGCATTTGAATACCAAGGACAAAAATGTTCCGCAGCATCGAGAGCATACATACCAAAATCAAAATGGAATGCCGTTAAAAAACACGTAGAAGCAGAAATGAAATCTATGAAAATGGGAAGTCCAGAAGATACCACCAATTTTATTAATGCAGTAATCGATAAAAGAGCATTCGATAAATTGTCAAATTTTATAGACGATGCAAAACGAGATCCAGAAGCAGAAGTAATCATCGGAGGAAATTATGACGATAGTAAAGGATACTTTATAGAACCAACCATTATTTTAGCAAAAAAACCAGATTATAAAACCATGCAAATCGAATTGTTTGGACCAATATTAACCGTATATGTATACGAAGATAAAGATTGGAAAGATATCTTAGTAACTCTAGACAAAACATCGCCATACGCATTAACAGGAGCAATTTTTAGTGCAGATCGATATGCAATAGATTATGCAACCGAAGCATTAGAAGGAGCAGCAGGAAACTTTTATATTAATGACAAACCAACAGGAGCAGTTGTAGGACAACAACCATTTGGAGGAGCAAGAGGCTCAGGAACAAACGATAAAGCAGGATCTGTATGGAATTTATTACGATGGGTTTCTAATAGAACCATAAAAGAAACTTTTGTAGCACCAACAGATTATAAGTATCCATTTTTGGAAGAATAAAATTTTAGAAAATAATAATCTTAAAACGATACAAATTAAGTACAACCCAACGAAAATACGTTGGGTTTTTTATACTAACCTGAGCACGACCTAAAATTCAATTTACTAAAAATGAAGAAATGGTGAGATTTGAAGAATATTTTTTAGTTTGAAAAGACATAACGAAGTATAAGGAAAAGGCTGACCCGAGCAAAGCGAACAGATGAATACCAAATAAATAAAATCTAATAGAAAGCCTTCTAAACAGCAATCTTTGAACAATAAAAGCCTTAATTGCGAAGCATATCATGAACTCAAAATAAAAAAGTGTGAATAATTAATAATAAATATTCGTTTTTATTGTTCAAATCTCACTATTTATAAGGTTTATTTGATGTAAGTTTAGGTCGAACTCAGGTCAATAGTAAATTTGTGAATAATTTGAGTTATACTAATTCAATTTTGAAATGCGCTAAATAAATTTGAACTATTTTTATGTTTTACAATCTTGAAATTTCAAGCATAGCATAGCTATGGTTTAAATTTAAAGTGCAGTAAAACCGTGAAAAGATAAATAATTTATAGCGTATTTTGATGTTGAGTTGGTATTAATACGTTTTTGTCATATTTTCATCTACTTGAATGATAAAATCTGCTTTATTTTTATTTTCCTTATTAAATTTACGTACTAATTTATTCTCTTCGGTAGTAATAGTTACAATTTTTAAATTTGGATTTGCTTTTTTTAAATACCAATAAATTCCCTCGTAATTATCGGAATGGTACGAGCCGTTATAGTGAATAAATAATTGATTGTTTTTTTTATTTTTTAAAATAAAGTGTGCCATCGTTGCGTCTTTTATTGCTTGTGCTTTTGGCAGATTATCTCCACCATGACCTCCCATCATTTCTAACATTTTTACATATCCAGGTAAAGTTTTATCGTATGCAATTGGTAACGGAGCAATCCATGATTTTTCTTGCTCAGATAACGTATCTAGTGCTTTAAAACCTCCTCTAAATACTATTTTAGCATTTCGCCTAGGCACATTTGCTGCTATTGCTTTAATTTTATTTTCTTTCGCAAAATCTACTAATGGTTTATAATCTGTCTTATGATTGTTCCACAAACGAGCAACAGTATCGAATGCTTTTTGATTTATTGTACCTTGTAAATAATCGTTTAATTGCATTTGATTATCTGCTTCAATCATTTCAAAACCTATTACTAAATCTCTTTTTTTAGCCAAATCTTTAGTTACTTCTAGCTGTAACCAATGCGTTATCGGATTATTATGATGCTCTCCAAACAATACAATATCTGCTTTTTCTAATTTCTTAAGCATCTTTTTATAAGATGCTTTTTTACCATTTGCCTTAAATAATTTATATGCTGGTTTTTTCTGTGCTTGTATTGTTATGGTAAAAAAAAATACTAAAATTAAAGAGATTAATGATTTCATGAAATGATATTAATATGTTAAATACAAAAATACAATAATTGTCCTTGTTTTGTTATTTAGACTTCTATTTTTTTAATTTTATTTGGAGATTAAATTATTAATCGTATATTTGCGATTAATATGACAAAAAATACAGCAAATATTATTTATTCAGATGTTACAGAGCAAACTTCTCGTTTTGCAAAAGCTTTAGGACATCCAGTTAGACTGGCAATTTTAAAATATTTGAGTAATCAGAGTTGTTGTTTTACAGGAGATTTGGTAGATGTTATTCCACTCGCACAATCTACCATATCACAACATTTAAAAGAATTAAAAAATGCAGGTTTGATTGTTGGAGAAATTGAATTACCAAAAATAAAATATTGCATCCATCAAGAAAATTGGAATAGAGCAAAACGTTTATTTGAAACTCTTTTTAACGAAGATTTTTCGAATATTAGCTGTTGTTAAAAAAATTTACTTTAATAAATCGTATAATTACGATACAAAATAGAATAAAATGAAAGTACAAGAATTTATCACTAAATTAAACGAAAACAAAGGAGCTTCGCTACTTTTTGAATATATAAAAGGAAACTTTGCTGGTAGAAATTACCATCTTACCGAAATAAAAAATGTTACATTTAAAACTGTGGATTGCGGCGGAAACACCAACAATTGGAAAGAAACACATTTGCAATTATGGGAAAGTCCAAACGAAATTGATAAAGAAGAATATATGACAGTAGATAAAGTAATTGCAATAATCGAAAAAGTACATCGCATTAACCCTTTGTGGTTAGATACGGATGTTAAAATTGAATTTGGCAACGAAAATTTCCCAACTTCTATATTAGACATAGCCTCTTTAAAAAGTACAAGCAATCAACTTATTGTGCAATTAACTGGTGTAAAAACAGGTTGTAAAGCTTCTGATGTCTGTGGTGTCAAAATCGAAGAAACGAAATCGGAATCTACATGTTGCAGTCCAACTTCTGGTTCTGGATGTTGTTAAACCCATCAATCCATTTTATTGGCTAATTGTCCACAAGCAGCATCAATATCATCGCCTCTACTCTTTCGTACATTTACAATAATAGCATTAGCTTCTAGTATTTTAACATATTGATGAATCACACCTTTATCTGCCGTTTGAAACGCTTCTTCTCCAATTGTATTATAGGTAATTAGATTTACTTTTGATGGTATTTTTTTACAATAAGCAACTAATGCATCTATATCTTTTAGTTTGTCGTTATAATTTTTAAAAACAACATATTCAAAAGTAATTTTTCGTTTTGTCTTTTGATACCAATATTGTAAAGAATCTAACAGATCTTCTAAATTGTTTTTATTATTTATAGGCATTAATGCAGATCGTACTTCGTCGATTGCCGAATGTAATGAAACTGCCAAGTTAAATTTTACATCGTCATCTGCCATCTTCTTAATCATTTTTGGAATTCCAACCGTAGAAAGTGTAATACGTTTAGAAGCCATTCCTAAACCCTCTTTTGAAGTAATTTTATCAATGGCTTTCATGACATTTTTATAATTTAATAAAGGCTCTCCCATTCCCATAAAAACAATATTCGATAATTTATGATGGTGGTATAATTGACTTTGTTTATCAATTTCTACAACCTGATCGTAAATTTCGTCTGCATTTAGATTACGCATCCTTTTTAATTTTGCAGTTGCACAAAAATTACAATCTAAACTACATCCTACTTGACTAGATACACAAGCTGTAGTTCTTGATTTTGTTGGAATCAATACAGATTCTACAATTAAAGCATCGTGTAATTTTATCGCATTTTTAATCGTTCCATCTATAGAGCGTTGCATTTTATCGACAGCAATATGATTGATAACAAAATTATTTTCTAACATTTCTCTAACAGCAAGAGATAAATTAGTCATTTCGTCAAAACTTCTCGCTGCTTTTACCCACAACCATTCATACACTTGATTTCCACGAAAAGATTTATCGCCATTTTTTACAAAAAAATCACGTAATGCTTCTTTACTTAATGCTCTAATATCTGTTTTCATAAGTATATTTACTAATAATCCTTAAAGCATTGCTTTAAGGATTATGTATACATTTTACTTCTAATACCAAGCTGACATCAAAATAAGCCATAAACTTCAAATTGGTATAACACTATTGGTTATAATCTCTATACTTGCAAATTAAATAATAAGCATTGCATCTCCATAAGCTAAAAACTTATAACCTTCTTTTATTGCTTCTTCGTATGCTTCATGCAACAAATCTAATCCAGCAAATGCAGCTACGGACATCATCAATGTAGATTTTGGAGGATGGAAATTAGAAATCATACAATTCGCAATACTAAATTCGTAAGGAGGAAAAATAAATTTATTAGTCCATCCTTCGTAAGTATTTAATAAATTATAAGCAGAAACCGAACTTTCGATAGTTCTCATTACTGTAGTTCCTACAGCACAAATACGTTTTTTATTTTGTTTTGCACTATTAACCATTTTTGCCGTTTTATCTGAAATATATATTTTTTCGGAATCGGTTTTATGTTTGGATAAATCTTCTACTTCAACAGGTTGAAAAGTTCCCAATCCAATATGCAAAGTTACGTCTTCTAAATCTACTCCTTTTATTTCTAATCGTTTTAATAAATGTTTTGAAAAATGCATTCCTGCCGTAGGTGGAAAAACCGCTCCTTCATGTTTCGCAAAAATGGTTTGAAAACGTTCGCTATCTTCTTCTTCTACATCTCTATCTATATATTTTGGTAAAGGAGTTTCTCCTAATTCGGATAACTTTTTACGAAATTCTTCGTAAGAACCATCGTATAAAAAACGCAATGTTCTTCCTCTAGAAGTTGTATTGTCTATAACCTCAGCTACCAAACTATCATCTTCTCCAAAAAACAATTTATTACCAATTCTAATTTTTCTTGCAGGATCTACTAAAACATCCCAAAGTCTTGTTTCTTGATTCAATTCACGTAATAAAAACACTTCAATTCTTGCTCCCGTTTTTTCTTTATTTCCAAATAAACGTGCAGGAAACACTTTTGTATTGTTAAAAAGTAAGATATCTCCTTCATCAAAATAATGGATTATATCTTTAAACATTTTATGCTCTATGGTTCCTTTTGCTTTATTTATAACCATTAATCTCGACTCGTCTCGATTATGAGCTGGTTTTTTTGCAATTAACTCTTCAGGTAATTCAAACTTAAACTTAGATAATTTCATTTTTTGATGATACATTTTGGTAAAATTTCAGGCGCAAATATACAACATCAATACTGCCGTTGTCAAGTGTTTAGTCAATTATTTTACAATCCAATATAAAATATTGTTTCTTGCTCATTTATCTTGTCTCTTTTTTTATCTTTGTAAAAACTTTTGAAATGCATAAAAAGGTGGTAACTCCTTATAAAAATTCCAATTTAGGAAAAAAAGAACAGGTAACAAAAATGTTTGATGAAGTCTCGTCAAAATACGATTTTTTAAATCGTATACTTACCTTTGGATTAGATATTGGATGGAGAAAAAAAGTAGTAAAATTAGTAGATAAACATACAAAAAGTCGAAAGTCGAAAAAATTTTTAGATATTGCCACTGGAACTGGAGATTTGGCTATTATGTTAGCTAAAATTGACGACGTAAAAATTACTGGATTAGATATTTCTAAAGGAATGTTAGATGTTGGTATTAAAAAAGTTAAAAAGAAACAGTTAGAACATAAAATTGATATGGTCTTAGGCGATTCTGAAAAATTACCATTTGCAGACAATAGTTTTGATGCAATTACGGTTGGTTTTGGTGTTCGTAATTTTGAAAACCTAGATATTGGTTTGCAAGAAATTCATAGAGTTTTAAAATCGAATGGTATTTTTGTGGTTCTAGAGACTTCACAACCTACTAAGTTTCCGATGAAACAATTTTTTAAATTTTATTCTAAATACGTTATTCCAACAATTGGAGGTTTGTTTTCTAGAGATAAAAAAGCATATAGTTATTTACCAGAATCTGCAGCATTATTTCCTTATGGAAAAAAATTCAACAATATTTTAATAAAAAATGGGTTTACTATTGCTAACGATAATCCTGTTGCATTTGGTATTTCAACAATTTATACCGCAACCAATTAAAATTAATTTAATGAAAAAGTATTTTGTTATTATTATTTTCTTTTCTTTTTTTATTGGAAATAACTTGTATGCACAAAGAGAAAGAATAGAAAATTTACCAAATGAAGATAAAAAAGACTGGAATTTTGGATACTATTTAGGTATCAATCAAAATAGTTTTGTAATTAGCTATAAACCTTCTCTTTACCCAGAAACAAAAGTTGTTGTGGATGCTGGTTTCGGTTTTAATATTGGTGTGATGGTAGAACGCAATATTCACAAAAATTTAAGCATTCGATTAGAACCTGGACTTACCAGTAATGTTAAAAAATTATACTTTAACAACAGAGGTTTACTTACCGAAAATGACAGTTTACGAAAAGTTCCAACTACCTATTTTCATCTACCTGTTCTTTTAAAATTTAGTACAGATCGATTAAATAATATTAGACCTTATGTTATTGGAGGCGTGTCTTACAATTATAATTTTTCAAATAATGAAAAAAATCCAGACGATAACCTTTCTGGAGAATTTCGAATGAAAAAAAATAGTTTTAAGTACGAAGTTGGTATAGGTGTTGACTTCTACTTGCCTTATTTTAAATTTTCTCCTTCTATTCGTGGCGTATTTTCTATGAGCAACGAACTCGTTCCTGATAATAACGATGCAACAAGTCCATATACAGGACCAATAGATAATTTTGCTACTCGTGGTGTCTTTTTAAAAATGGTTTTCGAGTAAATTTTGTATTTTTGTGTAAAATATACACAATGCCAAAAATACAAAATATAAAAATTGCTGTTGATGCCATTGTTTTTGGTTATCAAAACAAACAGCTATTTGTACTATTAATCAAACAGAAATACGGAATATTTGAAAATAAATGGGTTTTACCTGGAGGTTTAGTTAAAAACGAAGAAGCATTAACCAATGCTGTTGTGAGAGAACTAAAAGAAGAAGCAGGAATTACCGTAAATTATTTGGAACAACTTTTTACTTTTGGCGATGATATTAAACGAGATCCTAGAAATAGAGTGATTTCAGTTGCGTATTTTGCCTTAGTAAATCCCCAAAAACTAGTTCTTAAAGCAGATACCGATGCGAAAGACGTTGCTTGGTTTACATTAAATGAAATTCCAAAACTCCCTTTTGACCATAATCTAATTATTACCAAAGCAGTTAATCGATTAAAATCCAAATTACACTACCAACCTATTGGTTTTGATTTATTACCAAAATATTTTCCCTTTTCGGATATCGAAAACCTATACAAAACCATATTAAATCGAAATATTGATCGAAGAAATTTTAGAAAAAAGATGTTGAGTTTTGATATTTTGAAAGAAACGAATCAAATCCAAAAAAACAATACTGGTAGACCTGCAAAATTATTTCAATTCAATTACAATAAATATAAGGAGTTAGAAGAAAAAGGTTTTCATTTTGAAATTAAGTTTGCGTAAATAATACACTTAATTCTTTTCTGTTAGAAAAATTCATTTTATATTTGCGTTAAAATTACGCATAATGATATTAAATTTAGACACAAACTTTAATCCATTTCCCAAAAAAAAGGAAATAACCTTTGAATCGTTTACTTTTTCTGGCGGAGAACCACACATAAAAATTAAAGACGATCTATTAAATGAAAAAGAGGTAATGATAACACATCGGATAAATTCGTTTAATGATTTTGGATTGCTCTTAATTGCAATAGATGCATTAAAAAGAATGTCCATAGAAAAAATAAATGTATTTATTCCGTATTTTCCTGCGGCAAGGCAAGACAGACTAATGATTAAAGGAGAATCGCTAACGGTAAAAGTGTATGCAGATATAATAAACAAGCTACAGCTACAAAAAGTAACGATATACGATCCACATTCTGAAGTTACAGATGCAGTAGTAAACAAATCGGAAATAATAAACAACCATACTTTTATTAAAAAAATAACACAACAATTAAAGACAAATTTACTGCTTGTCTCTCCAGATGGCGGCGCTTTAAAAAAAATATATAAAGTTGCTGCTTACTTAAAAGACTATGAAGTAATTGAATGTTCTAAATCTAGAAATGTAAAAACGGGAAAAATAAAATATTTTAAAGTGTATGCTAGCGATTTACAAGGTAAAGATTGCTTAATTGTAGATGATATTTGCGATGGTGGCGGAACATTTATTGGCTTGGCAAAAGAACTAAAAAAGAAAAATGCTGGCAACTTGTATTTGGCTGTGAGTCATGGTATATTTAGTAAAGGATTCAAAGAATTGAATACATATTTTGAGCAAATTTTTACTACGAATTCATTTAAAGATATAACCAATAAAAATGTTGTTCAAATAAAGTTAAAAGACATCTTATAATGATATTTTACATAAGAGATAATCGAAATAATAATCAAAAATGGAATTAAAACACGTAAACGATTTCAATTAAAACCCTATCGAACTCTCGAAATTTCGGGAACGATTACATAAAATGAACGAAAAACAAATAAAAATAAAAAGTAAATTTTTAAGTCTAATTTTAAGACATAATCCACAAATAATTCAATTAGAATTAGATAAAAACGGATGGGCAAATGTGGAAGAGTTATTACAAAAATCGAAAAGAAAAATAAACCTAACTATAGACGAATTAGAAATCGTAGTAAAAACAAATAATAAAAAAAGATTCGCTTATAATGAAGATAAAACCAAAATAAGAGCAAACCAAGGACATTCCTTAAAAAATATCGATTTAGAATTAAAAGCTATAAAACCACCGCCATTTTTGTATCATGGTACGGTAGCAAAATTTATGCAATCTATTAAAGCAAACGGATTACAAAAAATGAACAGACAACAAGTACATTTAAGTCACGAAAGAGAAACCGCAATTAATGTTGGAAGCAGAAGAGGAAAACCAGTAATATTAAGTATTAGAGCTTTAGAAATGCATCATGCAGGATTGATTTTTTATCGCTCTAAAAATGGCGTTTGGTTAACAGATAACGTTCCAACAAAATATATTGATTTTAAAAATTAGAGCAATAAAATGAAGAGCAGAACCTTAGTAATAGGAGATATTCACGGCGGATTTAAAGCATTAATCCAAGTATTAGAACGTGCAGAAGTAACCAAAAAAGATACGCTTATTTTTTTAGGAGATTATGTAGATGGTTGGAGTGATTCGGCAGAAATTATCCAATATCTAATCGAATTAAACGAACAACAAAAGTGCGTGTTCGTTTTAGGAAATCATGATTTATGGTGCAAACTATGGTTAGAAACAGGAACTTCAAATCCGATTTGGTTAGCTCATGGTGGACAAGAAACTGTAACAAGTTACATAAAAACAGGTTTTTTAACCAATCAGAAACATAAAAAATTCTTTCAAAGTTTAAAAGAATATTATATCGATACCGAAAACCGGTTATTTCTTCATGCTGGTTTTACCTCAATACATGGTGTTAAAAAAGAAAAATATACGTCCAATTATTATTTTGATAGAACTTTATGGGAAATGGCCATTTCGATGGATAAAAAAGTAAAAAAAAAATCGGTTTTATTTCCAAATAGATTAAAACATTACAAAGAAATTTATATTGGTCATACACCAACTACAAATTACAAAAAAGAAAAGCCAATGCACGCTATTAACGTATGGAATCTAGATACAGGAGCAGCATTTAAAGGAAAACTAAGCTGTATGGATATACATACAAAAGAAGTATGGCAAAGTGATGAAGTATATAAATTGTATCCTAAAGAAAAAGGGAGGAATTAAAACTAATAAAACATGAACATAACAGCTATTTTTATAGGATTCTCACTAATTGAGTTGGTATAATACCAACTCAACATCAAAATACGCTATAAATTATTTATCTTTTCACGGCTTTACTGCACTTTAAATTTAAACCATAGCTATGCTATGCTTGAAATTTCAAGATTGTAAAACATAAAAATATTTTAAATCTATTTAGCGCATTTCAAAATTGAATTGGTATAAGACCAAATTAAAATCGTATCTTTTTAAACAAATCCCAAAGTACAATACCAGTAGTAACCGAAATATTTAAAGAATGTTTAGTACCAAATTGCGGAATTTCAACACAATAATCTGCTTTAGAAACTACTTCTTGCTGTACACCTTTAACTTCATTTCCCATAACAATAGCATATTTTTTTGAAGAATCGATGGTAAAATCGTTTAACATGGTACTGTTATCTGCTTGTTCGATAGCAATTATTTTAACTTTTTCAGCTTGTAGTTTTTCAATTAAATCTAAGGTAGTTTCAACATATTCCCAAGTAACAGAATCCGTAGCACCTAAAGCAGTTTTATGAATATCCTTATGAGGAGGCTTGGCAGTAATACCACATAAATAGATTTTTTCAACCAAAAAAGCATCGCTAGTTCTAAAAACAGATCCAATATTATTTAAACTTCTAATATTATCTAAAATAACGATTAACGGAATTTTTATCGCTTTTTTAAAGGCATTATTGTCCATTCTATTTAATTCGCTATTTTTTAATTTTTTCATATTTGTAGCTTGTTTTCTTTCCGCCAAAGATAATTCTTTTTTAAAGCAAAAATTTTATTTATTAAATCCATTTTTTAGCTAAAATTTTTATCACTACCTTTGTTATTTAAAATTATTCTTAATAAAAATGAGTGAAACAGAGGTTCAAGATTTAGGAGAACAAATAATAGAAGTCATAAAAACAATTTATGATCCCGAAATACCAGTAGATATATACGAGTTAGGCTTAATATACGACGTGTTAGTAAATGAGGATAACGATGTTAAAATATTAATGACATTAACATCGCCAAACTGTCCAGTAGCAGAAACTTTACCAGTAGAAGTAGAAGAAAAAGTAAAAACAGTACCAGACGTTAAAAACGCAGAGGTAGAGATTACTTTTGATCCGCCTTGGGATCAAAGTTTAATGAGTGAAGAAGCAAAATTAGAATTA
The DNA here is from genome assembly GCA_026988355.1 of Flavobacteriaceae bacterium. Taxonomy (GTDB): domain Bacteria; phylum Bacteroidota; class Bacteroidia; order Flavobacteriales; family Flavobacteriaceae; genus S010-17. The sequence goes on from JALSLK010000107.1 coordinate 18,670, forward strand.
GGATTTTTATAATATTATATGCCATTAGAAATAATAAACAGAGTAGCCAACAGCAAATTAGTAACCATAGATTTAGAAGAATTTTATCCAGCAGGAGAAAGAATTTCTTTTGATATTAAAGATTGGTTATTTGAAGAACACATACTAAAAGAAAAGGATTTTAGAACCTACGTAAAAGAACACAATTGGAGTAAATACAAGGATTCGTTCGTTGCATTACATTGTAGTTCGGATGCTATCGTACCATCTTGGGCATATTTATTAATAACGGTAAATCTATCAAAATATACTAATCGAATAGTTATTGGAAATTTAGAACAAATAGAAATTGTTTTGTTTACAGAAATAATAAATAAATTAGATTTATCCTTTTTTAAAGATCGATTAATTTTAGTAAAAGGATGTTCTAAAAAACCGATTCCAGAAACAGCATACGTACAATTAATTGAAAAACTAATGCCCGTTGCATCTTCGATTATGTATGGAGAAGCTTGTTCTAACGTACCTCTTTATAAAAAACCAAAATTATAGCATAAGTTATTTCGTATTAAACTCTCACTAATTCTGATTTTTTTCGTTATGTTTGTAAAAATATAACGAAAAATATGATTTCCGTAAAAGAAGCATTAGATATAGTAAAAAATAACACACAACCAACAAATAAATCAGAAATAATACCTGTAATAGAAGCCTTAGGTTATGTGCTTTTTGAAGACGTCCTTTCGCCAATAAACATGCCTCCATTTAGACAATCTGCAATGGATGGATATGCTATAAATATACATCATGGTAAAGAATATCATTTAATAGATGAAGTAAAAGCAGGAGATAGCCATCATCCAATATTAAAAGCAGGAGAAGCAGTACGTATATTTACAGGAGCACCAGTTCCAGACACCGCAAATTCCGTAATAATTCAAGAAAATGTAAGCGTAAATGGTACAAAAATTAGGTATGAAAAAGAAACCAAGCTAGAAAATAACATTCGACCCTTAGGAGAACAAACAAAACAAGGAGCAATAGCTTTAAAAAAAGGAACAAAATTAACCGCAGCAGCAATAGGATATTTAACAACCCTAGGAATAGTAAAAATTACCGTTAATAAAAAACCAAGCATAGCAATTGTAGTTACAGGAAACGAATTAATAAAAGCAGGAAACAAACTAGAATATGGTAAAATTTACGAAAGTAATGCAAGCATGTTAAAAAGTGCTGTTGTAAGCTTAGGATATACCAATATAAAACTTCATAAAGTATCCGACAATTATAAAGCAACGAAAAACCAATTGGAAAAAGTAATTGCAGAAAATGATTTGGTTTTAATTTCTGGAGGAATATCGGTAGGAGATTATGATTTTGTTGGAAAAGCATTACAAGAACTTAAGGTAAAACAACATTTTTATAAAGTAAAACAGAAACCAGGAAAACCATTATTTTACGGAAAAAAAGAAAACGTACAAATATTTGCATTACCAGGAAATCCTGCATCTGCATTGAGTTGTTTTTATATTTACGTACACTTAGCACTAGAGAAAATAGCAGGAAATACGAATTTTTCGCACACAATTATAAAGGCAGAATCAGAAACCGATTTTATAAAAATGGGAAAAAGAGCACAATTTTTAAAAGCAATATTAAAAGACAACAAAGTACAAATATTAGAAGGACAAAGTTCTGCAATGTTGCAGACTTTTGCCTTAGCAAATGCATCTGTTTTTCTAGCAGAAGAAACGATGTCTGTTAAAAAAGGAGACGATGTAACAGTTTATAAATTGCCAATTTATTAATCCATAGTTCGTATTTAAAAAAAATAAAAACTGTCTGCAAATTACGGTTAAAATCAATAAAATGAAACATAAAATAAAAAGCCGAATATGGATAGAAATAGACGATAAAGTTTTGTTAGGAGAAGGAAGAGTACAATTATTAAAAGCTATTAACGAAACAGGATCCTTATCCAAAGCAGCCAAAAAATTAGAAATATCATATAAAAAAGCATGGTCATTAATCGATGCAGTAAATAAATCCGCAAAAAAACCAGTAACCGAAACCAGTATAGGAGGAAAAGGAGGAGGAGGTGCACAATTAACCAATTATGGGAAAAAATTAATAAGCGTATTTGATGAAATTAATAAGAACTGCTGGGAATTTCTAGACAAACAAACCGAAAAATTAAATAAATTTTAATCGTACATAGATGATTTTTGACATAGAAAACATACAAATTTTCTTAATTATATTACCAATAATTGCATTTTTATACGCAAGTATAGGTCATGGAGGAGCAAGTGGATATTTGGCATTAATGGCAATATTTTCTTTTTCGCCTTTACTAATGAAACCAACAGCTTTGTTGTTAAATCTCTTTGTAGCAGCAATCTCATTTTACTTTTATTATAAAGAAGGACATTTTAATAAAAAACTCTTCTTATCTTTTGCAATCGCATCCATACCAATGTCTTACTTAGGAGGAACTATTGATATAAATACCAAATTATACAAATACATTTTAGGTGTATTGCTCTTTTTTGCAGTATTAAAAATGCTTGGATTCTTAGGAAAAGAAACAGATACAATTAAAAAAGTAAAACTTTGGCAAGGATTAATTGTGGGAGGAATCATCGGTTTTTTTTCTGGATTAATTGGAATTGGAGGAGGCATCATACTCACTCCAGTAATCTTACTATTGCATTGGGGAAAAATGAAAGAAGCAGCAGCAGTATCTGCATTGTTTATTTGGGTAAACTCCGCTTCTGGATTAATAGGACAACTAAACAGTGGTGTAGTTATAATTAAAGAATCGTTTGTATTAGTAGCAATTGCAATAATTGGAGGTTTTTTTGGTGCTTATGTTGGCAGTCAAAAAATAAAACCAAAAAGATTAAAACAAGTATTAGCATTGGTATTAGTAATGGCATCTATAAAATTAATTTTAGTATGATATTAAAGATAAAATATTTTGGTTTAATCGAAGAAATTACTGCTTGTAATGAAGAAGACTTCGTGTTTTTTAAAGAAACAATTTTAGAGTTAAAAGAAATCCTTTTTCAAAAATATCCAAAGTTAGAAAATACTTCATTTAAAATAGCTCAAAATAATGAAATAGCTAATGTTAACGATAAAATAACAGGAACAGAAATCGTATTATTACCACCATTCGCTGGAGGATAAAAAAACAATAAGTTGGAAAGATATAACAGACATATTATTTTAGACAAGGTTGGACTTAAAGGTCAAGAAAAAATACAGAATGCATCCGTTTTGGTAATTGGTGCAGGAGGTTTAGGTTGTCCTGTTTTACAATATTTAACTGCAGCAGGAATTGGTAAAATTGGTATTATTGATATGGATATTGTAACAATTTCAAACTTACAAAGACAAATATTATTTGGAACGACAAGTATTGGAAAAAACAAAGCAATTGCTGCCAGAGAACAATTAAAAAATCTAAATAACGAAATTACAATTAATGCATATCCAGAAAAATTAACGCATCAAAACGCCTTACAATATTTTAAAGAATACGATATTATTGTAGATGGAACAGACAATTATGCCACACGATATTTAATTAACGACGCTTCTATTATTACCAATAAACCCTTAGTTTATGGAGCAATTTATAAATTTGAAGGACAAGTTTCGGTTTTTAATTACCAAAATGGAGCAAGTTATCGCTGTATATTTCCAAAAAAACCTAACGGAGCAGAACCAAACTGCTCCGAAGTTGGCGTTTTAGGTGTTTTACCCGGAATTATTGGAAGTCTACAAGCTACCGAAGTATTAAAAATCATATTAAATATTGGCGATGTCCTTAGCGGAAATCTCTTGTGTTACCACGCACTTACAAACAAAATAACAAAAATAAAATTTAAGAAAAATGCACTTGAAATAGAGAAAATAGTAGAAGGAAGAAAAACGTTTCATCTAAAAATGGATACAGAAAATTGTGTAATCGAAAAATTTGAAATTCCAGTCGAAAAGGCATTCCAATTAAAAAACACGCAGTTTATAGATGTAAGAGAATATAACGAGCAACCAAAAATAACATTTAAAAATCGAGTTCAAATTCCGTTAAGTGAATTAAAAACAAACCTATCTAAAATAGATATCACAAAAACCAATGTCTTTTTTTGTAAATCTGGAATACGAAGTAAACAAGCAGTATTGCTATTAGAACAAGAAGAAATTAAAAATAGTTTTAGTATAAAAAACAACCTACAAGAAATTATAAACTACATAAATCATGAAAAATAAAAAAGTAAAAAGTGTATTTATAGAAGGAGAAATTACTTCAGAATTTATAGCAAACTCCATTGCAAAACACCAAACAAAAACAACCATTGGTGCACACAATATCTTTTTAGGACAAGTTCGAGCAGATATTGTTGATAATAATGAAGTTACTGCAATAGAGTACAGTGCTTACGAAGAAATGGCAAATACAAAATTTAACGAAATTAGAGAACGAACTTTTGATAAATTCGAACTGACATGCATGCATATTTATCACAGTATCGGTTTGGTAAAAGCAGGAGAAATATGTCTGTTTGTTTTTGTGTCTTCGCCAAGTAGGAAACAAGTATTTAAAGCTATCGAATACATTGTAGAAAGTATCAAAAAAGAAGTACCAGTTTTTGGAAAAGAAATTTTTAAAACAAATAATAAAACGGATAAAACACACCAATGGAAAGTAAATTCATAAGATAATGGTAGATATTACACATAAAAAAGCAACTTTGAGAACTGCAGTAGCACAAGCTATTGTAAAAGTGAGTACAATTAAAACCATAGAAGCAATTCAAAACAAAACAGTACCAAAAGGCGATGTTTTTGCAATGAGCAAAGCTGCTGGATTATTAGGTGTTAAAAAAACGCCAGAATTATTACCAGATTGCCATCCATTACCAATCGAATATACTGCGATAGATTATGAAATTTCTGGATTGGAAATAAAAATAACCTTAACCGTAAAAACAATTTATAAAACTGGTGTAGAAGTCGAAGCCATGCATGGAGCCAGTATCGTAGCCTTAAATATGTATGACATGCTAAAACCGATAGATAAAGGAATTGAAATACATCATATTAAATTAGTCTCTAAAAAAGGTGGAAAATCGGATTTTAAAAACACAAAACACAGCAATTTAAAAGCAGCAGTAATTGTGTGTTCCGATAGTATTTCTAGAGGAAAAAAAGAAGACAAAGCTGGGAAAGAAATTATTAAAAAATTAGAAGAGTCTAAAGTGCAAATTGCAGATTATGTAATTATTCCAGATGAAATTAAAGACATTCAAGAAAAAGTAAAATACTACCAAAATAAAGGAGTAGACTTAATAATTTATACTGGAGGAACTGGATTATCAAAACGAGATGTAACTCCAGAAGCACTTTTGCCATTATTAGATAGAAGAATTTTAGGCATCGAAGAAACCATCCGAAATTACGGACAAAACAGAACACCATATTCTATGTTATCTAGAAGTGTTGCTGGAATCATAGAAAACAGTTTGGTTTTGGCTTTACCAGGATCTACAAATGGTGCAAAAGAATCGATGGAAGCAATTTTTCCATCCGTATTACACCTATTTGGAATATTAAATGGAGAAGCACATTAAGCCTGAAAAAAGAGAAGTGATAAACTCAAAAAAAGTAAAAAACGAATGCAAGAATTAAAACCAATATTAACCGATTCTTATCATAGACAACATAGCTATTTACGTATTTCATTGATAGAACGTTGCAATTTAAGATGTACGTATTGTATGCCAAAAAATGGCATAGAACTTTCTCCGAAATCAAATATAATGACTAGCAACGAAATTTTTGACATTGCAAAAATATTTGTTAAAAATGGCGTAACAAAAATTAGATTAACTGGAGGTGAACCTTTAATTAGAAAAGATATTACCGAAATTATAAAGAATTTAGCAAGTTTACCAGTAACATTAAGTATTACCACGAATGCAATTATTGTAGATCGTTTTATCGAAGTATTTAAAAAATATAATTTAAAAAATATCAACGTGAGTTTGGACTCTTTAAATAGAAAAAAATTCAAACAAATAACACGAAGAGATTATTACGATAAAGTTCTAAGTAACATTTATTTATTAATTAAAGAACAATACAAAGTTAAGGTAAATATTGTTTTAATAAAAGGCTTTAATGATAATGAAATCATTGATTTTATTGAACTCACAAAAAACGTACCTATCGTAATTCGGTTTATAGAATTTATGCCATTTGATGGTAATAAATGGAATAAATCCAAATTAGTATCTTATCAAGAAATACTAGATATTGTTGGTTTACATTATAAAAATGAAGATGTAAAACGCATACAAGATGCACCAAATGATACCTCAAAAAATTATAAAATAACAGGTTATAAAGGAACCTTTTCGGTAATAAGCTCGGTTACTAATCCATTTTGCGATTCTTGCAATCGGTTGCGATTAACTGCAAACGGACAATTAAAAAATTGCTTGTTTTCGGCAACAGAATCCGATTTATTAACCGCATTTAGAGAAGGGAAAAATATAGAACCAATCATTGCCAAAGCTATAGGAGCTAAATTTAAAGTAAGAGGAGGAATGAATACTTTTAAAAAATTAGAAGATACAACCTTACATTCTAAAAATAGAAATATGATTACTATTGGAGGTTAAAACCTAAGTTCGATATAATACCAACTCAACATCAAAATACGCTATAAATTATTTACCATTAAAAAGAACTTCTTCGTAAGGCAATCGTCGTTAAATGATAAAACACAAAACCCTCTACGATTCCCAAATACATTCCTGTAAAGATATCTAGAGGAAAATGAACTCCTAAATACACACGACTATAAGCAAATAGTATTGGCCAAATAAATAAAAACCGAATGTATTTATAGTGCTTTTTTAAAAGCAAAACAAAAAAAGTACTCATGGCAAACGATGTGGTTGAATGTCCAGAAACAAAACTAAAACTATTGCGCTGTAAAACAGCTCTAATCGTATCTTTTAAATCTAAATCATTACAAGGTCTCAAACGCATATAATGGTGTTTTATTAGATTTACTAACTGATCTGAAAAAGTAATAAACAAGACAGATAGTAATAATAATAAAATTCCTTTTTTCCAACCAAAAGCTCTAAATAATAAAAATAAAATAATTAAAAATACAGGAATCCAATGTTTTTGTTCGGTTATTAATAACCAAAAACCATCCCAATTTGTCGTGCCTAAACCATTTAAGTAAGTAAATAATACTTTGTCAAAAGCGACAAGTTTATCCGAAAAAGGCGTTGTATTTATGGCGAAAAAAAATAGCATTATTTTAAACCACGTTTTATTGGGCCAGTAATATTTTCTATATTTTCTGCTATGGCATCTTTAGTAGTATCTATTTCTTTCTTAATGTCTTTAACAAAGCTTGTATCAATACCATGCGCTTTAGCGCTTTTATTTATTTCGTGTTTTACATCGTTGGTTGCGTCTTTAATTTGTCGCATTCCTTTTCCTAAACCACGAGCAATCTCTGGAATTTTATCTGCACCAAATAACATTAATGCAATTATGACGATAACAACTATTTCTTGTCCGCTTATAAATAAAAACATAGTACAAAGATAGTAAAAAAGAGACAGGTAGCAAGAAAAAAGTACAAGACGTTAGATGTTATATGTAACTCAAAAACCAGTTGTAAAAAGGTTTCGTGCGCCACGAATACCACATTTTTGGTATTTATGATAACTTTGTGCAGATCTTTCTTTTATTTTCGTAGGAGATTCTTTTAAAATCCAATCATCGATAATCGCTTTTAAAGTGTACGCTTCTGGAGCCATTAAACCTGTTGTCCAAATTATAGGTGTTGCATTTGCTTTTTGGTTATTTCTTGTAAATATAAAGATTTTGCAAACTTAGGTTGGTATAACTTGATTATTATATACTTAAATTACGATATTACTATTCGTTTTCTTAGATTACTTAATTTTTCATCAATTAACAATTTGCCATCTCTAAAGACTTCTTTCAATTCGCCTGTTTTTTCTTCTTGCCAAGTTACTTGATCTATCATTTTATATTTGCCTTTTTCTTTGGTAATTTTGATTAAACCTTTCGCAGATTTTTTAGTACCATCGTCGGTTATTGGATTTTTATAAATTTCTCTTCCTTTGCCATTTACTTCGCCATAAGTTGCTTTCATTGCAAACCCAAAAGTATCTCGTGTATTGTATTGGTATGTAAACGAACCAATACCTAATACAATGTTTGTAGATGCAAATCCGTTTTCTTTTAAGCGTCTGCAAATTTCTTTGGTTCGGTCTATAGTAATACTATCTCCATAAATTGCACCAATGTGATCGTCTAATTCTTTATATCCTTTCTTATTTATTTTACCTCCAAAAACTTCCCAAAGTAATTCGATAACTCCTTTTTTTTCTTCCATAGATTTTCCTTTTGGATTTCCACAAATAATTGCTACTGGATCTCCACTATCAGGACGTATTACTACTTTACCGTTTCTAGCTAAAATTTCTTTTTTTAAGTTTGGAAGATATTTAGTTAACACTTTCCATAAATCCCATGTATCAGAAACTATCGATACAATTCCGTTAGGATAAACTTTGGTTATCAAACGTTTAAAAGTCTCTTGTTCGCCTAAATTTGTTCCCATACTCATTACCGAATGTTCTGTTGCAGCAACGGATCCTCCAACCATTTCTTTATCGGAATTTGCTTGGTAATACATTTCTAAAAAATCGATGGTTGGAATGGTATCTGTTCCTAAAAATGACAATAAATGTCCAGCAGAACTTATAGTCGCAGCTTCTAAACCAGCCATTCCTCGCATAGAAAAATCGTGTGCTTGCCAATCTACAAATTCAGGAACAGACGAAGTTTCTAATGCATATCTATCTAAAATTTTGCGATATTCTTTTGCTAATGTTGCCGAATTGCAAGGCAACCAAATGGTTGTAGAAAGAATGGTTTCAAAATAATTAGTTAGCCAAAAAAATTCTGGTAAACTATTATACATAGTAAACATCGGTACACGTATTGGTACAGAAACACCTTCTGGTAATGCTTTAAAAACCATCGGAATGTATCCCAAATCGTGTAAATCTTCAATATGTTTTATTCCTACTTGATTCTCTCCTAGGTAATTGTTTATTCTTCGTGTGTATTTTTTGCAGACTTCTATTTTAGATTTACCAAAAAAGTTTTCTTTAAACTCTTGTATGATGTATTTTTTTATAAAGTATTGTAATCCAAAAAAAACAACCTCTTCGATACCTTCGATTCTACTTTTACGTGGCGTCCAATTGCTATATACTAAGGAAGTTTGTTTTGGATATTGTCTTCTGTGGTCTACTTTGTAACCGTCTGTTAATAATAATGGATTCATAATTTCTTTATTTTTATAGTACAAATATACAACAAAATATTAATTTGCGTAAATATTACGCAAATTAATATTTTGTTGTTTTTTAAACAAATGAAACATAAATAAAATGCTAGTAAAATATTAGCTTTGCAGAATGAAGCGAAACGTTGTTTTATTAATAGTATTAATCATGATATCATGTCAAAAAGAAAAAATGCAAATAAAAATTTTAGAAAATGGTGTTTTAGAAGGCGTTCCGAGTGCTTCTGGAATTGTTAAATACCAAAATCATTATTACTTGATTGGAGACGACTCGCCTTTTCTTTTTAAATTAAATTTAGACCTTAAACATGTCTCAAAAGACACTGTTTTTTCCATAAATGAACTTAAAGACAATCGGATTCGTAAAGCAATAAAGCCAGACTTTGAAACTTTAGAATTAATAGAAGATAAAGAGATTATTATTTTTGGTTCTGGTTCTAAATCTCCACAACGTGATATTTTTATACAGATTCTCTTAGAAAAGAATACTCCAAAAATTAAAACATTTAATATTACATCATTTTATACACATTTAAAGAAATTGGCTGTTTTAAAAAACACAGAACTAAATATTGAGGCTACTGCGTATTATAATGGCATATTGTATTTATTTAATAGAGCAAACAATGTAGTTTTTGGTTTTAAGTATAAAGATTTAATTCGTTTTTTTAATACTAATTTGGAGTTCCCAAAACCAGAAATTGTTAGGTTTAATTTACCAAAAATAAATGGTATTACATCTGGTTTTTCTGGCGCTACTGCATTAAAAGATAAACCTTTATTGTTTTTTACTTCTTCGGTGGAAGATACAAATAACGCCTACGACGATGGAGAAATATTAGGAAGTTTTGTAGGTATCATAGATCTAAAAAACGGAAAATTATCAAAAGAAAATAGATCCGTATTAATTCCATATTCTACCAAACCATATAAAGTAGAATCTGTTGTTATCGATGCTACATTTAATACTAACGAAGCAATAGCCCTTTTTGTAACAGATAGCGATGGCGGAGAATCGGAAATGATAAAATGCAAACTAAACTGGTAACGTTTATACCAACTCAATTTCAAAATACGCTATAAATTATTTATCGCAAAACGAATTCTACCAATAGTGTCTTCTTTACCTATCATACCCATAATATCGAATAAATGTGGTCCACTCATTGCTCCAACTAGACTAAGTCGTAATGGTTGCATCACTTTTCCAAAACCAATCTCTCTTGATGTTATCCATTCTTTTACTTTAGTTTCTACATTCTCGGTAGAAAAATTATCTATGTTCGTTAATATCGTTATGAACTCTTCCATTAACTCTACTGTACCTTCTTTCCATGATTTTTTAGATGCTTTTGCATCAAACTCTGTTGGTGCTGTAAAAAAGTAAGAAGATAAATCCCAAAAATCTGCTACAAATGTTGCCCTTTCTTTTATTAATGAAATTACTTTTTCGATATAGGTGTCATTTAAATCACGGTTTGGTACTTTCTTTTTAAGTATTTGACGAAATAATTTTACTAATTCTACATTACTTTTAGTTTGTAAATACTGTCTTTGTATGGATTTTGTTTTGTCTAAATCAAATCGCGCTCCAGATTTGTTAACTTTATCTAAACTAAAGGATTGTATTAATTCATCTAAAGAAAATATTTCTTGTTCTGTACCAGGATTCCATCCTAAAAAAGCCAACATATTTATTAACGCATCGTTAAAATAGCCATCTTCTCTATAACCTCTTGACGTTTCGTTGGTTTTTTCGTTTGTATATTCTAGTGGAAATACTGGAAAACCAAATTTATCACCATCACGTTTGCTTAATTTTCCTTTTCCTGTTGGTTTTAATAATAATGGTAAATGTGCAAATTTTGGAGCTTTCCAATCAAATGCTCTATACAATAATAGATGTAATGCCATAGATGGCAGCCATTCTTCTCCTCTTATTACATGCGAAATCTCCATTAAATGGTCGTCGACAATATTTGCCAAATGATAGGTTGGCATACCATCACTTTTAAATAAAATTTTATCGTCTAATACATTGGTATCTATTTTAATTTCGCCACGAATTATATCGTGCATTGTTACTGTTTCGTTTGTTGGTGTTTTAAAACGGATTACGTATTTATCTCCATTATCTATTCTTTGCTTTACTTCTGCAGTATGCAACGATAAGGAGTTTTTTAATTTTTCTCTATTGTGCCAATTATAAATAAAAGTTTTCTTTTTTGCTTCGTGATCTTTTCGATGAAACTCTAATTCTTCGCTTGTATCAAAAGCATAATATGCTTTATTATTTTCTATTAAATAATCTGCATATTGTTTGTATAATTCTTTTCGTTCGGATTGTCTATATGGTCCAAATTTTTCATTTTTATTTGGTCCTTCATCAAATGGGATTTTACACCACTCTAAAGCATCAACAATGTATTTTTCTGCATTTGCTACATACCGATTTTGGTCGGTATCTTCAATTCGTAAAACAAATGTCCCTTTGTGTTTTTTTGCAAATAAATAATTAAATAATGCGGTTCTTACACCTCCGATATGTAGAGGTCCTGTTGGGCTTGGGGCAAATCGTACTCTCACGTTGTTTGGCATTTTTATTGTTTTTTAGAAAGACAAAGATAGTTTTAATTTCAAAATATTAGGAACTTAGTGATATCGTTTTTCTTATTAACAAGATAAAAAAGGGGGAAAAGCCCCTTTCGTAATAAAGTTTGTTTTCTTTATATTTGCCATTAATTAACCCTAAAACCTATATCATGGGAAAACATATTACCCCTTCTGAAGCAACTTCGTTATGTGATAATTTTGATTTGAAACAAAAAGCACTTACTTCTTTAATAAAAAAAGAAGATAATAGATCTTGCTTATTTTCTCTAAGTGAACTTAAAGATTATATAGAATATCTTGAAAATCTACCTAATACTATCGACGGAGTTCGTTTTTATTTAGGTTCTTATTCGGATACGAGTTTAACAACTCTATTTTTATGCCCAACATTAAATGGTGTCGATAATGCAAGTATTGATGCATATAATTTTGGTGTTCAAGGAAATCCTAGTAATAAAAAATATGGAAAATAAAAATTAATGCTAGCATTTGTACCAACTCTTATTGTAATAACCATAATTATAGCTTTATATAATAAAAAAACTTATGCTAATACGGTATATAAATATTTTTTTTATTTTTTAATATATACCATTCTAACTGAATTAGCTGGATATATTGTAGGATATATTATTGGCATACCTTACAAGTTAAAAAATCATTTTGTATATAATACCTATATTATAGTTAATTTTGTATTCTATCTTCTCTTTTATAAAAATTTATTTAGAAAAAAATCCAATAAAAAAATAGTAACTATATTTCTGATATTATATCTTTTGTTTACCGTATCTGATTTTATTTTCTTAGACCCTCCTTTTTTAACAGGTCTTATTTCGATAAATTTTACAGTAGGTTCTATATTTTTAATTATTACCATCATACTATTCCTATTTGAAATTATTAATAACGAATTGGTTTTAAATTTAAAAAAATCATTAATTTTTTGGATAAGTGTTGGTGTATTGTTATTTTTTATTGGTGTATTGCCAATTTTTATTGCTTCCGAATTTTTAGGCTTTAAGGGTATTTACAAACAAATTTTATATTTCTTAAATGTTATATTGTATGGTTGTTTTTCTTTAGGTTTCATTTTATCCGAAAAAAAGTACCTTTATTAACAAATTTCTATTTTTTTAATGAATCGATTTTTTCTATTTTTTATT
>JALSLK010000108.1 GCA_026988355.1 Flavobacteriaceae bacterium
AAAGAACCGTGCCAAGGTTTTTCGTTTCCTCCTTGTGAGTATAAACATAACATTGGATTGTCAATTGGGTTTCTCCATTTAATATCACTTGCCAACTCAAACCACTCACCATTACCATAATACCAAAGGTTGGGTCTGTTATCAAAAATTTCTTCGTATTGTACAGAAGCCCAATCGTTATCTGCTGGTTCGGCATCCATAGCAATATATAGTTTTGCTTTTTTATCTTTGGCTGCTTTTAATGCTTTTGCATATTTTTTGTTATCTTCTTCGTTAGTAGATTTTAAGGTTATCTTAGCAATAGCATAATCTGTAAAATCACTAGCATTGGTAATAATATCTTTATTTTTTTTAGCAAATTCTCCAACAGTGGCAGTAAATAAACTGTTTGCAGTATCGCTTCCTTCTTCTGTTACAAATATAGCTGTTTGCACATCGACTAGTACTTTTTTATCGCCTTGTTTTAGGTTCATTTTTATTTTTCGGTCTGGCATATTTTCGGTCTGGATAACCACATAGAGTTCATCGCCCAAGTTTGCTGTTTTTTGCCTTTCAAAACTTACCTCGCTTTTTAATAAGGATATGTTTATGCAATCGCCTTTGTTGTACTTTTCTTGTTTAAAAGCATTCATAATTTCTGCTAAGCTAGTGCGTTTGTTGGTGTCATTTAAGTTACCTTTCTTCTTTTCGTTTTTTAAGATAATTCTTGCAATGTTCTCCTTTTGCTCTTTTGTTTTGGTTCGGTTACCATCACTTTTAAAAGTATATTCATGGGTTTTACCTGATGAGGTATCTTTATCTATTCGTTTGGATAAATATGCTGTTTTTACTCTTTGAATTTTTATCTTTAAAGTATTTCTTGGTGCTGCTGTAAGTGTCATAGTAATTATTTTTGTATTTTTTCTATTTCTCCTTCTTGTTGTGCAATAACTCTTAACTTTATTTTATGTAAATCACTAGTTACCGAAAAATCTTTTAGAATATCATTTTCTATTATGGCATCATTATAAATAAAATCTTTACTATGGTTACTTAAATCGATATCTATTGTTTTTCCTATGGCATTTTCTGTTTGTAAAACAAGATATACTTCATCTCCTGCTACTGACTCTGCTTGTTCATTCCCATCCAAATCTGTATAATAACAATCTACAATCTCTGGTTCTTCCTCTCTAATCACAGTAGGCGCAGCATTATTATCAAACAGATTAGAAACCTTCCAATATTTTTCAAATATTTTCACACCGCTATCCATCATAATGGCTGGCGATAGTTCTATAAAAGTTTGCATTGGTTGGTTATTAACACCATCAAAATTTTCGTGGTATTTTACACAATACACATCGTATAATTTTATGGTTCGTGTTTTTGTATTAAAACTACTTGACGATAATACAATTTCTACGTTTTTTAAGGTGTTTTCGGCAATCATCCATTCATAAAATACGGCATCTTTGGTAGATTCTAAAACAATACTCCAATGACCACCAATTGGTTTGGCAGATGGGTAACCATTATAATCGGCGTTTTGTGTAATGCCATATCGAAATTGTAATATGGTAAATTCTTTACCACCAACATGTAATTTGGCTATAATGCTCATTTTTCTTTTTCGGTTTAATTTTTATAACACAAATATAAAGAGATTTCAATAAATAAAAAATACCTAATTGTAGGTATTTTTTATTTGTTAAAATTATTATTATGTCTTATTAAAAAAGGAAAAATTCTTCTTTTTTATATTCCTTTTTAGGATTAGTTACGGTACAATATCAACCCAAATACTTTTTGTTGTAGAGAATCCATATTCGGTATTGGTTGCAGTTACTATTATTTCTTTAATTCCTGTTAAATATCCACCATTTCCATCATCTTTTGCATCAATAGTATATCTAAAGGAACTACTAGGAATTGGATAACCTCTAGTGTCGTTTATACCATTAGAAGAATGTTCAGAATAAATAAACTCTCCATCAGTTACAGCAAAAGTATAATTCATTTGATCTCCACTAAAACCAGTAGTAAAATTTTCGATGTTAATTCTTAAATTTGAAGATTCTAGATTACTAGCATCTATAGTATCAGAAGGAGTGCTATCTGAATGCGCTTCTGTACCGTTTAGTCTAAGTCTTAAATCAAACTCAGGAGCTTTAGAAGTAAGTATAAAATCTTGTGATGCACTAATACCATCTTGCGATACAGTAATGGTATATGTTGCTATACCTAAAGCAGCAGGTGTAATCCTAAATGATAGTGGACTTTGAAGTGGCGATACTTCTGTGCCTAAAGAAAGAAATGTTATTTCAGGGTCTAAATCATCTCCAGTAGTAGTCAATAAAACACTATAATCATTATTGGTAGGGTTTCCTCCAGAGAAATTAAATGTGTAATTTGCATCTTGCGTTACAAATACTTCTTTGTTACGATTAATATTATCTTCAAATAAAGTCAATTCTATTGGAGGATAATTCACATTAATAGTAACCGTTTGTGTTTGTATGGCATTTTGATCTGCTCCAGTATTATTTGCTGTAAAAGTAATTTTGTAAACACCTATTTCGTTAGCATTAAAAGTTCCAGTAGAATCTCCTAAAGATACGTTACTCGCATTTCCACTATACGTAAATGTACTGTTATCCGTTGCAACATTGTCTTTTGTTACTTCATAAGCAACTGTATAGTTGGTATCACAACCAGTACTACCTAATTTGTTTACATTTAAAGTTATTATGACATCCGTATTAACTTCTACATTAGTTGTTGTAGGCGATGCTGAAAAATCGTAATTACAAGAAGAAAAGACTTCCACTTCTCTATCGCTACAAGCACCAAATATAAAGATACTTAGAGCTAATACTATAATTTGTTTAAAATTTATTGCTTTCATAATTGTTTTTTTAATTAATTAAGTAATCTTATTCCAAATCCAAAATAAGGTGCTTGAGAACCTATATCTGAATTCAAATAAAAATTTTGATTTATTTTTAATACTAAGCCAATATGATCTGAAACTTTAAAGCCAGCTTCGGTACCAATATATGCACCATAAATAAAGTTGCTTTTCGCTTTGATAATTTTATCGTCTACAACATCATCTCCACCATTAACCGTTTCAAACCCTAATAATCCACCAGCACCAATTGCCCAATTAAAATTAGTTTTGTGCATTAACGGATAATAATAACCTGCGTTTACATTATATACATTAACAGGTACTTTATAAGTGTCCTTTTTTATTTTAGAAAAAGAGGCATCTAAACCAATTTTATAATAGGCTTTTTTTAGAAACTTATTATAACTAGCATGTAAACCAAAACCTTTATCTGCATAACCTAAAGTAATGTCTTTAAAAGAACTTACCTGTTTGTTAACATCGTTTTGTGTAATTTTTTCTTGTACAACTTCTTCTTTTTCAACTACGTCATCTTTTACTACTTCAATTTTTGGAATTTCATTACTCACAACCTTTTTTTTCTCTACTACTTTTTCACTAACAATTTTAGTTTTTTCAGTGTTTTCATTTTTAGCAATATCTATTTTTGTAGCTGCTTGTTTTTTAATGGCTGCTTCTTTTTTTCTTGTTGCTTTTTTTTGTGCTCTTAAGGCTTTTTCTTCGGCTCTTTTTGCAGCAGCAACAGCTCTAGCTTCTTTTCGTTTCATTTGGCTTAAAGCACGCTCTTTTTTTCTTTTTGCATCACGTAAAGCTTTTGCATCACGTTTTTTTGCAAGTAACATTGCTTTTTGTTCTTTTGCTTTTTCTTTTTCAATCTTTTGCAACTGCGCTAATTTTATTTCTTCATCAGCTTTCTCTTTTCTAATTTGAGCTTCTAATTTTTCTTTTTCTAATCTTGCGGCTTTTAAAGCTTCATTGTCGGTATTGTCAATTGTTTTAACTTGCTTTTTTGGAGTATCACCTAATACAATCATGCCATTTTTATCAAAATTCATGTCTTTTTTTGTATTGGTATTATTTGTAGCAAAATCACTAGTATAATTAGTAGCAATGTTCTTTTCGATAAAATAATTTAATTTGCTCAAACTTTTAGAATACATTAAACTAAACGAATAGGTTAATCCATCTTTAGTGGTTATTAATAAGTTAGAATCTTTATTTTTTTCTCCAGTAACAATACCAATACTCGCGCCATTTTCACTATCAAAAGTGAATAAAGATTTATTAGGAATAGAAACTCCTTTTACGATTGGAGATTTAAAAAAAAGATATACTTTTTTCTTCGGATTTACTTTAATAATATTATTACTTTGAGCTGTAGCATAACTGTAATAAAACAATAATGCAATAATAAAGAAGTTTTTCATGTTTTTTTAAAAAAAGTTTAAATGTAAATATAGAATATAAATCAAAAAACAAAGGTACAAATTTCTTTTAATATATCTAAGATTTAACGATTGAATTCTTGTAGTAAAACCTCTAGGGCCTTTTAAAAAACAAAATAGTAAAGTTGAAATAAATTTTTAAATCATTATTTCAAGGTATAGTAAACTTTTGTACTTTTATGCATTAATTTATTAAGTAATTAACTAGGTAAAATAGAATGAATTTAGAAAGCTACTTTAAAAAATATAGAGACAATATTGTCGGTATTAATAAAACTTTTACATCTCCGTATGGAGAAAAAAAAATAGTGTATACAGATTGGACAGCTAGCGGTAGATTATATCGACCAATTGAAGAAAAGTTACTAAATGAATTTGGACCATTTGTGGCCAATACGCATACAGAAACTTCGGTAACAGGTTCTGTAATGACTAAGGCATATCATAAAGCACGTGAGATTATCAAAACACATGTAAAAGCAAATGCAGAAGATATACTAATAACACAAGGTAGTGGTATGACAGGTGTTGTAAATAAATTTCAACGTATTTTAGGATTGCGAATTAGTGATAATTTAAAAGACTATACCGTAATTCCAGACACCATAAAGCCTATAATTTTTATTACACACATGGAGCATCATTCTAATCAAACCTCCTGGCTAGAGACAATTGCAGATGTAGAAATAATTCCGTATTGTGACAAAGGTTTAGTATGTTTAAAAAGTTTTGAAAAATTGTTAAAAAAACACAAAGAGAGACCTATTAAGATTGCTTCAATAACCGCTTGTTCTAATGTGACAGGTATACAGCCAGAGATTTATGAAATAGCAAAATTGATTCATAAAAATAATGGATTGTGTTTTGTAGATTTTGCATGTTCGGCACCGTATGTAGATATTGATATGCACAAAGATGATAAAGCATATTTTGATGCAATTTTCTTCTCGCCACATAAATTTATAGGAGGTCCAGCTACCTCAGGAGTTCTTATTTTTAATGAGAAATTATATAAAAATACCATACCAGATAATCCAGGAGGAGGAACCGTAAATTGGACAAACCCTTGGGGAGAACATACTTATATTAATGATATTGAAGTAAGAGAAGATGGAGGAACACCAGCCTTTTTACAAACCATTAAGATTGCATTAGCCATAAAGTTAAAGGACGAAATGGGAGTAGAAAATATACTAAAACGAGAACACGAATTAAATACTATTATTTTTGATAAATTTAAAACAATAGAAAATATACATATTTTGGCAGAACAGCACACCAACAGATTGGGAGTTTTTTCTTTTTATATAGACGATTTGCATTTTAATTTAGGAGTGAAAATATTAAATGATCGTTTTGGAATTCAAACTAGAGGAGGATGCTCATGTGCAGGAACTTATGGGCATTATTTGTTGCATGTAGATCAGAAAAAATCTCATGAGTTGGTAGATAAAATAGCAGAAGGTTGTTTATTAGATAAACCAGGTTGGATTAGAATGTCCATACATCCTACTATCACAAATAAAGAAATCGAATTTGTATGCGATAGTATTATTGCGCTGTCTAAAAAGTTTAAGGAATGGAGTTTGGATTATAAATACAATACCATTACAAACGAATTTAAACATATATCTAATCCAAATATCGAAGATGAAATTATGAAAAATTGGTTTTAAATCCGAGTTCTACCCAGAATTTTAGCTACAAAAAATAATAG
Organism: Flavobacteriaceae bacterium; assembly: GCA_026988355.1. Lineage (GTDB taxonomy): Bacteria > Bacteroidota > Bacteroidia > Flavobacteriales > Flavobacteriaceae > S010-17. The sequence continues at coordinate 6,056 of JALSLK010000108.1, forward strand.
TATAATAGGAAATTTGTAAAAGTATAAATAATTTATAGCGTATTTTGATGTTGAGTTGGTATAAGAGAGCAGGGAACAGTCTCAAAACTTGTGGGATTTTTATATTTAGGCAAATAATTTTTGTAATCTAAACATGAAGAAATCCACTTTTCTGACTCCTCTTAATTGTGTTCTAAACCCTTTTATTTTAGCATTAA
>JALSLK010000109.1 GCA_026988355.1 Flavobacteriaceae bacterium
ACTTTTTGTCCTAATAAATTATAAACTGTTATATCTAAAATTTCTTCATTTGCTTTAATTGTAAACTCTTTTTTTACTGGATTTGGGTAATATTCGAGTCCTAAAATTTCAAACTCTTTATTTGAAAGCGTACATGGATTTAAAATTGTTATTGTTATTTCATTACTTGTTGCTCCATTACCTTCTTGACCTGTTCCATTAGTATGACATGCTCCTCCATCATAAAGAATACAGGTATAAACATCTCCATCATTGGCTGGTATTACTGTAATTGTTGGTCCTGATTGTCCTTCTCCTGTTCCGCCATCTTGTATGTGATTTCCATTTAATCGCCAACTATAATATGGATATCTTCCTGTTACATTTGTTCCTACTGCTGTTAATGTAACTTCGTTTCCTGCGCAAATAGTTGTTTCTGAAGCATTAATTGTTACAGCTAATAAAGTTGGTTCTTCTACTGAAACTGTTGTGCTAACACTCGCATAAGGCGAACTCACGCAGGTTGCACTACTTGTTAAATGACAACTCAACACGTCATTATTTTGTAAGCTATTTGTTGAAAAATTTGGATCATTTGTACCTACATCCGTTCCATTTATTTTCCATTGATATATTGGTGTTGTTCCTTCATCTATAGCTGATACTGTAAAATATGACACTTCTCCTCTACACAATGCATCTTCTGAAAGATAGTTAAATGCCAATACTGGCGCTTCTACATTGCCATCAATATTAAATGCTATTTGTGTTGAAATTCCATTTATTCCATTACAAACTGGTACAATATCTATTTTATATTTATCGGTACAATGTACTTGTTCAAAAGTATACGAAATGGTATTCTCTGGATATATAATTGTTGTATATGCTGTCCAAATATCTGTATTAAAATCATACAAACGAACTTTAAAATCAATTCCGTCTTCTGCTAACCAACTTGCATTAATGGTATTTGTTGGTACATCTAATGTTACTACGGCATTATTTACCTTTTTATTATCACATGCATCTGTATTACAATCACTCAAACACGCATAAGTAAGTAATGAATTGTTTATCGTTTCTATAGATGTTGCTGACCATGAATTACTTCCGCTAACGGTTGCTCTCATAATTTCTGTATTATGTTCACATCCAAAATTATGTCCTATTTCGTGTGATAGGATACAGCGTATAAAATTTGTATTTGTTGCATAGTTTTTAACTACTGCTCTACCAAATCCATTTCCATTGGTAGGACTACAAATTCCATAAGATCCTAAACCTACTACGGGTCCTGCTCCTCCTTGGTTTTGCCAATGAATTTTTAAATCGTAATGGTTCGTAAACATTTGATTTGCATACGTTGCCAATTTTGCATAATTATCATAAATGGCTAATGTTGTTGGCCAATAATTACACGTATTACATGTTACAATATAATGTTGTGCTACTTTGAAATGTACATCATCTGATATTCCATTTGCTATACTATAATTGGCTTCGGATAAATTTAATACTTCTAAGGTTCTATTAATTGTTCCTCCAATTGAATTGTATGTATTATACATGGTATAATCTACCGAAAATGCTATTTCTACTGTTTTACAACCTCCTGTTTGTTGCTCATAATTACTTTTAGTTCTATTTTGTTTGTTTGACGCTTTAAATCCACAATCCATTTTTTCTGGAATAATTGCATCGCTTACATTATAATATATGTAATCGGTGCTTTTTGCGGATGCATCGTATTTTTTTAAGGCTTCTATATAAAATTCTGTTTCTGAATCTTTTATATATATGGTATATGTATTTTTATATGTAGAAAGTAGTAATTGTTTTTTTGTGGAAATATCTTTATTTGTAAAATATTTACCATCAAAATCTATTTCAGAAAGTTTTTTTTCTTCAATACCATTTTTGCCATTTATTGTTACTTTATAATTTGCAGAAAGCAACTTATTTTCTTTTAGTATATACTTATACGTTTTGGTTAATTGAATATTTAGTGTTTCGTTTGATTCTTTTTTATTAAAGTTATCATTTATCGTAATTATTTTATATGCTTTAAAATTATTTTTTAGTTTTATTGATTTTTTATTCGTTTCGGTAAAAGATAATGTGTTTTGTGCATTTGAAATGACAGTAGTAAACAAAATTAAATGGATTAAGATAATGTAGTTTTTTTTCATTTTTTATGTCATTATAATATTTATCGTAAATATAGATAAAAACCAATAAGAATAAATATTTTACAGCTAAATATTATCATTATTCTCTAATTTTATTATAAATTCTTAATAATATAATAAAAACAAAACTTGGAATTCCAATCCATACTAATTCACTTTTAATAACTCGTAATCCTCTTTCTGTAAAAAAATTAGCAACTCCTATCGGCGAAACTTGTATTGGTCTCCATGGAAAAAAGTATCTCGAATTGTCAAATGGCGAAAAGAATGCTACTCCAAGACCTCCTGTGGTTAGTGCATCTAATATGGCATGTGATGCTGTTGCTAGTGTGAAAAACATAAAATACCATCTAAAAGCTTTTTTTCTATAAAACAATAATGCAATTATAAACCCCAATACTATTGCAAATACTAAGGAATGTGAAAATCCTCGATGTCCCCAAAAACTTGCATACGGAATACCGTATTTAAAACCAATAACATCTGCATCTGGAAAAATGGCACAGCATATTCCTAACAGCCAAAATTTAAGTGCCTTTTTTGTTTTTACAAATCCATTTCCTAATGCTATGGATGCTAATGCATGTCCAAAAACTGATGCCATTATTTTAGCAATGCTTTTATATTTTCTGGAGGTCTTCCTACTACTGCTTTATTTCCTTTTACGACAATTGGTCTTTCTATTAATTTTGGGTTTTTAATCATCGCTTTTAGGATTTCGGCATCTGTCATTTCTTTACCTTTATAATTTTCTTTCCATATTTTTTCTCCTTTTCGTACCAACTGTATTGGTGTAAAGTTCAACATTTTTAACAATTCTTTTAATTCTTTTGATGTTGGTGGATTTTCTAAATAATTTATTACTTCAAATTCTTGTTTTGTTTCTTCTAAAATACATAATCCTTGACGACTTTTACTACATCTACTATTGTGGTATATTTTAATTTTTGTCATATTTTTTGTTTTTGTAAAGATAGTATTTTTTTGTTTTTTTGCTATGGTTTCACGCAAAGGATGCAAAGAATTTAATGTATGGTTACAATAGATACTCAGAAAATTAAGTACTAACATTATTGAAGAATTTACTGTTATGATTCTGGGTACTTTTTGTAATTTGCGAAATATTACTAAATCATTACATTTTTGCATATAGAAACTGTTTTTACTTTTTTAACTGCCTCTGCTTTACTTACGATAATGCCTGGTCCTGATATTATTTATGTTCTTATGCAAAGTATTAGTAATGGTAAAAAATATGGCATTGTTACTGCTTTTGGTTTGGTTTCTGGTATTATTATTCATACTTCCTTAATTGCTTTAGGCATTTCTGAAGTTTTAAAACAAAACGAAAATGTTTTCTTTTTTATTAAACTTTTTGGTGCTTTATACTTATTTTATTTGGCTTTTAAAGTATATCAATCTTCGAGTGATTTGGATTTAGATGTTAGTAATATTCAAAAAAAGTCCATATTAAGTTTATACAAACAAGGTTTTATTATGAACGTTTTAAATCCTAAAGTTACTATTTTCTTTTTGGCATTTTTTCCTGCTTTTATTGATAACTCTTTAGATAATATCAAACAACAAATTTTTACCTTGGGTTTTCTTTTTATATTGCAATCGTTTATTATATTTTCTTTAATTGCTTTTTTAGCAGACAAAATGACTGCTTTTTTAAGAAATAACAAACAGTTTGAAAAGATTTTAAAAATTGTTCAAATTGTTGTTTTTATTGGTATTGGTATTTTTATTTTGGTTTAATTAGTCTTATTTTTACAAAATCTTTGCAATCTTTGTTAAGGTGTAAATAATATATGACAAAACAAGTTAAAATAATCGAATGCCCTCGTGATGCTATGCAAGGTATAAAATCACATTTTATTGCTACAGATGCGAAGGCAAAATATATTAATGCTTTACTTCGAGTTGGCTTTGATACGATTGATTTCGGCAGTTTTGTTTCTCCTAAAGCGATTCCGCAAATGCATGATACTGCTGCTGTTTTATCAAAATTGGATTTAAGTAAAACCGTTAGTAAATTATTGGCTATTGTTGCGAATGTTCGCGGTGCTAAGGATGCGAGTGTTTTTGAGGAAATTGATTATTTAGGTTATCCTTTTTCTATTTCAGAGAATTTTCAAATGCGTAATACTGGCAAAACCATTAAACAGTCTATTGGTATTTTAGAGGAACTTTTAAACATTGCTAGTACAACCAATAAAAAAGTGGTTGCTTATTTGTCTATGGGTTTTGGTAATCCGTATGGCGATATTTGGAATGTGGATGTTGTTGCCAATTGGACAGAAAAACTCTCTAGTATGGGTGTTGAAATTTTATCTTTGTCTGATACTGTTGGGGTTGCTGATGGTAAAACTATTTCTTATTTATTTAAAAACTTAATTCCTTTATATCCAAAAATAGAATTTGGTGCACATTTACACACGACTCCTACTACATGGCACGAAAAAGTAGATGCTGCTTTTACTGCTGGTTGTATGCGTTTTGATGGTGCTATTAAAGGTTTTGGTGGTTGTCCGATGGCTAAAGATGAACTTACTGGTAACATGCCTACGGAAAAACTTCTCTCTTACTTTACACAACAAAAAGCAAATACCAATTTAAGTGCCATGAGCTTTGAAAGTGCTTATAATGAGGCTTTGGATGTTTTTTATTGATTTTTTGGCTCATCTTAAAATCAAATTGAATTGTGTTAAAATCCTCTTTTATTCTTTTTGGTTATTTCTTGTAAATATAAGATTTTGCAAACTTAGGTTGGTATTAATTCTAGTTTACTCCAAACCATCTAATTCTTCTACTAATTGCTCCCATTCTGATTCTAAAGTACTCACTTTCTTTTTCTTTGCTTGATACGTATCAAAAAAACCTTCTCTTTTAGAAACGGTATCGTAATCTTGTGCCAATTCTATATCTAAATTTACAATTTCTTTTTCTAATTTAGAAATCTCATTTTCTACTTTACTTACTTTATTTTTAAGTTTTTTAATCGTTTTATCTTTTTCGTATTTCGATTTATTATCTGATTTGTCTTTTTTTATAACTTCTTTTTTATTTAGTTTCTTTTCGGCTTCTCGCATATTTTCTAATTTATGCGTTTCTAAATAATAGTTAATATCTCCCAAATACTCTTTTATTTTATGGTCTTTAAATTCATATACTTTGTCGGTTAATCCTTGTAAAAAATCTCTATCATGCGATACTAATATTAGCGTTCCGCTGTAATCTTGTAAGGCTTTTTTTAGTACGTTTTTTGATGCTATGTCTAAATGGTTGGTTGGTTCATCCATAATTAACACATTAAATGGACGCAACAACATTTTACATATTGCCAAACGATTTCGCTCTCCTCCTGAAAGTACTTTTGCTTTTTTGTCTACTGTATCTCCTCCAAACAAAAAGGAACCGAGCATATCTCTTATTTTCATTCTATTGGAGTCGGTAGATGCATCTTCCATAATTTGCAATACTGTTTTTTCGCCATCTAAATATTCCGATTGATTTTGTGCAAAATAGCCTATTTGCACATTATGTCCTGCTTTACATTGTCCTGTATATTCTATTTCTTTGACCATTATTTTGGCTAAGGTTGATTTTCCTTGTCCATTTTGTCCAATAAATGCCAATCTTGCTCCTCGCTCAATTAATAAATTGACCTCTTTTAGCACTTCTTTTTCTCCATACGATTTTGCTAATTCTTCTATTTCAAATACTATTTTTCCTGGTGTTATCGACACTGGAAATCGCACATTCATTACAGAATTATCTCCTTGATCTACTTCTATTCGCTCTATTTTATTTAATTTTTTTATAAGCGATTGCGCCATTGATGCTTTGTTTGCTTTGGCTCTAAATTTATTTATTAAATCTTCCGTTCGTTTTATCTCTTTTTCTTGATTTTTTTGTGATTGCAGTTGTTTTTCTTTAATTTCTGCTCGTAATCCTAAATATCCTGTATAGGATTTTTTAAAATCGTAAATCTGCCCTAGAGAGATTTCAATGGTTCTATTGGTTACATTATCTAAGAACATTCTATCGTGCGAAACCATCATAATAGCTCCTGTAAATCCTTTTAAGAAATTTTCGAACCAGATTATAGATTCTATATCCAAATGGTTCGTTGGTTCATCTAGTAGTAAAATATCATTATCTTGCAATAGTAATTTTGCCAATTCAATACGCATACGCCATCCTCCTGAAAAAGTTTCTGTTAGACTATTAAAGTCTTCAGTTGTAAATCCTAATCCTTTTAATATTTTTTCGGTTTGTCCTTGGTAATTATATCCTCCTAGTAATTCGTAACGATGTTGTAAATCGTCTAAATCGTGCATTAATTGGTGGTAATATTCGCTTTCATAATCGGTACGTTCTGCCAATTGTGTGTTTATGTCTTCTAGTTTTTTTTCTGTTTCAATAATTTCTTCGAATGCTTGATACGATTCTTCTAGTACGGTTCTTCCTCCTTCAAAATCTATATCTTGTTTTAAAAATCCGATTTTCACCTCTTTTTCAAAAGCAATAGTTCCTTTATCGTATTCTTGTTCTTTGGCTATTATTTTTAATAATGTAGATTTTCCTGCACCGTTTTTACCTACCAAACCGATACGGTCTCCTGCTACTAGTTTAAATGTTATTCCTGAAAATAAATCTTCTCCTTGAAAAGAAACGGTTATATTATGAGCATTAAGCATATTTTGTTACACAAGTTTTTGTTTATTCTATTATATTTGCATTGTATTTACACAACAAATGTTGTACAAACAGCGAAAATAAATAAAAGTTTGATTACCTAAGGGTATTGTCTGAATTTTTATTCACTTTAAACCAAATAATTAGTAATCAAAAAATATGTTTAAAAAAGGAACAAAATCTTATAGTATTTTTAACAATAAATGTCCAAGATGTCAGAATGGCGATTTTTATTTGGATAAAAACCCGTTACATCTTAAAAAAATTTTAGACATTCATGAAAAATGCAATACTTGTGATTTACATTACATGATTGAACCTTCTTTTTATCATGGTGCTATGTATGTTTCGTATGGTTTATCTGTTGCTACTTCTATTGCTATTGTTATAATTGCAACTTTACTTGGTTTTAGTTTAATTACTAGTTTTATTGCCGTTTTTGTTGGTTTAATCGTTTTTACACCATTTATGCTCAAACTTTCTAGAATAATTTATATCAATATGTTTGTTAGCTATGTGAAAGATTTTAAAAATGAAGATTCCGATTCTTAAAATCTTTTGATATCTATTTCTTTATGTAAAGGTACTTTATTTTCAATATTTGCATATAATTGTTTTGCTACTGTTGGTGCAATCATAACGCCTCGTGTTCCTAATCCGTTAAGAATGGCTAATTGTTTGTATTTTGGATGTATCCCTATTAAAGGTCTTCTATCTTTTACTGTTGGACGAATTCCTGCTACATGATCTACAATTTTATATGTGGTATTAATGGTTGCTTCTAATTTTTTTATTAGTTCTTCTCTTCCTTTTTCGGTAGGTTTCTGTGTTTTATCTTTCCAATTAAATGTTGCTCCAACTTTATACAAATCATTTCCTAATGGCAATACAAATAGTGCGGCTTTTATTAAATACTCAACTTTTAAACTAGGTGCATGTATGGTTATCAATTCTCCTTTTGCTTCATTCATTGGTAAATAATTAAAAAACGGATTGTCTTTTAATCCAAAGCCTTCACAAAAAACAAGGTGTCTTGCATTTACATTTTTATATCGAACGCTTGTTTCTAAAATTTCTAATGTCGCATAATTAAAGGTCTCTTTTATTAATTTATTTTTTAGAATTAACTTTTTTTGATAATTGTATAATAACGAGTTAACATCTAATCTTCCTGTATGCAGTAGTTCTCCAAATCCAAATGGAGCTAATACTTCTTTTTTATTATTTGGGATTAATGTTGTAGACATATAAGCTGCCAACTTTGGTTTATCGCATGCGGCAAACCAATTATTTTGTTCTTCTATCGATTTAAAAACTCGATAAATAGGCACATCATACAAATAGGTACGGTTATGTCTTTTTTCTATTTCTTTAAAAAATGCCAATGCTACTTTTAATTGTTCGTTACCATTCCAAACTGGCGTAAACCTTTTAAGCACAACTGGGTTATACATTCCTGCTGCTACTTTAGAGGAATTTTGTGATTCATTTTCAAAAATAATATAGGTTTTCCCTTTTTTTTCTAATTCTTCCACAAATGCTAACCCTGCAAGTCCAAAACCAACAATTATATAATCTATATCCATATAGTAAAACTAAGGTTTTTGTCATAAAAAAACTCTTGCATTGCAAGAGTTTTTTTTTTATTTTAATTAAAATATGTCAATTAATAATTCCACATATCTAATTCGTAATTTCTAATTTTTTCTTTTATTTTATGAGATTCTAATACTTGAAATAAAGCATTATTTTTAACATACTCGGATATATCTCTATTTCCATATACGTTTTCTTCTCTATAAATAATCGCATTAAATCGTCTTGCATTTAATAATAAATCAAACGAAAGTGGATATGCCGAATTTTTTGAATTAAATACTTTCATTTCGTGCATAATATCTCTAATTCCTGGATACCAAACCCAAAATAAATCTACCATATTTGCTAAATCTCCTCCTTCGGTATCGTCTATAAACTGTACATCTGGAGATACAGGAGCAACACCTAATAAACGGTATTTTAACTCTCCTTGTCTTTTATCAAAATAGTACAGTCCTTTTATACGAAAACCCTCAATATCTGCTGATTGTAAATCTCTAACATCAATATCTTCTTCTAATAGTTGTTCTCCTAGGTTTAATTTATCAATACCTACATCTGTTGTATCAATTTTACTAAGTCTAGATTTGATTTCTTTTAAAGATAATTTATCCACAAAATAAGAATCGTCATATACATCTACAATATCTCCTCTCTTAATTCCTCTTAACAAAGTATCGTATAAAGACCTTCTATCTGAGTTTATGTTTGATGTATCTGCTGGATAATAATATGGCAGATTAATTTTTTCATTCAAATCAATGTATTCCCAAACCATTTTTGACCATAAAATATCTCTATCATCAATAAATCCATAAGGCAATGGTTTATCATTATCTGCTGCTAATTGTTCTTCTGTCTTTACACCAATTTCTTCAGGAATTGTTGCATTTAATAAATTTGCTTGTGCTTGTGTTATATTGGTAACTAGCAGAGCAAATAATAACATAAATAATCCTTTTTTTAAACTCATAACTTAATATAATTAATTTGTATTTTCTCTTTTTAATAAAACTTTCAGAGAAATATTAACTTGTAATTTCAATAGTAACTCCAGAAGTTTTCTTTAGAAAATACGATGCGTTATTTAATAATTTTGACTTAATATTTAATATGGTAATCACATCTCCTCTTTTTGCGCTTTTAATTGCACGAAGGGCAGCTGCATTAAAACGTGTTCCTGATACTTTTATTGTTGGTTTCCCTGGAACTTTAACTGAAAAACCAGAAACTCCAATTTTTAAATCAAAAACAAAATCTTCTAATTTTGCTCCAATTGTAGATTTTAACAAACTACTTTTTGACATTTTTTGATAACCAGTTGTACCACGAATAGTACCTGTAGGCGATGGTATATTTTTTATTCTAAACTTTTTACTTGACCTAACTGTTGCTCCATTTGGTAATTTTCCTGTAACATTAATTGTGACTTCTTTTTGTGCTGGAGGATTCATTACATACTTCCCTCCACCTTTATTTGTTAAGCCTGATGCAGAACCAACTACTTTATTATTTGGTACTCCTGGTATAGATATTGTTATTGGATTTGAAACTCCTCTATATACCACATTCATTTTATCGGCAGAGATAACTGCTTCATTTGGTTTTGGAATAACAGAATATTTTCCTCCTACAATTGGAATTTCAATTTCCTCTCCATTTTCCATAAAATAAAATTTACCTTTTAGTTCATGTTCTCCTACATTTCCTGCTGATCTACTTAGCTTTACTTGTCCAGCTTGAATATTACTTTTTGCTATACTTCCTCCATTAACAACTACTTTTGTTGCTGTTAATGTTGGATCGTTTTTACCTAATACTATTTTTCCTTCTAATTTTTCTCCAGGATAATATGCATTTTTACTAAAAACAACCATTGCTTCATAATTCTTTAAAGAAACGTCTGATTTTAATTGACCTCCAACTAAAGTAGAATAAATTTCATTTTCTGTTGTCTTAATATCATTTTGCAACTTTGTAACATTTGTTACGCATGATATTAATGGAAATCCTTCAAAACGGCTTTCCAACCATGGTTCTTTCCCTTTTTTACCAATAACATCTGGCGCTGTACTAAATCGTTTTTCTATTTTACCTAAAATTTCGCTATCAAAACCAGTTCCTACTAGTTTTTTAACATTTTCTCTATACGATGCTATTTTTTCTTCAAACTCTTTTCCTAATTCTGTTGGTTTACCTTCTATAAAGAAAAGTTGGTCTACCTTATTACTACCACTCATTGCTTCGTAGTTTTTAGGATCTTCCATTCCTTCTAACATCTTACCTTTTAATCCTGTTAAATAGGTATCAAATTCGCTAGAGAATGTACTTAATTGAGATGCTTTTTGATTTAGTTCGTTATACTTTTCTGGTTGGTCTCCAGCTAAAGTAGCTAAACTCGTTAATGCTGCTGCATTGGTTTTACCTGTTGTAATATTTGCATCTGTTAGTGTTTCATTCATTCTTCCAAAAGAAGAAAGTACTTTTTTACCCATTTGCATTGCAAGCATTGCAATAAATACTAGGTACATTAAGTTAATCATCTTCTGTCTTGCGGATAGTTTTCCTCCTGCCATAATAAAATTTGTTTTAAGTTATTAAATTAATAAATCCTATTATTTAGATGACATTGCAGATAACATACCTCCATAAACTCCATTTAAAGAAGATAAATTATTTGTTAACGACTCCATTTGTTGTTGTAATGCTCCTGCATTATTTGCTACTGCATCATTAATTTCTGCTTGACGTGTAGTGGATTCTATTTGTACTTTATACAAGCTATTTAAAGATTCCATTTGACTAGCTGCTAATGCTAATTGTTCGCTATATTTATTTGTTGCAGATATTGAATCTACTGCTGGTGCAATATTTTCTGCTGCTCCACTAAAATTTTGAATACTTGTAGATAAACTGGACATTAAATTAGCATCTAAACCTGCTTCTTGTAACATCGTATCTAATTTTTGTGATAATAAACCTTGACTATCTGCTTCTTCTACTAATGCATTTGAGTTATTACCTGATGATGCTCCTCCTCCTAATTCTGGATATACTAATGACCAATCTAATTCATCATCAATTGGTTCGAAAGCGGACATAAAGAAAATTGCTGCTTCCACTCCTAACCCTATCATTAATAATGTTCCTCCTGGAATACCAAAAATTGGCATATGAAGAATTTTCCCAAGTGCTCCTAAAATTACAATAGATGCTCCAATACTATATGCCATGTGAAAAACTCTTTTCATTAATTTACCTTTTGATGCCATAATTTTTTTAAATTTTAAGTTGTTATTTATTTGATTAGATATTTGATTGTTTTATTTTACTTTTCCATGATAATCTTGTACTGTTCTGAATCCGATATAACTTCTTGCTGTATCGCCATATTCAAAATCTCTTGTACTTACCTCTAAGAAATATGCCACATCTTTCCAAGATCCTCCACGAATTACTTTTCTGTGATTTTCTTTATCTTCTACATTTGGGTTCATTGTTGATCCAATTAAATATGAAGTTGGATTATATGCTGTATTTGTCCATTCCGAGACATTTCCTGCCATATTATACAACCCATATCCATTTGCATTATATGATTTTGCCTCCATTGTATATAGTGCGCCATCTAATGCATAATCTCCACGTTGTGGTTTAAAGTTTGCTAAGAAACATCCTCTATCGCTAAATGGATAAGGGTTTCCCCAAGGATATTTACCAAATTCGTATCCTCCTCGTGCTGCAAATTCCCATTCTCCTTCTGTTGGTAATCTAAAGTACGATTCGCTCGATGCGTTTTTCTTTGAAGACAAATAGTTATTTCTTACTTGTGTTCTCCAATTACAAAATGCTTTTGCTTGTGACCAACTAATACCAACAACTGGATATTCATCGTATGCATTATGTGAAAAATAATCTTGATGCATTGGATCGTTATACGAATAATTGAAATCTTTTACCCATACTGTTGTATCTGGATAAATATATAATTCTTGTTTTTTTATGAAATTTTTTCTTTCTTTCCCTCTATTTCTTGCAGCTTCTTCATTATCAAATGTAAAATACGAAAACTTAATTTTATCTGCATTTAATATTCTTTTCCCATTAAATGTCTCGTCTGTATGCAAATACATACTATCCATTACCTCTGCATAATCTGCATCTGGAAAATCATTTGTATCGTAAATTAAATTTTCTTCCCAATTTAATACTTTTCCTTCTGTTGGCGAATTTACATCTCCTAATCCTCCATAGTTATCCATCATGTACTTGTAGTACACTCCTCCGTCTGCAGAGTCTTTAAATTTATAGTTTGATAAAGCTCCTGAGGCATCCCCAGATTCTTCCGCTAAAATTGCTAATTTTGTTCTGATTATAGAATCTCTTACCCAAAACACAAATTGTCTGTACTCACTATTTGTAATTTCGGTTTCATCCATATAAAATGGACGTACAGTTACTGTTCTAGCTGGTGTACTTAATGAACCTGCGATATCTTCATCTTGTTTTCCCATTGTAAAGGAACCTCCTGGTATTAATACTGTTCCAAATGGCTTTTCAGAAAACCACTTTTTCTTAGCTTTTACTCCAACTAGTTGTCCTTTAGAATTTGATTTACAACTGAAAATCAAAAAGGTAATCAATACAATTAACGATAATTTCTTCATTTTTTATTATTAGTTTATTACAATAACAGTTACTTCATTAAAAATAAGACACTTACGTGCGTAATTCTGTTTTCGACGGCGTAAACCTATTACTATTTTTTTAAATATACAATTCTAATCTCTTTTTTTTCTCAATCAACACTATTAATCAACCTAAAAACGCAAAGAAAATAATTTTAGTATATTCTTATGTTAATTTTCTTAACGTTTTCCACCATCGCTCTGGAATATTTTGGTTATTTGCCTCTAAATAATCATTATAGGTACATGGAATTAACGTTTCTTTTTTAAATTTATTATTAATTATCTCCATCCACCATCGATTACTTTTATTGCTTTTATAAAAATTTATAGTATCATTATCTATTGGAACGATGTATTTTAAAAAATCTTTTTTTGATCCAAACGGATATTCTTTTATTCTAAAATTTACTCCTTCGATAAAATACCATATCATTTGTGCTATTAATTGTGCTGTTTGGTTTTTATCATCTAATGTCGCATTATATTCAAATATACCTAAGGTAGAAACCTTATCGCTCAAACCTGCATATCTTGCTATTGCACATATTTCTTCTCCATAAAATCCATTTGGCGTTGTGTTATTGTTTGCTGGTGCATCGGATTTTCGCAAAGCACTTAAATCTATACTTACCAAATCTGCATCTCTTAATATTGGTTCTACCAAAGAAATATTTTTATTTACTATTCCCAACCGATAACTATCAAAATACAGTTTTTCTAATAAGTCTATTTCTTCTTGCGAGTTAAAAAATGTTTGATATCCTATATTACTAAAGTTAAATAAATTGTTTGGCTCTTCCATTACTATTTTACTTAAATAACATCTTGAATTTAATTCGCTATCTAATTGCCCTAAATCAAATTTATTATCTACAGAAACCAAGTTAACTGTTTGTTCTAAGTCATCGTATGCTCTATACATTGTGTATGTTAATGCTTGACTTCCTCCTAATATTATAGGTATAATATTCTTTTTTACTAGATAAGTAACTATTTTTCGTAATGCAAAATGGGTATCCGATAGTGTATTCCCTTTATGAATATCGCCTAAATCTACCATATTCAAATGCCAGTTACCTGCATATAATTTATACAATTCTTGCCTAATTAATGAAAATTTATTTCCTGAACCTTCATTGTTAATTGCGTTTCTATCTTCTTGCACTCCAATAATTGCAATAGCTGTATCTTGAGTTATTTCTGGAAAAAATGCTTCTGTATGAATATTTATTTTTGCACCAAAACGCTCTTCCTTATAATCGCTTAATCCCTCAATTATTATTTCTGAAACTGGATGTAAATACTCGAAAATCATTACTCTAATTTATTTCTTTTTTGTAACTTTTTTACGTACCGTTTTTTTCTTTTTTGTCTTTTTTTCAATTATTTCTTTAACTTGTTCTAAAGTCATTTTTTCTGCCTTTGTTGTTTTTGGTAATTCTATTTTTTTATTCTTTCCATGAATAATATTAAATCTTCCCCAACGTGCTTTTTCTAATCGAATTGTTCCTTCTTCCCAACTATGAATAATTTTATCGATATCTTTTTGTTTTTTTGTTTCGATAAGTTCTTCGATATCTACTTGTGTTAAATTATCGTAATCGTATTTTTTATTAACATTTATAAAAGTACCATTCCATTTAATAAATGGTCCAAAACGCCCTACTCCTTTTTGTACTGGCATTTCTTCATACGTTGCAATTGGTGCATCTGCCTTTCTCTTCTCTTCGATTAGTTCTATTGCTTCTTCTAGGTTTAATTTTAATGGATCTTCTCCTTTCGGAATAGAGACATATTTATCTTCAAATTTCACATATGGTCCAAACCTCCCATTAGCTACAATTACTTCTTTATCTTCATAATTTCCTAAACTTTTAGGCAATAAAAATAAATCTAACGCTTCTTCTAATGTTATTGTATTTAGATTTTGGTTTGGCTTTAAACTTGCAAATATCTTATTTTCATCTTCTCTTCCTCCAATTTGTGCCATTGCTCCAAAACGCCCTAAACGCACTAAAATTGGTTTTCCTGATTTTGGATCTGTTCCTAGTATTCTTTCTCCTGATTCTCTTTCGGCATTTTCTTTTACGTCTTCTACTGTAATATGAAATTCTTTATAAAAACTTTTTATAGTATCTATCCATTCTTTATTTCCTCTTGCTATTGCATCAAAATCTTCTTCTACTTTTGCCGTAAATCCAAAATCTAAAATATTTTTAAAATTGGCAACTAAAAAATCGGTTACTATTGTTCCAATATCTGTAGGTATTAATTTTCCTTTGGATGCTCCTGTTATTTCTGTTAATGTTTTTGTCTCTACACTATTTCCTGCTAGTGTTAATTGATTGTATTTTCGTTCTACACCTTCTAATGCAGATTTTTCTACATATTTTCTACGTTGAATTGTCGATATTGTTGGTGCATACGTAGATGGTCTTCCTATATTTAATTCTTCCAATCGTTTTACTAATGAGGCTTCTGTAAAGCGTCCTTTTGCTCTAGAATAGCGTTCTGTAGCTTGAATATAATTGTAATTTAATGTTTCTCCTACACTCATTTTTGGCAGCATTCCTGTTTGTTCCACCTCTTCATCACTACCTTCCATATATACTTTTAGAAATCCATCAAATTTAATTACCTCTCCATTTGCTGTTAGAATCTCTTTATTAGATGAATTTTTAATTTTCACATTTGTACGTTCTAACTGTGCTTCACTCATTTGTGAGGCGATGGCTCTTTTCCATATTAAACTATACAAACGTGCTTGGTCATAATCAATATCTACTGTATGTAAAGAAAAATCGGTTGGTCTTATTGCCTCGTGTGCTTCTTGTGCTCCTTTTGCTTTTGTTTTATAATCTTTTGGATTACTATATGTTGCTCCATACGACGCTATAATTTCTTCTTTTGCTCCATCTTTTGCATCTTGAGATAAATTTACAGAATCGGTTCTCATATAAGTTATTAATCCTGCTTCATATAATCGTTGTGCAACCATCATGGTTTTTGCTACAGGAAAATATAATTTACGCGATGCTTCTTGTTGTAATGTAGATGTTGTGAATGGTGCTGTTGGTGTTTTTTTTGCTGGTTTTTGAGATAAATCTGCGATACTAAACGCTGCATTACTACACGACTCTAAAAAATCTGCTGCTTCTTTTTCGGTTGCAAATGTTTTTGGTAATTTTGCTTTAAATTTTTTACCTTCTGCATTTGTAAATTCTGCTCCTATTCTAAAACTTGCATTTGTTTTAAACTCTTGAATTTCGCGTTCACGCTCAACAATTAAACGAACTGCTACAGATTGTACTCGTCCTGCAGATAATCCTCCTTTAACTTTTCGCCATAATACTGGAGAAAGTTCATATCCAACCAAACGATCTAAAACTCTCCTCGCTTGTTGTGCATTTACTAAATTGTAATTGATAGACGTTGGATTTTCTAAAGATTTTAATATTGCTGATTTTGTAATGGAGTTAAAAACAATTCGCTTTGTATTTTTCTCATCTAATTTTAATTGTTCAAATAAATGCCATGCAATAGCTTCTCCCTCTCGATCCTCATCACTCGCTAACCAGACTGTATCTACATTTTTAGCTAACTTTTTTAACTTTCTAACGATATCTTTCTTATCGTTTGAGACAACATATTTTGGTGAAAAATCGCCTTCGACATCTACTCCTAATTCCTTAGAAGGTAAGTCTGCAATATGACCAAAACAAGATTCTACTTGATAATCTTTGCCTAAAAATGTGCTTATTTTTTTTGCCTTAGCTGGAGACTCAACAATTACTAAATTTTTTGCCATATATATTAAGGTATAATTTTGGAAATAATTTTGAACAAATTACTACTCTTTGGTCGGCAAATGTATGTAGATTTTTTTTAATGTTACAAATTTATTTTAATTTTTACGTTTTTTTACCTTACTTCATTACAGATAATCTACTCTAAATCAAATTTATAAGAAATATTTATTTTTTATTTTTTTACTATTTTTTATCTCTAATATTCACTCTTAAATCTATACTTTTATACTAGAAATAAACAATATATGGAACATTTATCCTAAATAAAGAAGCTTGTACACTAATACTTTTTATGTTAGTTATAACCTGAGTTCAACATCAAATCTGAAGGCGAATAAATTGCTTATTTATTTTTAACCTGTCAGTTTGTCATCTTTTTAATTTAAGGTTGTATATTTGCAATCTTAAATCAAATAAATTATAACATTCGTACTTGTAATGTAAGTCGTAATGAAAATAAAATTAACAATCTATGGCAAGTGAACACGTAATTGAAGAAAAAAAACAAGGGCAAGCACTTATCACAAAAGGCAAACAAAAAAATACTAAAAAACTTTTTATCGAAAGTTATGGTTGTCAAATGAATATGAATGATAGCGAGATTGTTGCTTCTATACTTGCAAATGAAGGATATAACACCACCAATTTATTAGAGGAAGCTGATTTGGTTTTAGTAAATACGTGTTCTATCAGAGAAAAAGCAGAACTAACTATTCGTAAAAGACTACAAAAATACAATCGTGTAAAGCAAAAGCAAAACAGAAATATGAAAATTGGTGTTTTGGGTTGTATGGCAGAACGTTTAAAAACTAAATTTTTAGAAGAAGAAAAAATGCTAGACTTGGTTGTCGGTCCAGATGCATATAGAGATTTACCCAATCTGGTAAAAGAAGTAGATGCTGGTAAAGATGCTATTAATGTTCAATTATCTAAAGAAGAAACATATGCAGATGTTTCGCCTGTACGATTAAATTCTAATGGTGTTTCTGCATTTGTGACCATTACTCGTGGTTGCGATAATATGTGTACTTTTTGTGTGGTTCCGTTTACACGTGGAAGAGAACGTAGTCGCGATCCTGAGAGTATTATAAATGAAACATTAGATTTGTGGAATAAAGGATATAAAGAAATTACGTTACTTGGTCAGAATGCAGATTCGTACTTATGGTATGGTGGTGGACTCAAAAAAGATTTTAAAAATGCTTCTGATATTGCACAAGCTACTGCTGTAAGTTTCGCTAAATTACTAGAAATGGTTGCTATTGCCGTTCCAAAAATGAGAATTCGTTTTGCAACTTCTAATCCGCACGATATGCATATTGATGTACTGCATACAATTGCCAAATACGATAATATTTGTAAATACATTCATTTACCTGTACAGTCTGGTAGTACTCGTATATTAAAGGCTATGAATCGTCAACATACGCGCGAAGAATATATCGAACTAATTGATAACATTCGTAGTATTATACCAGAATGTGCCATATCGCACGATATTATTACTGGTTTTTGTGGCGAAACCGAAGCCGACCATAAAGACACACTTTCTTTGATGGAATATGTAAAGTACGATTATGGTTTTATGTTTGCTTATTCGGAAAGACCTGGAACTTTAGCTGGTAAAAAAATGGAAGACGATATTCCTGCAGATATTAAACAAAGAAGATTGGCAGAAATTGTAGCCTTGCAACGAGAACTTTCGCATTACAGAACCAAAGAATTTATTGGTAAATCTATGGAAATTCTAATTGAAGGTAATTCTAAAAAATCGGACAAACATTGGAAAGGTAGAAATACACAAAACACCATGGCAATTTTTCCTAAAACTGGCAATGAAAAAGTTGGCGATTTTGTAATGGTAAAAATTAACGAATGTACTAGTGCCACTTTATTAGGCAAAATAATTAAATAATAACAATAAATATTAAATCAAATAACATGAACAAAATTACATTAACCCTTTTAGTGATAACTACTTTATTATATTCTTGCGGATCGGACGATGATCCAGATAATTCTGGAAATCTTTTACGAGTAGATAGAACCTTTAATAATACTGGAAATACTGCTTCGATTAATTATGAAGATGGAGATAAAGTAAAAACATTCTATTATGGTTCTACACTTACAAATAATTTTGAATACGACGCTGATGGTAAAATGACTAAATTCACTATCTATTCTGAAAATGAAGTCGATAGAGAATATACTTTTACGTATGACAGTAACGGTAAAATTACTTCGGTACATGATTTTTACGCAAGACCATTTCTTATTGCTGAACCTGTAGACCAAGACAGAACTGTGACTTGGGAAGGAAATAAGATGAGTATTCCTTTATTAGTAGATGATAGTAGTAATTTATACAACAACTACGAATTTTCATTTAATGATAATAATTTATTAAGTAAATATAAAGTTACAAAATGGGATGGAAGTGTTAAGATTAATATTAATTTTGCTTACGATAATAATAAAAATGTTATTCGTTTAACTGGCTTTTACAATTTATTTTCTTTAGTAAATATTGATATCGAATCTACTTACGATTCTAAAATTAATCCATATCTACCTCATTATAATAAATATTATCTTCAAAATCTAATTATTTATGGTGCTAGACCAGGAAGTGGTTTTTCTGTATCTGATTTACTTGCGATATACAATCATCTAGGAAATAATAATCCTTTATTAGTAGATCGTAATAATTCGAATGCGCTCTATTTTACGTATGATTATAATGGAGATAAACCTTCAACTTCTTATTATAGAAATTCATCTGATGTAATTACAACAACAACTTTTGTTTATGAATAAATAAAGAATTATCAAACCTACCAACTTATGGAAGAACTTCAAAATATAAAACAACGCTTTGGTATTATTGGAAACGATGAAAAATTAAACCGTTCTTTACAAAAAGCAATACGTGTTGCTCCTACCGATATTTCTGTGTTAGTAACTGGAGAAAGTGGTGTTGGTAAAGAGAGTATTCCAAAAATAATACATGCTTTATCACACAGAAAACACAAAAAATATATTGCTGTAAACTGTGGTGCAATTCCAGAAGGAACTATTGACAGTGAATTGTTTGGTCACGAAAAAGGTGCCTTTACTGGTGCGACACAGAACCGCTCTGGTTATTTTGAAGTTGCCGATGGCGGTACTATTTTTTTAGATGAAGTTGGCGAATTACCTCTTACTACACAAGTACGTTTATTACGTATTTTAGAAAATGGAGAATATATGAAAGTTGGCTCTTCTAAGGTACAAAAAACAGACATCAGAATTGTTGCTGCTACCAATCTACATATGATGGAAGCAATTCAAAAAGGCAAATTTAGAGAAGATTTATTTTATCGCTTAAGTACCGTAGACATACACTTATCTCCTTTACGTGAAAGAAAAGGAGATATTCACTTACTTTTTAGAAAATTTGCATCCGATTTTGCTCAAAAATACAAAATGCCAACAATTAGATTGGAAGATGATGCCATACGATTATTAGAAAACTATTCCTTTAATGGTAATATTAGACAACTTCGTAATATAACCGAGCAAATTTCTGTTATTGAACAAAATAGAACAATTAATGCACAAATACTACAAAGTTATTTACCAAACCACAAATCGAATTTACCAAGTTTAATAAGTCAAAATAAACAGCAAATGGATTTTGCTAATGAGCGAGAAATTTTTTATAAAATTATGTTAGACATGCGTAGCGATATTAATGATTTAAAAAAATTAACGCTTGATTTAATGAAAAATAATGGTAAAATTAAAGAGAATAATGAACATCTAATTCGTAGAATATACGACGATTTTGAAACTACATCAAATAGTACTTCTAAAGAAAGTAGCGTAGAAATTATTTCGGTAAACGATTCTGAAAATTACAATAATGAGAATCCTAAATTTGAGAATACAGAAATTATAGAACCAACTATCTCTTTACAAGAAAAAGAAGAAGAAATGATTAAGTATTCTCTAGAGAGAAATAAAGGCAAAAGAAAATTAGCTGCTAAAGAATTAGGTATTTCCGAACGTACATTATATCGAAAAATTAAACAATACGATTTATGAAAATAAAGAATGATGTTATCAATTACTTAGAAAATAAAACCTTTTCAAAACAATAAAAAAATTAACATTTTATAAAGAAAATTTGTCCCTATTTTTACAATTCAATACCTTTTTATGAAAAAAGCACTTTCAATTATTATTTTTCTAGCATTTGCACATTCTTTTCAAAGCTGTGGTGTTTATTCTTTTACTGGTGGAAGTGTTGGTGATGCTAAAACAATTAACATCCCTTTTTTTCCTAATAATGCCAGTTTTGTAGAGCCTACATTAAGTCAAAGTTTTCAAATTGCGTTACAAGATTTATTCTTGCGACAAACAAATCTTAACTTAACGAATGGAAATGCAGATTTAACTTTCGAAGGCGAAATTACACAATATCGTATTATTCCAATTGCTGCAACAGCAAATCAAACTGCCGCACAAAGCAGATTAACTATTGGTATAAAAGTTCGTTTTTATAACGCTCTTAAAGAAGAGGATAATTTTGACAAAACTTTTACGCACTTTTACGATTACGATGCAAATTCTCAACTTACTGGCGCTACTTTAGAAGATGCGTACAAAGAAATTTTTGAACGTATTACTCAAGATATTTTTAATGAATCGGTTGCTAAATGGTAGTTTTTCTATT
>JALSLK010000110.1 GCA_026988355.1 Flavobacteriaceae bacterium
GGCGAAAAAAGAGCGTTTAAATGATCTGCTTTTAAAAATATACGCATACTCCGAACTCTTGCATTAACAAAAACATCCATTACTGGATAATTTCCAATTTCTACTTCATTTTGTAAACTAAATTCGGATAATAATGGATTGTATGCATTCGCAAAGTATTTTGTAAAATATCTAAATGTAATTCCTGCTTGTAAATACATTGGTTTCTTTTTAAAAACATAGCTAGAATAATAAATTGTATTTCTAGTTACAAATTCTGGCACTCGAAATACTTCCTTTCCATTGGCTACTTTCTGATACATCAACGTATTATCTAAAGTAAATTTCTTATAACGTATTGCTTTAGACGCCTTAATTTTTAAATAATTTATTGTTCCTGAATATTGTAATGGCTTAGGTTGTGTGCTTGTAATAGTATCTCCAAAGTAAGTATAATTATCTAATTGTGTAATTTGTGCGGATGCATTTAATAACTTATCCGATTTTAATTCAAACAATAAAGTTCTGGTTAATTCATTTTTAAAATCACTATTTTGCCAATTATATGCTTTGTAATCACTTTGATTTAATAAAAAATTAAAATTTGGTGCTTTATTGTTATTTAAAAAAGTTGCATTAAGTGTTAATAAACTATCTTTTTTATAACTTGCTGAGGCTTTAATAAAATTACCGTTTAGATTTCCTGCAAAGGTACTTGCTGCTTTTGCATAAATTGTAATCGCTTTTAATGTGGTTTTCCACTCTGCTCCTACAGATGATATGTTATCCTTTAAACTTTGAGATATTATTTGATTATTTAAAACAACGACATTTTTATACCGATAATCGTAATCGTAATTTTCTACGTAAGCCTTTAAATTTCCTAAAATACTAGACGATTCTAATTGAACTGACAGTTGATTATACCATTTTGTAAAACTATTTCTATCTAATATTTGTGCTGTATATGCGTCTCCAAAATAAACATTATCATTGCTTTGGTTAAATTGATAATGCTTTGTTTCGTAGTTAAATACATGTCCAATTTTTAAAGCCATCTTTTTTTTTGATACGCTATCTTTTTTTGGAGCCAAATTGTATTCGTGTTCTAAGAAATATCGGTTTCCTCGTAATACATTAAATGCATCTGTAAAATAAGTTTCTAATCTACCTCTATCTTTAAAATCGGCATCATTACTTTCAAAATTACGTATGGCTTTAACTATTAAACCTCCATTTTCGTTATTTAAAAGTTCTTGTGCTACAATGTGACTTCGCATTTGATATTTATTATTCTTACTTTTAAAACTATAAGTAAGTCGCATGTTTCCATGACTACTCAAATTACTGCGATATTTACCCAAAGAACGTAAACCTTTATATGCAAACGACATATTATGTCTCTTGGTGACATTAAGTGTTATTAATGCATCTAAAACTTGTCCTTGCTCTAAACCTGCTTTATACATAAGTTCCGAAACTGGAGTAGCTACTTGATAATAATTTATATCTTCTACTTCATAAAAATTATAGTGTTTGGCTCTTGCTCCTAATTTAGGATATAATGAAATTTCATCAAAAGTATAAGCGAGATTATTAAATGTTTGTCCTTGATTATGAAATTCTAATAACTCAAAATTATCTTTACGAAGGTAATTAAATTTATAATCTTTTTTTAACACCAAAGTAGTGTCTACAAAGATTGTATCCTTATTGTAAGATATGATTTTATAATCGGTAAATTTTGTTTCTTCGCTCAGCTCCACATTAAACTCATCTTGTTGGGATAAACTATCTAATTTTGTACCTCCAATACGATTTGTAATTTGATTTGGATCTAAGGTTTTTCGTTGTCCAAAAACAAAACTCGATATTAAAATAGAAATTATGAAAACATATTGCTTTATCATACAGCAAATATATAGGTTTTGATTGATAATTTTTTGTTAATGTTTTATTTAATATTTAAAAATAGTTAGCTTTTATATCAATTCAATTTCAAAATGCGCTAAATAGGTTTTAAATATTTTATGTTTTACAATCTTGAAATTTCAAGCATAGCATAAATTTAAAGTGCAGTAAAACGTGAAATGATAAATAATTTATAGCGTATTTTGATGTTACGTTGGTATTAAATACCTAATAAAAAAAGACTCTAATGGTAAACATTAAAGTCTCTTTTTTATATAAACTTAATTATACTAAAATCTTAGTACAGAAAATTTAAAGCTGTTCTATCGTTTGCATTAAATTCTCCATTTGAATTTGAAGGAAAACATGCTAACATCAACGAAGTAGAATCGTATCCCCAAGGAGTTCCTGGAATATGTACAGCACCATCTGTTCCTGCAGCTTCTCCAGTACCTCCACAACTAGCACGTGTATTCCAATCTGTATGACGGAAACCCACAGCATGTCCAATTTCATGAGTCAATACGTGCTCATTAACATTCGTACTGTAAATATTCATGCCATTTATACGAACCCATTTATAAGGATTTCCATTAGCAGGAAAACCTGCTTTCCCTCCTGTAAATCCTATATTAGCTCGATATACAACTATATCTTTTGGTCCATAATTTGTTCCAAAAGTTAATTGAAATCTAATTTTTAAGTTTAAACTATTGTAATTATTTACAGCCCACCTTAAAGCAGTTCGTTCTTTATTACTAAGTCCAGATGCATTTGCTCCTGTATATCCAATAATAGTAATTGTTCTAGTTCCCCACCATGGTGTAGATACTAAATTATA
Organism: Flavobacteriaceae bacterium; assembly: GCA_026988355.1. Lineage (GTDB taxonomy): Bacteria > Bacteroidota > Bacteroidia > Flavobacteriales > Flavobacteriaceae > S010-17. The sequence goes on from JALSLK010000110.1 coordinate 2,732, forward strand.
TGTACGGTATTGCTTTGATTCGATATTACCTCCCATCTGCATATTCATAATTTGCTCTTCTGTAAATGTAATATCTCCTTCTACCTCAAATGCTTTCTGTTTAGTCCCATCTGGAAGATTTAAGTCTACTGCTACTAAATCGTCTGTATTAAAATACATTTCTTTTAGTTTTGAAGCTATTTCAGGATACTTTTCTGCTGAAACATCTTCTTTTTCTAATGCGTCTTCATTTTGACATGAGACAAATACTAATGTGGCAATGAATATCATTGCAATAAATTTGATTGTTTTCATAATGTAAAATTTTATGAGTTAATATTTCCCTTAATTCGCAATTAATTAATTGTGAGCTCATTGCGAACAAGTCAAAATTACATTATTTTATGGAATTAAAAAATACCTAATTGTAGTGATTTTTTGCATAAATATTAGAAAAAATGAAGTTAATCTGTATTTATTATAATTTTACGAATCCTTTTTTGCTATATTATTAATCTATTCGTTCAATTTTTGCACCGAGAACACGTAATTTTTTATCAATTTTATCATAACCTCTATCAATTTGTTCGATATTATGAATGGTACTAATACCTTTTGCTGACAATGCCGCTATTAATAACGATACTCCTGCTCTAATATCTGGAGAGGACATTGTTGTTGCTTTTAATTGTGATTCATGATTATAACCTATTACATTTGCTCTATGTGGATCGCAAAGAATAATTTTTGCCCCCATATCTATTAGTTTATCTACGAAAAACAAACGACTTTCAAACATTTTTTGGTGGATTAATACCGATCCTTTTGCTTGTGTGGCTGTTGTTAAGATAATACTCAACAAATCTGGTGTAAAACCTGGCCAAGGAGCATCCGAGATTGTTAATAAGGATCCATCAATAAAGCCTTCTATTTCATAACTATCTTGCGCTGGAATATAAATATCATCATTTCGTTTTTCTAATTTAATTCCTAGTCTTCTAAAAATAGTTGGTATTTGTCCTAAATTTTTCCAACTTACATTTTTAATGGTTATTTCTGACTTTGTAATTGCTGCGATACCTATCCAACTACCTATTTCTATCATATCTGGAAGTACAGTATGTGTACAACCTTTTAATTCTTTTACTCCTTCTATAACTAATAAATTTGAACCAACTCCTGTAATATTTGCTCCCATACTATTCAACATCTTAGATAATTGTTGAATATATGGCTCACAAGCTGCATTATATATGGTTGTTTTCCCTTTTGCCAAAACTGCTGCCATGACTATATTTGCAGTTCCTGTCACAGATGCCTCGTCTAAAAGCATGTACGTACCTTTTAATTCTTTAGCCTCTACTCCATAAAAATATTCGTCTTTATTATAACGAAATTTTGCTCCTAATTTAATAAATCCTTGAAAATGGGTATCTAACCTTCTTCTTCCTATTTTATCTCCTCCTGGTCTTGGAATATATCCTTTACCAAATCTTGCTAATAATGGTCCTACTAACATTACAGAACCTCTAAGCGAGCTTCCATCTTTTTTAAATTCTACAGATTCTAAATATTCTAATTTTAATTCGTCTGCTTGAAAGCTATAAGCATGAGATGTTAATTGTTCTACTTTTACACCTAGCTTTTTTAAAATAAAAATTAATTTATTTACATCTATCAAATTTGGAACATTATTAACAATTACTTTTTCTGGAGTTAACAGTGTAGCACAAATTATTTGCAACACTTCATTTTTTGCGCCTTGTGGAGTTACTTCTCCTTTTAGTTGATGTCCTCCTTCTATTTTAAATGTAGCCATATTTTGATTTACATAGATGTATTTTGATTTATTTTTATAGCCTGCACTACAATCTTTAAATCGTTGTCTTTTATTATCTTCTTTTTCTATTATTCTTCGTTTTTTTCTTATTCTTATGATTGTTTGTCTTTTTACGAAGTAACTTTTTACTATCTGATAAGATATCCGTTTCTCCTGTCAAATCAATCTTCCCTCCAGAAAGTTCTTTTAAATGTTTAAAAATTACTTTATCTTCAACTGTATCTTTATTCCAATTTAAAAAACATTTTTTCATGTGATTTGCAATGGTATAATTTAAAGTATCTTTTAAATCACTATCTTCCCATGTAATTGCCTCATCAATCATAATTTGGATATTATTTCCATAAAAACGGTATCTAGATGCTGTTTTGGGATATGGCATTGGATCTGGTTTTGCTTTTAACTCTTCTTCCGTCAAAACTTTATAAGGAGCGTCTACATCTAAATTAAAATCTGCCATAATAAAGAGTTGATCCCAAAGTTTATGTTTAAAATCTGGCACATCTCGTAAATGTGGCTGTAAGTTACCCATGACTTCTATAATAGATTGAGCCATTTTATTACGTTCTTCTTTTGTTGGTAATGCAATACAGTGATTTACTAACTTTTGAACATGTCTTCCATATTCTGGTATTAGCAATGTTTCTCTCTCTGAATTATATTCTAATTGATATTCCATTGTTCTATTTTTATTACTAAATATTTTATTATTCTATCTTTTTAGTACTTTTAGCTTTGCAAATTGCAACAGTAGTTTTTTTGTTCCAACGCCTTCTTTTTCAAATTCAATTTCAGCTTTTCTATCTGCATCTTTTCCTTCAATGTCAATTATTTGTCCTCTTCCAAATTTTTGATGAAATACAAATTTACCGACTTCAATATTTGAACTGATATCATTATTTGCGTTCTCTTTTGCTTTACTTAATTTTGTAAAACGTTTTGGTGTACTAATTGTAATTGATTTAGGTGTTCCTTTTTGTTTCATTATGCCCTTTGTAATTGGTTTTTTATATCGTATTAGTTGTTTTGGTACATCGCTAAAAATATCCTTTTCTATAAATCTGTTTATTGCTGGAGATATTTTGGGTGCAAGATAGTCTAAAAATTTATCATCTACCTCATCTATAAATCTACTTGGTTCACAATCTATTAATGATCCCCAACGATAACGTGTTTGTGCATAACTTAAATAGGCTTGTTTCTCTGCTCTAGTTAATGCTACATAAAATAGTCTTCGTTCTTCCTCTAACTCACTTCTAGTAGTAGAGCTCATTCCTGATGGAAATAAATTTTCTTCCAATCCTACGATGTATACGTATTGGAACTCCAGTCCTTTTGACAAATGTATTGTCATTAAGGATACTCTAGGAACATCATCGTTTTTTTCTTTATCAAAATCTGTTGCTAATGCAACATCTTCTAAAAAATAAGCGAGTGTGGTATTTGGTTCTTCTTTGTCATTTTGCTCCTCAACAAAGTCTTTAATTCCATTTAATAATTCTTGTATATTTTCTACTCGACTAACTGCCTCTGGTGTTTCATCTTTATTTAAATCGTTTACAATTTTTGCTTTTTTTATAATAAAATCTGTTATTTCAAAAGCATTTTTATGTTTAGACTCTACTTGAAAACTTTTTATCATTGTTACAAAATTTTGTAACTTTGTTTTTGTTCCTGCATTTATTTTTAAGTCTATTTTATGCAAATTTTCTAAAATAGTAAAAATAGGTTTATCGTAATGATTTGCTGCTACTGTTAATTTTTCTAGAGTGGTTTGCCCAATTCCTCTTGCTGGATAATTTATTACTCGTTTTAGTGCTTCTTCGTCATTCGGATTTACCAATAATCGCAGATAGGATAATGTGTCTTTTATTTCTTTACGCTGATAAAATGAAAGTCCTCCAAAAATTCTATATTTAATATCTTTTTTTCGCAATGCATCTTCCATTGCTCTAGATTGTGCATTTGTTCTATATAGTATTGCAAAATTATCATATTTTAATTGATTTTTTATTGCATTTTCCCAAATACTACTTGCAACAAACCTTCCTTCTTCTGCATCCGAGATGGTTCGCATTACTTTTATTTTATCGCCAACATCGTTACTGGTCCACAATTCTTTTTCTAATCTTGTTTTGTTTTTTACAATAACACTATTTGCTGCATTAACTAAATTTTGTGTGGAGCGATAATTCTGTTCTAACTTATAAACTTTTACATCTGGATAGTCTTTTTGAAAGTTTAATATATTTTGAATATTTGCTCCTCTAAACGAATAAATACTCTGCGAATCATCTCCGACGACAGCTATATTTTGAAAACGGTCTGCCAATGCTCTTACGATTAGATATTGCGAGTGATTTGTATCTTGATACTCATCTACCATAATATATCTAAATCTATCTTGGTATTTTGCTAACACTTCTGGAAAACGTGTTAATAACTCATTTGTTCGTAGCAATAAATCATCAAAATCCATTGCGCCAGATTTAAAACAACGATCTACATAGTGTGCATAAATTTCTCCCATTTTTGGTCTTCCTGAATGCATATCTGCTTCTATCAGCTCTGGATTATTTTTATATGCTCTTACAGTAATCAAGCTATTTTTATATTGCGATATTCTTCCTAAAACTTGCTTTGGTTTATACCGATCTTTTTCTAGATTCATTTCCTTAATAATTGCTGTTAGCAATCGCACAGAATCTTGTGTATCGTAAATCGTAAAATTGGATGGAAATCCTAATCGCTCACTTTCGGAACGCAATATTCTTGCAAAAACGGAGTGAAATGTACCCATCCATAAATTTCTTGCTTCTCCATCTCCAACTATTTTTGCGATACGAGATTTCATTTCTCTAGCCGACTTATTGGTAAATGTTAATGCTAAAATATTAAACGGATCTATTCCTTTTTGCATCATATATGCAATACGATACGTTAAAACTCGTGTTTTACCAGAACCTGCTCCTGCTATAATTAATAGAGGTCCATTTAATTGTAATACAGCCTGTTTTTGAGCTTCGTTTAAATGTTGTATGTAATTTGACACTGAAAGAATAAATTATGAAACAACAAAAATACAATTCTATTTGAATTATTTTCTATTAAATAATCATATTTTATTCACAATAAATTTCTAAAAAAAAAAACTCCAAGAATTACAACTCTTGGAGATTTACTTTTATTAAAAACTTTAAACCTTTATTTTAGGATTAATTATTTATTATAACCTATAACTCAATGTAAGTTGAACCATAGAAGTTTCCATATCGTAAGAAACGGATGTTCCATCCATTTCTCCTAATGGATTTGAAAGTGCATTCCATGGTCCTTCTGGAAAACCATTTCCACTTAAATCTTGATTTGGCCCTGGATTTAACATTTTTCCTGTATTGCCATTTCCTCGAAATCCTTTGTGATAAACTACATTAACATCTAATTTCCCAAATGTATATCCTAGACCTATTTGCGCTGCATTTTCGATTACTGCTGGTGCAGAAACCGAATAAAATGCCAACTCATCTGTAATTGGATTGGTATTGTTTGTATATCCTATTCTTACTGGTAAATTTTTTAGCAACTTATATTGTAAGCCTACTGAAAATATTGTCATATCTCTCCAACCAAAACCATTTACTGCTCCTGTTGGAAATCCATTTGCAGCATTAATTTTCCATCCACTTTCTGCAAAACCTTCTGTATCTTTATAATTTACAAAGCGTACATCTGCTGCAAAATCTATTTTTTTTCCAGACAATCCCATACCAAAAGACAATATTGCAGGATAATTCATCGTAAAATTATTATCTGGTGCTGCCGTACCATCTAAATAGGTGTTTTTAAATGTATATTCGCTAAAATATTGTTTTGTTTTATAAGACATTCCTAATTTTAGCATGTCATGCGAATCATAAAATATTCCTATTTGAGCACCATAACCTAATGCCGATGCCACGTCTGTTGTTGGATACCCTTTGCCTGTCATGTCTGGATTTGCTGTTGGGTTTGGCGCTAGTTCTAAAGATTCATAATTAAAATTTGGCTGTATACCTATTGATATTTTATTGGTTAATTTGTAGGCATAAGCTAAACTTACTTGCATTAAAATGTAATTGGATTTTATATGCCCAAAACCTCTAGCCGCTTGTGGATAACTAATTGGATTTGAATTATTATTTGGGTTAAAATTTGCTCCTGCTAATGGCGAATTTGTTTCTTCTGGAAAATCTACTCCAAAACCACTAATTCCAAATGCAGATGCTCCAAAAGTATGTTTGCTATCCTTTTTTCCCAAACAAATGCAAGTGCTGGCATTATAGATGTTCCTCTATCGTCTTCTGTAACACCACTAACTGCTGGTGCTCCTGGACCTAACATTCCTGCTGGTAACGAAGATTTTAAAGTTGGTGAAGAAAAAAATGCTCCTGCACTCAATGAAACTATTTTACCTTCAAAACCTGAAATTGCTGCTGGATTCCATTGCAAGGCTCCATTAATATCTAGAGGTTGCGCTGTAGCTGCTCCTCCCATCGACATATTTACGGCTCCAATTCCTTGCATAATATGTCCTGATTGCGCATAAGTTATTAAACTAAAAAATAATGTGTAAATTACTATAAATTGTTTTTTCATGTTATATGTATTTAGTACTTAATTATGTTAAACCTTTACAAATTTAACTTCTTTTACTCTTTTATTTATTGACAATTATCATAATGCAAT
>JALSLK010000111.1 GCA_026988355.1 Flavobacteriaceae bacterium
CAAATTTGGTTAAATATAGCTCACAAATTTGTTGAAATTAGAAAGAAAAAAGTTGAAATTTATTAAATGGTAAATTTTTGTGGTTTTTTAACCTTGAAATTTAACTGTATGAATAATGCAGGTTAATTCTCTTATACAACGATACCATTGTTGTAAATAGTTTATTTTAAAATGCAATTTAAAAGACCAATTATTTATGTATTATTACTCCGTTGTAATAGTGGCCTTAAAAGATTCCTCTACGAACTTTTTACTCAATTTACACTCTTGCGAAATTATTGGCAACATATCCATAACAAATTTTTTAATATCGAATTCTTCAAACGAATTTATGTCGTATTTTTCAAATAATTTAATGTAGTTTTTATTTCCGGCATTCTCAAGACACTCTCTTATTACAAGTTTGTTTAGGTCAACATCTGAATGATCAGAAAAACCATCATAACATTTACAAACTTCTTTAGCTACTTTTGACAAAACATCATCATGCTCTTTATTTGCCTTATGTACTGAACATGAAGCAATTAAAAAAAAAGACTAAGTGTTTTTATTACAAGTCGATTCATGAGTTTTAATTAAATATACAACACCTACATTTCTAAAGCTTTCTTTTCATCGTTATTCATTAATAATTCTACTGGATTTTCTAATGCTTCTTTAATTGCTACTAAAAACCCTACGGATTCTTTTCCATCAATAATACGATGATCGTAAGATAATGCGACATACATTATTGGTTGGATTACCACTTCTCCATTAACTGCCATTGGTCTTTGTACTATATTATGCATTCCTAAAATGGCACTTTGCGGTGGATTTATTATTGGTGTGGATAACATCGAACCAAATACGCCTCCATTTGTAATGGTAAATGTTCCTCCTGTCATTTCATCGACAGATATTTGCCCGTCTCTTGCTCGTATTGCCAATCGTTTTACTTCGCTTTCTATTCCTCTAAATGTTAAATTTTCTGCATTTCTAATTACTGGCACCATCAATCCTTTTGGTCCTGATACTGCTATAGATATATCTATAAAATCGTATCCTATTTTATAATCTCCATCAATCATACTATTAACATCTGGATACATTTCTAAAGCTCTTACTACTGCTTTTGTAAAGAAACTCATAAATCCTAAACTCACTCCAAATTTTGCTTTAAAGTCTTCTTTATACACTTTTCGCAAGTCAAAAATTGGTTGCATATTTACTTCATTAAATGTAGTTAGCATTGCTGTTTCATTTTTAACAGATACTAATCTCTGTGCTACTTTTCGTCGTAACATAGACATTTTTTTACGTGAGCTTCCTCTATTTCCTCCAGAAGTTGGTGTTCCCATAGATGGCACTGCTTTAATGGCATCTTCTTTGGTTATTCTTCCATCTTTTCCTGTTCCTTTTATCGTACTGGCATTTATTCCTTTTTCTGCCAATACTTTTTTAGCTGCTGGCGATGCTGCTCCTGTTGCATAAGTTTCTTTGGATGTCGAATTATCAATTTTGGTTATTGATTTATCAGCAATCTTTTCATTTTTCGTCTTTTCTTTTTCGCTAGAATCATCTTCTGGTTTCTTCGCATCCATATCAATTAGGCACACTACTGCTCCGACAGCAACGGCATCGCCTTCTTCTGCTTTAAAGGTAATTATTCCGCTTTCTTCTGCTGGTAGTTCTAGTGTAGCTTTATCGGAATCTACTTCTGCTATTGGTTGGTCTTTTTCTACATAATCGCCATCTTCTACTAACCATTGCGCTATTTCTACTTCTGTTATGGATTCTCCTGGTGAAGGAACTTTCATTTCTAGTATCATGATTCTTCGTTTATTTGTTTATTCCGAAATTTCGGAAGTTTATTTATTTCTTAACTGCAAAATTTGCATTTTTTTTATGTTCTCTTATTTTCTAATCTAATATCTTTTAATCTAAATATTCTAGTCTTTAAGAAAAAACACTATCAATAACTCTTTGATGTCTTCTTTTAAATCTCGTACTTGATCCTGCTGCCGGTACTGCATAATATGGTCTGGAACACAGGTTTAATTTTACCATATCAAATCGCTCTAACATATAACTCCACGCGCCCATATTTCTTGGTTCTTCTTGTGCCCAAATATATTCTGTTACATTTTTATATCTGTCTATTATTGTTTGAATCTTTTCTTTGTGTAATGGAAATAATTGTTCTATTCGTACTAATGCGATATCTTTTCTTTCTAATTTCTCTCTTTCTGCTAATAAGTCATAATAAAATTTTCCAGATACAAATACTATTTTTTTTACTTTTTTTGTATCTATTATATCATCTATTACTTCTTTAAATTCTTCATTTACTAATTCTTTTATTGAGGATACTGCTTTTGCATGTCTCAATAAACTTTTTGGTGTAAATACAATTAATGGTTTTCTAAAATCTCTTTTCATTTGCCTTCTCAACAAATGAAATATGTTTGCTGGTGTTGTACAATTTGCTACATTCATATTGTCTATTGCACATAATTGTAAAAAACGCTCTATTCTAGCTGATGAATGCTCCGAACCTTGCCCTTCATAACCGTGTGGTAATAATACTACTATTCCGTTTTGCAGCTTCCATTTATCTTCGGCTGCGGACATGTATTGGTCGAATATTATTTGTGCTCCATTTGAAAAATCTCCAAATTGTGCTTCCCATATTGTTAATGTATCTGGATTTGTCATTGCATACCCATAATCAAATCCTAAGACTCCATATTCGGATAAATGAGAATTGTAGATATACATTTCTCCTTTATTATTTTTATTGGTATTTAATAAATTGATTCGTTCTTCTGATATTTCGTCTCGTAAAATTGCATGTCTATGCGAAAATGTTCCTCTTTCTACATCTTCTCCTGAAATTCGCACATCATATCCTTCTTCTAGTAAACTTCCATAAGCTAAATTTTCTGCCATTCCCCAATCTAGAACGTCTGTTTCAAAGACCATTTTTTCTCTTCCTTTTAATATACGTTCTGCTTTTCGAATAAATTTTACTCCTTCTGGCACTGTCGATATTACTTTTGCAATTCCTTCTAATTTCTTCTTTGCATATCCTGTTTTGGTTGGCTGCAACATTTCTTTTAATCCTCTTCTTTTAAACGCACTCCAAACTTCGTCCATAAACGGATTTACTTTTGAGGATTTATCTTCTTTCGATTTTGCATATTCTATTTCTAACATGCTTTTAAAATCTGCGGTTATCTTTTTTACATACGCTGCATCTACCGATTTTTCTGCTATTAATTTTTCTGCATAAATCTTATATGGATTATCATGTTTTGCTATTGCTTTATATAAATTTGGTTGTGTAAATCGTGGTTCATCTCCTTCATTATGTCCATACTTTCGATAGCCCAATAAATCTATAAATATATCTCTTTTAAATTTCATTCGAAATTCTAATGCCATTTCCATTGCATGTACTACTGCTTCTGTATCGTCTGCATTTACGTGCAATACTGGTGATAGGGTTACTTTTGCAACATCGGTACAATAGGTACTTGATCTTGCATCTAAATAATTGGTTGTAAATCCTATTTGATTATTTACTACGATATGTATTGTTCCTCCTGTTCCATATCCTTTTAGTTTACTCATTTGGATGACTTCATACACAATTCCTTGTCCTGCTATTGCTGCATCTCCATGTACTAATATCGGTAATATTTTGGAAGAGTCTCCTTTATATTTCCTATCAATTTTGGCTCTTGTTATTCCTTCTGCCACGGCATCTACAGTTTCTAAATGTGACGGATTTGGCACCAAATTCATCTTTATTTTTCGTCCGTTTTGATAGGTTTTATCTAAAGTTAATCCCAAATGGTATTTTACATCTCCATCAATATCTTCATCTTCGAAATCTTTTCCTTCGAACTCACTAAATAATTCTCTTACTGGTTTTCTGAAAATATTTGTTAGCGTACTTAAACGCCCTCTATGTGCCATTCCTATTACGGTTTCTTCAACATCAAAATCATTTACTGCGTTAAAAAGCGCTACACTTATTGCTGGAATTAAAGTTTCTCCTCCTTCTAATGAAAATCGTTTTTGCCCTACATATTTTGTTTGTAAAAAGCTTTCAAATGTTACTGCTTGATTTAATTTTGATAGTAAATATTTTTTTGCTTCTAATGTATACTTTGGGTGGTTGTCATTTTTATTTAATTTACTCTGCCACCACTTTATCTCTTCTGGATTTCGAATATACATATACTCTACTCCTATCGAATCGCAATAAATTGCTTCTAAATGGTTTACTATTTTTTCTAGTGATTGACTTCCTATCCCTAATATTTCTCCTGCTTCAAAATGTGTTGATAAATCGGTTTCTGACAATCCGAAATTTTGTAATGCTAAAGTTGGCACATATTGTCTACGATCTCTAACTGGATTTGTTTTTGTAAACAGATGTCCTCTTGATCGATACGCATTTATCATTTCAATTACTTGAAATTCTTTATGTACTTGTTCTGGAATTTGTACGGTTTCCTTTTTTTCTCCGTTTAGAGAAAAATCTGTATTTGCCAAATCATATCCTTGAAAAAAGCTCCTCCAACTTGGCTCAACGGCATCTGGATATTGTAAGTATTTTTGATACAAGTCTTCTATAAAACCTGCATGTACAGTATTTAGAAATGAAAATTTATCCATAAATATAATTTCTCTTTTTGTTTGTAGAAATTTTGAAGTACAAATTTACACTTTTTGCAAGTAAATAAAATATTTTTTTGAGTTTTCTACAAATAAATAGCGTACTACTATTTTTTAGATTAATAGTCCATTATTCTACCTCCGATTCTGGTGCTAAAGTTACTTGTAGACCATTTAATTCTTCCTTCATATATATTTGACATCCTAAACGACTATTATCTTCTACATAGAATGCTTGGTCTAGCATATCTTCTTCCTCTTCAGACATTTCTGGCAATGGTAAATTTGGTGTTTCTACATAACATTGACAAGATGCACACATTGCCATTCCGCCACAAATACCTACTGTTCCTTCTGGTGCTAATTCATAAGATCGAATTACTTCCATTAGGTTCATATTCATATCGGTTGGCGCTTCTACTGTATGGACTATACCTTCTCTATCGGTAATTTTTATTTCTATCGTATTTTCTTCCATTCTATTTTTGTGTATGCTACATTATGCTTTCGCAAGTAAGTAAAATATCTTACACGAAAAAATAATTATCTTCTTATTACATCTTTTTAATAACTGCTTTTTTTTGTTCTTTTTTAACACCATCAAAGCCTGTTACTCCAGATACTGTGGTATATTTCATTACCAACTTTTTTGCTTCTGGATTTATTATTTTATATGCGGATTGCACCATTATTGTTGCTTCATGAAATCCACATAATATTAACTTTAATTTTCCTGGATATGTATTTACATCGCCAATAGCAAATATTCCTTTTATATTTGTACTATAATCTGTTGCGTTATCTACTTTTATTGCATTTTTCTCTATTTCAAATCCCCAATTCCCTATCGGTCCTAACTTTGGTGACAATCCGAATAATGGTATAAAATGATCCACTTCCACTTTACGATTTCCTTCTGTTTTATGTTTTACTGTTACTGCTTCTACATGATTCTTTCCATGAATTTCTTTTATTTCTGAATTGGTTAATAACTTCATTCTTCCTTCTGCTACCAATTCTTGTACTTTTTCTACAGAGTCTAATGCGCCTCTAAACTCTGTTCTTCGATGTACTAATGTGACTTCTTTTGCTACTTCTGTTAAGAAAATAGACCAATCTAATGCCGAATCTCCTCCTCCTGCTATTATTATTTTTTTATCTCTATAAAGTTCTGGCTCTCTAATAATGTATTCTACACCTTTATCTTCGTATTTTTTTAAATTTGGGATTGGTGGTTTTCTTGGTTCAAACGAGCCCAGTCCTCCTGCTATTGCTACTACTGGAGCATGGTGCTTTGTTCCTTTACTTGTTGTAACTATAAATGTACCGTCTTCTTGTGTTTCTATTGTTTCTGCTCTTTCTCCTAGAGTATATGTTGGTTCAAATGGTGCTATTTGCTCTTCTATTTTTTTTATTAAATCTCCTGCTAATACAGATGCATATCCTGGTATATCATATATTGGCTTCTTTGGATATATTTCTGCCAGTTGCCCTCCTGTCATTGGTAATGCATCAATAATGTGACATCGTAATTTTAATAAACCTGCTTCAAAAACGGTAAATAATCCCACTGGACCTGCTCCTATTATAAGAATATCTGTCTTTATCATATCGTAAAAATATTTCCGCAAAGATATGCATTAAGGTAATTTTAATCCTGATTTTTATCATATTTTTAATTGTACTTTAGCATTCTATTAAATCTTAAGTTTAAAATGTTTGTATTTGAGGGATTATTATATGGTTTTGCTACGTTATTTATTATTGGACCTGTGCTATTTATCTTGGTAAACGCAACGCTCCAAAATGGTATTAAATCTGGATTTAGTGTTGCTTTTGGTATTTTTTTAGGCGATTTGTTTTATGCCATTCTTATCATAAAAGGATTAAATTCGCTAATAAACAATTCGTTTTTAGACACCTATTTAAGTCTTATTGGTTTTGGAATTTTGTTTGGTTTTGGAATTACTTATCTTCTAAAAAAAGAAAAGAAAATAGATGCTAATCGCAGTAACAAAACACATTTTCAAAATTTCTTTAAAGGTTTTAGCATTAATTTTTTTAATCCATTTGTAGTATCTTTTTGGGTTTTAATCGGTAAATATGGAGAAACTAAATACGAAAACAAAGCTGTTTATTTCTTAATCACTTTAGTTTTTGGGATTTTAATTATGGATATTATTAAGGTTCTATTATCTAAAAAATTACATTCTTTTTTTAATTCTAAAAAATTATTTTTATTTTATAAGATATCTGGATCCGTAATGATTTTATTTTCTTTTAGAATACTTTATCACTTTTTTAAATTATAATTTATTGTTACTTTAGTTACTTTAGTTAAATTATTTATCTTTGATATCTAACTAAATACTTTACATTATGAAAATTGATTTATTATTTTCTGCATTAGCAGCTTTAATCCCTTTAATAATAGGGTTTATTTGGTATAATCCAAAAATTTTTGGAACTGCTTGGATGAACTCTGCTGGTCTTACCAACGAAAAATTAAAAGGAGTAAACATGCCTTTAATTTTTGGTTTGACATTTATTTTAAGTTTTTTTATTGCTATTGCTTTACATTTTGTTGTTATCCACCAATGGGGAGCTTTTTCTGCGATGTTAACTAACCCAAATATTATGGAAAGCGGTAGTGATTTAAACACTTCTTTTCTTGATTTTATGAGCAAATATGGTACAAATTTTAGAACTTTTAAACACGGTGCCTTACATGGTGCGACGAATGGTTTGTTTTTTATCATGCCTATATTAGCTATTAATGCTATGTTTGAAAGAAAAGGGTTTAAATATATTGCTATTAATACTGGCTATTGGATTGTTTCCCTAGCTATTATGGGTGGAATTATTTCCCAATATGCGAATGTAAATGCATTCTAGTTTAGATAAAATATCTTATAAAAGAGGTTTTAAAATCATTTAAAACCTCTTTTTTCTTTTCATTATTTTCCTTTTGCTCGTTCATAAACTTTTAATACTATTTTTTTTAAAATTGAAAATATACTTTCTTCTTTGTTCATTTCTCTTTTAGAGTTAAATTGAATATCTCCATCAATAAATTCTATTTGTTGCTTAAATACAAAATTTCGGTCTTTTTTTTCAAATCCAAAAATACCAAAGCGAATGTTATTGTAAAAAATCGCCTCTTTTTCTTTGGTTAATAGATACCAATCTTTAGAAAATTTATTCATTCTTTTAAAATTGTGATAATCTTTAAGTTGATTTCTTAATTCTTGTTTTTTTTCGAACTTTTTAAATTCAATAACATCACTCTTATCTAATAATGAATAATTCCCTACATAATAATACTTATCTGTTTCTATGTTTGCATACCAAAGAATTGCATTTAATGGTGTTGGTCCTGTTTCTATACGATTGTAATTTATGCCTTGCTGTCTTAAACTTTTTGTGAATTTTTGATAGGTGTACATTTTAATTAGAAATGTTAATACCAAATATCCTGTACTGACATACAAACCTATGCGATTTATTTTTGCTCTTTTTGGGTTTGTTCGTTTATAAAACATTACGACAATTACAAAAATTAAAAATGGAATTGTATATAGCGGATCTACTACAAAAACATTACTAATTGCTAAGCGATTATGAAATGGCCATAGTAATTGTGTGCCATAATTTGTTTGGACATCTAATAAAATATGTGTTAGAAAACCCCAAAAGAATAGTATTGTCCAATCTCGAAATGTTGCTTTACTCCTTTTAAATAATTTGTGTAATAAGTATCCAAAGATTGGAGCCATTAAAAAACTAAATAAAAAAGAATGTGTAAATGCTCGGTGCATTAACAACGAGGTCATTTTATCGGACACTAACATTCTAGCAAAAACATCTAAATCTGGTATTGTACCTGCTATTGCTCCCCACAAAATTGCTCTATTGCCAATTTTTTTTCCTAAAACTACTTCTCCTACTGCTGCTCCTAATACTATCTGTGTTAATGAATCCATGTCTATTTATAATGTATCTTTTTAAATGGTCTTCGCAAACTAAATTCTGTTGGACGTATGTTATTTATTATTAATTTTAATAAGAATTTACCTGTTTTTTTTCTTGCTTTTACATATAAATTCATACGTACTGGCTCTGCTCCAACACAACTTTTTATGGTTTCTGCTGTTCTTCCAAAATTAATTTTTTCCATTTTATTTGCTATTCCATATTCTACATAATCTATCAACATACGTTGGTATAAATTATATTTTAAATTTTTGGTATAATCAATTCCTATAAAACTTGCTTCTAACACTTTACCTGCTTTAAATAAAGTTCTAAATCCTATTAATTCGTTCTCTAAGAAATAGCCATAAATAAAATAATATTTTGGCATTTTTTCTTTTAAACGGATAAATGTTTCTACATTAAACACGCCTATATTAAAGTTTGAATTTTTTAATACTTGTTGATATAAATCTTCTATTTTATTTGCATTTTCTTCTACATCTTCTTTTGTTAGTTCTCTTACTTTAAGTACACTTGATTTTAATACTACTTGCTTTGATCTCGAACGGTATTTTGTTTTAAATTCCTTTAGTAAATCTTCGAATTTTTTCCATGAAGTATTCAATTTCATTTCCATTGTATCGTCAATATGAAACTGTATGTATTTGTATTTTTTAACTAATAAATTTGCATTTTTATTGCTTGGTATAAATTCCTTAAAAATGGTATAATTTATGGTTTTATTACTCTTATATAATGCATTTACAACTTTATTCATTACAGAAAAAATAGTACTCATTGGAATTTCTTTATTAAAATCAAAACTCTTTCCTGTTGCAAAAATATTCCCTGCAATTAATATTGTGATTTTTTTATTCAAAAATTTTCGTAATAATGTATTTCCTACTTTACAGGGAATTGTATCGTAATTGAATGTTGCACTATCGTACTCTAACAATTGAAATATAGATTTTCCTATTGGTTTTTTTTTATCGTCATAATATATGACATACATGAATTGCTTTACTTCACTAACTGTATTTTCAATACTTCTTAGGTAAATTAATTCTAAAAATATATTTTTTGAAGGTATTGCATTCCAATCTTCTTTATGAATAGCGTCTACCGAAGACTCTATTTGATATGTATAATTTGAATTAATTTGTGCTATGAAATTTTATATTACTATTTTTTCTTAAATGGTAAAAATACTATTTTAGTAATTATTTATACTTATTTAATCTTTATCTATTTTTTATTTTACAAAATTTTATGATTTTTTTAAGATAACTTATTAACTAAAAAAGAGTTAAATTATGTTTCTTTTATACATCTTAAATCTTTCTTAAAAAACATTTAAAAAAAGTTCTTTTTCGTTTGTTGCAATAATAATTTTATCTATATTTGCACTCGCAAAACGTAAATCGTTTTGTTCAAACTCCTCCTTAGCTCAGTTGGTTAGAGCATCTGACTGTTAATCAGAGGGTCCAAAGTTCGAGTCTTTGAGGAGGAGCTATATAGATAAAGCCTTTACAGCAATGTGAAGGCTTTTATGTATTTATATATTATTTTTTCTAATCTATGATAAACTTGTATTATCTTTATACCATCTAAAGAACGTTAGCTTTTATTTTTGACCAAGTTTTTATTAATAAAAAACCTGAAATCAATGCTGTAATTGTAATCGGTATTGCAAGTTCAAATCTTCCATAAATAAAATAACCTGTCGCAAACATACAACTGTAAATTAAGACACATCCTAATAACATTGCAACGATACCAGAAGGCACACTCCAACCTTCATTATTAGCAACAATATCTATATTTTCATCTTTCGCTTTTTTGACAATTTTCGCCCATCCTGGCCCTCCTGGCTGTGTTCTTTTATAAAAATTACGAAGAACCTCATCACTTTCTGGCTTTGTTATAAAAGTGGAAACGATCCAAACTAAACTTGTTACTCCTACAACAATTAAAAATTTTGCCCAACTTGGAAGAATACCTTCTGTTGCATCAAATAAATACGTGTTTACTGTTGGAATTGTAAGAATTAACGAAACAATACCAGAGGCAAACATGGCTGTAATTTCACTCCATGCATTGATTCGCCACCAAAACCAACGTAAAATAAAAATCAATCCTGTTCCAGCTCCAAATACCAATAACAAATTAAATAATTGCAATGCATTTTGTAATAACAATGCCAATAAAGCACTTAAAACCATTAATAAAACAGTTGCTATTCTACCAACTGCCACTAGCCGTTTTTCGGATGCTTCTGGATTAATTTGTTGTTTGTAAAAATCGAATACGATGTATGAAGATCCCCAATTTAGTTGTGTAGAAATCGTACTCATATATGCTGCGATTAAAGACGCTAATACAATTCCTAACAAACCACTTGGTAATTTTGTTAACATTGCTGAGTATGCTAAATCATGTCCTAATTTACTTTCTGCTATGTTTGGAAATGCCTCTTGAATACTTGCTAAATCTGGAAAAACCACCAAAGACGCTAATGCGACTAAAATCCATGGCCATGGTCGTAAAGCATAATGCATTATATTAAAAAAGAATGTTGCTCCTATTGCGTGATTTGCATCTTTTGCTGCTAACATTCTTTGTGCTATATAGCCTCCTCCTCCTGGCTCTGCTCCTGGATACCAAGAACTCCACCACTGTACTGCTAACGGTATAATCAATAATGTTATTACAGCCTCTGTATTGTTAAAATCTGGTAAAATTGATAATTTACCTGCCACATTTTCATTTTCTAGGAGTGCTGTCAAACCTCCTACTTCTGGCAAATTTACCAAATACACTGCTGCCCAAATCGCACCTACCATTGCTACAAAAAACAATATAAAATCAGTATAAACAACTCCCTTAAAACCTCCTACTGCACTAAATATAACGGTTATTAAACCTGCACTAATTACGGTTTGCCATGGCTCTAATCCAAGCATTATTCCTCCAATTTTTATTGCTGCTAATGTAACTGCCGACATTGTTATTACATTAAAAATAACGCCTAAATAAATGGCTCTAAATTTTCGCAAAAATTTTGCTGGCTTACCTCCATAGCGCAACTCATAGAATTCTAAATCTGTATTTACATTTGATTTTCGCCACAATTTTGCATAAATAAATACCGTTAATAATCCTGTAATTAAAAATGCCCACCAAGACCAGTTTCCTGAAACTCCATTTGTTCTAACAATATCTGTTACTAAATTTGGTGTATCGGTAGAAAATGTTGTTGCAACCATCGATAATCCAAGTAACCACCAAGGCATTGTTCTTCCTGACAAGAAAAATTCTGTAGAATCTTTACCTGATTTTTTTGAAACATAAATTCCAATAAATAAAACAATAGAGAAAAACCCGATAATCAATGTGTAATCTAGTGTGCTTAATGATACCATAAAGTGTGTTTTTATTTGAAGCGTAATTTAATAAAATATTAATTCATATTTAAATTATTTCATTATTAACACAAATTAATTATTAAATAAATCATCTATGCTTATACTATCATAAACTAATACATATCTAGACTTAATGCTTCCAAAGAATTAATCATTAATCTGTTTCAATAATTTTTGAGAAGTTTCATACTTATAATTTCCTTTATTTTCCGAAATTTTATGTAACACTTCTAAAGATTTTTCTTTATTATTTATTTTTAAATAAATTAATAATTTATACCAGTATCCTTTTGTATTCTCTTCGGAATACTTTAAATTAATTAATTTATCAAAGGTTTGGAGTGCTACCTCATCTTTATTTATCAATTCATAAGCTGCTCCTAAATACATTAAACTATATGGATAATACTTACTTTTAGTATCTACTAAATTAAAAGATTCGATAGCTTTTGTATAATTCCCTTTTTTAAAATAGGTTTCGCCTACAACAAATTCTGTTTTTGTATTTCCTTTTTCAACAAAAGATGGCAATTCTTCCCAGTTTGCATAACTAGTATAATAACTATCTAAGGATTGACTTGTATTATATGTAAAGATACTTACCATAAATACAATCATAGCTGCGCTTGCATAATACAAATATTTTATTTTAAATCTTGCTTTCTTTTCTACATGTAAGTTTCCAATATTTTTTATTTTTTTTGATACTAATTGATATTCTTCACTTCTGAGTTTTTCTTTTAACCTTTGTAGCTCTTCATTTTTTTTGTCATCACCTATTGTGTGCCATTTTTCTTGTCCAATTATATTAATTAATTGTTTTTGCAATATAACTTCTTCTTGTAATTGTTTATTTTCTTTTAGTTGTTTCTCAAATATATTAAGTTCTGAATCAATTAACTTTCCTGTAATATACTTATCTATTTTCTCCAAAAGTTCTTCTGTTAAACTTATTTCCATTTTTTTATTTTTTGAAATCGTTTGTCTTTTTTAATTAATGCAATGAGTTTTTTTCTACATTTAAACACTCGTTGTCTAACTGTATTGATTGAAGTGTAATTGTTTTCCTTTAAAATATCTTTATAACTTAAACCATTAAAATAACTACTCAATATTTCCTTACAGTTTATAGACATTAAACCGAATTTTTCTATATAAAAATCAAAACACTGTTGTTCTAGTATAAATAAACTCAAATCTGTTTCTTTACTTTCTAGGGTAACAACATCTGCTTTTATTACCCTATTTTTTAAAGTTTTTTTCCATAAATTTTTACAAATTGTAAAAAAGTATGGCTCAAAGGATAAAATCGTTATCTTTTTTTCTTTATGTCTAACAATAATATACATTAAAGCATCATGAAAAACGTCTAATGCGTCTTCTTGCTTTCCTCTATTGGCTAAAATGTAAAATTTAATTTTTGGATATAACTTAGAATAAATTTTTTTTATAACCTTGTCATCGCCTTTAATTAAAGCATTTATGTATTTTTCTGTAATATTCATAAAAATAATTGGGTAACATTATTATAACTTTGCCCCATCTAATTGTATAACGTAAAAATATAAATATTATGAAATGTATTCTAAAATCAATCGTAATTATTTTTTTAATGCTCTTTTTTTCATGTACAAATGATGAAATCGCATTAGAAAATAATAAAACCATTAGTGATTCTACACTAAAACAACAAATTGGAAACAGTCCTCTATTATACTCACAAAGTGAGCTCATAATACAATACAAACATGGAACGCCCGATACTACTAAAAATATGCTCCGACGATTTTATAGTGTCTTTAGCTATGAAACATGCCATAGATGTCCTGATAGAAATATCGAAAAATGGTTTTTTGGTGGAAATATTGATATTGAACCTAAAAAACAAGCTATTGAGGATGGTGATGATATTCCTGGTATTTATAGCAATGCTATATTAGATGTTGATTATGAATTTACTTTTTCACTTGATATGGACTCTTCATATATGGGAACAGATATTGATTTTAGTTATGAATCGTACATAAAACCTTATAATAATGGTATTACCATTGCTGTATTAGATACTGGTATTGACACTAATTTACCTCTTTTTAAAGATGGCATAACACCTTCTAAGTTCTTATATAAAGCTCCTGATTACGAAGAAGGCTTATCTGGTTGGGATTTTGTAAACACAGATCACAACTCATACGATGACAATCTAGGTAAGCATGGTACTATTGTTACGTCAATTATTGTTCGCCGTCTCAAATCTCTAGGTATTAATCATCAAATATTACCGTTAAAAGTTTGTGATAACAATGGAGAGACTAAATATTTTGGCTTAGTTTGTGCACTAAATGATGCTTTAAATAAAGCGGATATTGTGCAAATGAGTCTAGGCTGGTACGATGATGGATTTGGAGATTTTACCAATACCATATTTTCAAACTTGTTAAATGAACACAGCGATGTAATGGTAGTTGCTTCTGCAGGAAATTCTAATAACAATAATGATAGTACATTTCATTATCCATCATCATATAAGCATAATAACATTATTGCTGTTGCTGCCACTAATTCCGATTTCTCTGGCGTGGCTTGGTTTTCTAATTATGGTGCCAATAATGTTGACTATTACGCACCTGGAGAAGATATACTTTTTGAAGGCTATAATGTAGATGGCACTTCCTTTGCAGCACCTGTTGTTGCTGCTGAAATTGCAAAAATTATTAATTTTGATCCCTATGCAAGTCCTGACAGTATTATTAATCAATTAAATTTATCCGCAATAGATTGTCCTCTTTCATTTTTTGAAGGAAAACCAACCAAATACAACAAAGTAATTAATCCATAATTGTAATAGTTTAGTGAACTCATTTATTTTTTTTAATGAGTTCACTAAATATATTGCTTTTAGAGAAAATCTTCTGTATATTTACATCAAAAATGATTTTTTCCCCTAAAAGTATTTTCTTATTTTTTCTTTTATTTTTGTTTCTTCATCTAAAAGCTCAAAATATATCTACTCCCAGAATTGATAGTATCAATAAACTTGATTCAAATTCTAAAAAAATAAAAAAATTCAAGACTCTACTACTTCAAAAAGACATCAAAAATCATCCTAATGAAATAAGTGTTATATATTACCATCTTGGATTGCTTTATAAGAAAACGAAAGATTTTGAAAAAGCAATACTATTCTTAAAAAAATCTACTTCATTATTTAAAAACCAAAAACAATATTATCACTTAAATCGCAGTAGAGTATATTTAGCAAAATGTTACGAACAAACTCAAAATATAAGCCTAGGAGTTAAAATTTACAAAAATATTATTACTGAAAATAGAGGTGCCAAATATGTTGTTTATTCTTATAAAAGATTAGCAAGTATAGCAAAACAAAAAGGAGATTTTCATAGTGCTTTTCAATACTTAAATACACTCATGTCGAATAAGAAACTCACAAAAAATAGTACAGATGAAATAACTATTCGTTTTAAATTTATTTGGATATATGCTGAAATGTATGAATCTATCATCGACACAATTGAAAATAATAAAGATTTAAAGATTGTAAAATTACATCAAAAAATAATCGAAGAAAAAATAAATAACACAACATTTAGTAAAAAAATTAAAGAAAAAAAATTAAATATAATGTATAATAATTTAGGTATAATTTACGATGCCTATAAAGAGTATGACAACGCACTAAAATTATACAATAAGTCCTATAATTACTATTTACAAAAAAAAGATACTATAGGTTTTTTAAGTGGTGCAATAAACATCGGTTTACTAAATTCAAAATTAAAAAAACACAAGGTAGCCACGAAATTTTATCAAAAAGTAATTAATGAGTCTTCAGATAAGGAACAAATTGCAATTGCTTATGATAATATGGGTTATAATTTAAACAAAATATTTGTAGATAAAAGAATATCCTATTTTCAAAAAGCTATAAATACCATTTTATCCAAACAAACAAAATTAAAATATCCATTTATTTTACCTACAATAAATGAAATAAAAAACGCTTCGGCAACACAAGATATATTCGCTTTTCTTATTGATTTAGCTAACCAATATGTATACGCATTTAAAGAAAAAAAGGAAAAACATTATCTATATAAAGGTAAAGAAACTTTGTATCTTATTGACGAACTAGTATCATTAATTCGCTATAATAGTAGTAATGAATTGTCTAAGTTATTTTGGATTAAAAGAGGTGTTAATACTTATATGCTTGGTGTTGAAATTTGTTATTTGTTAAATAAACCAGATGAAGCTTTTTACTTTATGGAAAAAAATAAAGCTTTACTACTCCAAGAAGATATAAAAAATTTACAAGCAAAGTTGGCTTTAAATATTCCAAAAAAAATAATAGAAAAAGAATACTCGTTACACTACAGACAAATTGAATTAAACAAAAAACTACAAAGCAATCCTAATAATAAAAAAATCCAAACTTTATACGCAAAAGAAAATAAAATCTATATTGCTTTTATGGATTCTATAAAGCGACAATATCCCGATTATGTAAAAATAAAAAAAGAAATAAAAACAGTTTCTTTAAATCAAATAGTCAAAAAATATACTTCTAAAAAAAAATGCTTTATTGAATATATACTCAACGAAAAAAATGGCTATGGATTATTTTGTAATAAAGAAGAAAAAATACTATTTAAAATAGAAAATACAAATCAATTACAAAACCAATTAAAACAATTAAAACTAAGTTTAACAAAACCTATTTTAACTAAAAATGAAATTAAAGCATACCATACAATAGGATATGCTGTATTTAAAAAATTATTTGCTTTTGATAACGCAATAAAAAAAATAACGAACAAAAAATTAATTGTTATTTCTGATTACACATTACAAAATTTCCCATTTGAAGCTTTATCAACCAATTTAAAGAAAGAACCCATACAAAATTATTTGGTGCAAAATACAGAAATTTCCTACTTACAATCATTCTCTGTTTTTGAACAAATAATTCAAAAAAAAAATATCGCAAAAAATAAAATATTAGGAATCGCACCAACGCAATTTTTAATAGGTAATTTACCTGAATTAACAACCTCAGAAAAATCCATAAAAAAAATTAAGCAATATAAATCCTCCAAAATTCTAACAAAAGAGAGAGGAACAAAAAGTAATTTCCTAAAAAATAGTAATAAATATGAAATCATTCATTTAAATACACATGCAGGTCTAGACAGTCTAACAAATGAGCCTTGGATTGCTTTTAGAGATAAAAAACTAACTTTAAATGAAATGTTTGGTATTGAAAATAATGCAAACTTAGTTATCTTAGATGCTTGTAAAACCAGCGATGGAGATTTAGCCATTGGAGAAGGTGTAATAAATTTATCGAGAGGTTTTTTTTATAATGGTACGCAAAGTGTTTTAGCATCGTTATGGAATGTTAATGAAAAATCTAGTAATAACATTTTAGATGCATTCTATAAAAATATTGTAATTGGAAAAACAAAGTCAAAAGCTTTACAACTTGCTAAAACACAATACTTAAAAACGCATCAATCCATAGAATTATTACCCTATTATTGGGCAACTTTTATACTAACAGGCGATACTAATACAATTGTACTTCGTAAAAATAATACTTCACTTAAATTAATAATAGGCTGTATCTTATTACTATTATTCTCTTTTATTTTTTACATAAAAAAATAAACAATTTTATACGAAATAGGGAATTTTGCTTAAGCAAATTTTATTTTTTTCTTTTTCCCATTTTTTTTGGGTAATGAATATCTATTACGTACCCATATAGATAGATAGATAGATCTAATGGCGGAAACCTGAAAAGCCAATATAATAGAGTAAGGAAATAATACCAATTTGATTTTAAGATGAGTCAAAAAAATTAAAATATTTTTTTATTATACAATCGAAAAATTGTAAGCATAGCCTCTGCTACGGTTATAATTTTAAGTGAAATAGAATGAAAAAAGATAAAGAGTTTATAGCTTATTTTGATGTCAACTTGGTATAAAAGAATTTTTATTAATTAATTTAAAATAAATCAACATGAAACAATGTATTTTACTTTTTATTGTATTGAGCGCTCATATATTAATGGGCCAAAACTTAATTGAAAATCCTGGGTTCGAAAATGGCATTGCTTCAACCACTATTAATCAGGTAGATCATGCCTCTGGTTGGAGCAATGGTTGCCGAAGGCAATTTTTAACTGTAAACTGGTGTTCTCCTGATTTATATGACTATTATGGATATCGAGATTGTCATGTAAAAAATATACTTCTTCCTCGTATTAATGGCGAAACAAATAAACGATATGTACACATGTTTAATAGTTCGACTGATCCAACTACTGGCGAATCGGTTAAAGGAACTATTACAGAAACATTGTCCGAGGCATATTCTTACGAAGTATCTTGCTATGTATCCAGAGAAATTAATACTGTTGAAGACGATGAAAAACCTCTTCAACTTGAGTTTGTACTCAGAAATAATGATAATTGTGACCTAGAGAAAATTGTGCATACGAGTACTTATATTAATGCTGTATTTTACAATCCTGGAGGTTGTGAAGGAATAGGTACTCCATCTACAGATTGGAGGCAAAAACTAGGTTATTTCAACTTGGATGCTGGAGATATTAGTAACGGTTATAACAGATTAGAAATACGTATTAAAGGTAAAAGTAATTTGTTAGATGCTATTTTTATTGATGATGTTGTATTAAAAAAAGTAAAGAAAGTAAAGGCATGTTTTGAAATAAAAAACATCGATTCAGAAGATACAAACCCATCGAAATATGGACCTCAATCTATTAAAAAATTATGCTTACCAAAAGTCGAAATAGATGGTAGCTGTAGTAGTAATGAAAATGGATATCACATAAGAATTTCAGAATTTGACCTTACAACATGGAGTTTTACTACAGATTATTATGAAGGATGGGTTGCTCCTGGAATAGCTCCAAGTAATATCAATCTAACAGATCTTATAGGTATTCCATCAGTTAATAATAGTTGGACTTCTAGGACATTTGATCCAACAAAATTATACGCCGTTGGCTTTAGTGTTGGAGCAATTTGGGATTCGGCTCCAATACAATTTTTTAAAGTTCAAAACTGTCAAAAAGACAAGGCATGTTTTGAGATTAAAAATATCGTAACGGAACATACGGAACCTTCTATATATGGACCACAACCTGTAAAGGAACTTTGCCTACCAAAAGTTGAAATAGATGGTAGTTGTAGTATGAATGAAGATGGATATCACATAAGAATTTCAGAATTTGACCTTACAACATGGAGTTTTACTACAGATTATTATGAAGGATGGGTTGCTCCTGGAATAGCTCCGAGTAATATCAATCTGACAGACCTTATAGGTATTCCATCAGTAAACAATAGCTGGACTTCTAGGACATTTAATCCAACAAAATTATATGCTATTGGTTTTAGTATTGGACCTGTTTGGGACTCTGCCCCAATACAATTTTTTAAAGTTAAAAACTGCCACAGTCAAGAGATTAAGGCATGTTTTGAAATTAAAAACATTGTAACCGAACATACCGAATCTTCTAAGTATGGCCCTAAATCTGTAAAAGAGCTTTGCCTACCAAAAGTTGAAATAGATGGTAGTTGTAGTACGAATGAAGATGGATATCACATAAGAATTTCAGAATTTGACCTTACAACATGGAGTTTTACTACAGATTATTATGTAGGATGGGTTGCTCCTGGTACAGCACCAAGTAATATCAATCTGACAGACCTTATAGGTGTTCCATCAGCTAATAATAGTTGGACTTCTAGAACATTTGATCCAACAAAATTATACGCTATTGGTTTTAGTGTTGGACCTGTTTGGAATTCGGCTCCAATACAATTTTTTAAAGTTCAAAATTGCATCGATCAAAAAGAAAAGGCATGTTTTGAAATCAAAAACATCGTATCAGAAGGCACAAAACCATCAAAGTATGGACCGCAATCGGTTAAAAGACTATGCGCATCGAAAGTTGAAATAGATGGTAGTTGCAGCATGAATGAAGATGGATATCACATAAGAATTTCAGAATTTGACCTTACAACATGGAGTTTTACTGCAGATTATTATGTAGGATGGGTTGCTCTTGGTACAGCACCAAGCAACATCAATTTGACAGACCTTATAGGTGTTCCATCAGCTAATAATAGTTGGACTTCTAGAACATTTGATCCAACAAAATTATACGCTATTGGTTTTAGTGTTGGACCTGTTTGGAATTCGGCTCCAATACAATTTTTTAAAGTTCAAAACTGTATACAAAATTACTCAAATACTACAATGAGTATCTATCCAAATCCAACAAAGAGTTATGTAAACTTTCGTTTTAATGAAAATAAATCTGGAAGCATATCTATTTATCGTTTTAATGGCACACTTATTCATACAAAAAACTTTAGAGAAAAAAATAACTTGTCTTTTGATATGCGTACTTATAAAAAAGGCTTGTATATAGCAAAGATTACTATAAGAGACGAAACGAAAACGTTTACTATTAGTAAAGAGTAATAACTATATTCTTTGTTTTTTAACTAGATTAAAATAATTATACGTTTTTATAATGGTATTTTAAACCTTCAAGAGTTTTAACTCTTAGAGGTTTAATTTAATAACCTGAGTTCGACCTATACCATGAAAAAGTATGAAATGTTTCGTTTAGAATTTGGACATTGTATTCTTTGGAATCAATTAAGTGAGGCTGTAAGAAGATCGTTATACAAGATCTAAAAATAAAGTTACATAGAAAATTTTATTTAAGATATATAATAAAAAATACACTTTTCTATCAGCCTCTATGTATTAATAAGCAATTTTTTAGAATGCAACAGTTTTAGAAAGTAAAAAACCCTTCTTTTAGAAGGGTTTTTAAGTGAAGGCGACAGGATTCGAACCTGTGACCGTCGCCTTAGAAGGGCGATGCTCTATCCAGCTGAGCTACGCCTCCATTAAATGCAGACTTGCATTTTAGTATTGTCGGGGTGGCAGGATTCGAACCTGCGGCCTCCACGTCCCAAACGTGGCGCGATAACCGGGCTACGCTACACCCCGAAGGTTATCTTAAGAAATAATTAAACTTCTTAAAAAATTTTATTAAAAAAATGCGGAGAGGAAGGGATTCGAACCCCCGGTACCCGTAAAGGTACAACTCCTTAGCAGGGAGCCCCGATCGACCACTCTGGCACCTCTCCAATTTTTAATATGCAAAGAACTTTTTTTTTGCGAATGCAAAGATAAAACTTGAAATGGAATAACACAACATTTTTTTAACTTTTTATTCTGGGTACTCTATCCGTAGATGATAAATGTTAATTAACTTCTTTTTAATCACCTTTTTAATAGTTTGAATTTCTTTAAACGTAATATTTGCATTCATAAATTGTCCATTATTCATTTGTCCATTAATTACCTTTTCAATTAGGTCATCAATAAGTTGTGCAGTAGGCTCTTTTAAACTTTTAGATGCTGCTTCTGATGCATCTGCCATCATTAAGATTGCAGTTTCTTTTGAAAAAGGAATTGGTCCTGGATATCTAAAATCATCTATATTAACGTCATCTGGCGTTAACGCTTCTTGCTGCTTATAAAAATAATAAACTAAATTAGTTCCGTGATGTGTTCTAATAAAATCAATAATTCGATCTGGCAGACTGTACTTTTTTGCTAATTCAATTCCTTTAATAATATGATCGATGATAATTTTAGCACTATCTTTTGGCGACAATTCATTATGAGGGTTTACATTGGTGGACTGGTTTTCTGTAAAAAACATCGGATTCAACATTTTACCAATATCGTGGTATAATGCTCCTGTCCTAACTAACATTGCATTAGCTCCTATTTCATTTGCGGATGCTTCAGCTAAATTTGCTACTTGCATAGAATGCTGAAATGTTCCTGGAGCTTTTTCATTTAATTCTCTCAATAACTTTGAATTAGTATTCGATAATTCCAACAAAGATACATCGGAAACCAAACCAAATATTTTCTCATAAATCCAAATTAGATATTGTGATAATAATGCCAGTACTCCATTTAAAGCAAAAAGTGCAAAATAAGTTCCTTTAATATGTCTTGCCGAACCTTCTTGTATAATAAAAAATGCAAAATATGCTAACATATAAATGATGGTAATCTGTCCTACTGAAATAAATAAATTTGCTCTTTTATACAATTCAGATACTGTTAATATTGTAACAATACCAGCTATTATTTGTAGAAATATGAATTCAAAACTATTTGGCACAATAAAACCAAGTAATAACACTGTTAATACATGTGTAATTAATCCCAACCTAGCATCAAAAAATGCTTTTATTACAATTGGTAAAATAATTAATGGTACCGCAAATATATAATTTGGTCTAAATTTTATGGTTAATGTTACCAAAAACACCATTAATAAAATATTAAAGAATATAAACGTTATTTTATTATTATTATCAAAAATATCTTTTCTATATTTTCTTAAAAATAATAATAACATCATTAAAACTAATGCTACTAAAATGGTATATCCTAAAATTAACCAATAATAATTAGAATCACTCAATTGTTGTGTATTGTATTCTTTTTTTAAGGAATTTAGAATTTTAAATCGTTTAGCATCAACTATATTTCCTTTTGACATAATCAAATCTCCTTCTGATATTTTCCCTTCTGTAGTTGAAATATTTTTTAATTCTTCTTCTAAAGCCTTTGTTGTATAATTTTCATCGAAAAAAACATTTGGTTTAAGAATTTCAACAAATATGGATTTAAATTCAGATTTAAAATTGACATATCTACTGCCTTTAAAATAATCATCTATTTTAGTGGTAATGGTATTCTCTACAATTAATTTATCAGACAATACGTCAACAGCTTCATTTCCTTTTACAAGCGTAACAATATGCCCTCCATCTATTTTATAAGTGGTATAACCTATTTTATAGGTGTTCATTAAAAATTGTCTTCCATAATTAATCACATTTTTTTTATTAATATCATTAAATATGGAGTCTTCTAAAATCAAAGAAAATTTTTTATCGTATATCCTTAATATTTTTGGTTCTATTTTTTTATCGTAAAAAAGGTATAAATGCTTGTTCTTTTTTATTCGATTTTCTTCTTTCTTAATTTCTTCTTTTGTTTTTTGAATTGCAAAATCAAATGGAGCATACAAACTTTCATATTGCCAAATTTTTCCTTTTTGAATATCAAATTTAAAATATACTCCTTTAGGAAATAAATAAACTATTAGTATCGTAGTAGCTATAAAAAGAATAAATTTATAGATAAGTGCGTGATTTTGATAAATTTTGTTAAGTGTATCCTTCATAAAGTAAACTAATGGGTATCAAAAATAGAAAAATAAGACGAGATAGTAACTAAAATAAAAGAAAATGGTTAATTTCGCAGTAAATATTAAATTACTAAAAAGACACACATGAAAGAAGTTGTAATTGTTTCTGCTGTAAGAACTCCAATGGGAAGTTTTCTAGGAGGTTTATCAACCATTCCTGCAACAAAATTAGGTGCTACCGTTATAAAAGCTGCTATTGATAAAATTGGCTTAAAACCAGAATTAGTTGATGAAGTATATATGGGAAATGTATTGCAAGCAGGTCTTGGACAGGCTCCTGCTAGACAGGCTGCTATTTTTGCAGGATTACCTGATAGTACTCCATGCACTACCGTAAATAAAGTATGTGCTTCTGGTATGAAAGCTGTAATGTTAGCAACACAAGCAATTAAATGTGGTGATGCAGATATTATTATTGCTGGAGGAATGGAAAACATGTCTTCTGTACCGCATTATGTATCTACACGAAAAGGTCAAAAACTTGGTAACATGACCATGACTGATGGAATGGTATTTGACGGTTTAACTAATGTCTATGACAATAAACACATGGGAACTTGTGGAGACTTGTGCGCATCCGAACACAATTTCTCTAGAGAAGATCAAGATAATTTTGCAATTGAGTCGTATAATCGTTCTGCAAAAGCATGGGCAGATGGTAAATTTAAAGAGGAAGTCATTCCTGTAGAAATACCACAACGAAGAGGCGATAACATTATTCTTAATGAAGATGAAGAATATAAAAATGTTAAAATGGAACGTATTCCAACATTACGACCTGTATTTACAAAAGATGGTACTGTTACAGCTGCAAACGCTTCAACATTAAATGATGGAGCTTCTGCTTTAGTAATTATGAGTAAAGACAAAGCAACTGAATTAGGTTTAAAACCTCTTGCTATTATTAGAGGTTATGCTGATGCTGCTCAAGAACCTGAATGGTTTACTACTGCTCCTGCAAAAGCTTTACCTAAAGCATTACACAAAGCAAATATTAACTTAGACGATGTTTCGTATTTCGAATTTAATGAGGCTTTTTCTGTTGTAGGCTTAGCAAATATGAAAATTTTAGGATTGGATAATAGTACTGTAAATGTAAATGGTGGTGCCGTTTCTTTAGGTCATCCTTTAGGTTCGTCTGGATCTCGTATTATTGTAACGCTAATTAATGTATTAAAACAAAATAATGCTAAAATTGGAGCTGCTGCAATTTGTAATGGTGGTGGTGGTGCAAGTGCCATCGTAATTGAAAATATTTAGTTACAAATTAGTTAGCCTAGAAAATAATTTATGATTTACGGAATTTGCAATTTAAATAGTATTCCATTAAGAATTGAACCTTCTGACACAAGTGAAATGATTTCTCAAGTACTTTTTGGGGAGCATTTTACCGTTTTGGAAACGAAAAAACAATGGCTCTATATTAAATTAGCTTTTGATGGATATAGAGGTTGGATTGACCACAAACAAGTTGAAGAAATAAACGAAGATTATTTTAATACGCTACAAAATACAACACCTGTTTTTTCAATTGAATTGATAAATTATGCATCTACCAAAGAGAAAAAATTAATTCCATTATCTATTGGTGCAATATTACCAAATTATTCTCAAAAACAATTTAAAATAAATAATCGAGAGTATACATTTGATGGCAAAATACTAGAAGCATCACTTACAAAAAATAGTATTATTGATACTGCATTTATGTATCTAAACGCTCCTTATCTTTGGGGAGGAAAAACACCATTTGGTATCGACTGTTCTGGTTTTACACAAATGGTATATCGAATAAATGGCTATAAATTATTTAGGGACGCTTCTCAACAAGCAAAACAAGGAGAAGTTCTTAGTTTTATTGAAGAAAGTGAACCTGGAGATTTAGCTTTTTTCGATAATGCGGAAGGTACTATTACGCATGTTGGAATTATATTAGCCAACAATTATATTATTCATGCTAGTGGTAAGGTTCGATTAGATCGTTTAGATCAAAGCGGTATTTACAATCAAGAAAGAAACAGACACACTCATAAATTAAGGATGATTAAAAAAATGTTTTAATTCTTTTTTAATTTTATTAAATTTTCTTTACTCTCTAATTTAGAATAGCTTTTAAAGACTTTTAACTG
The DNA here is from genome assembly GCA_026988355.1 of Flavobacteriaceae bacterium. GTDB lineage: Bacteria > Bacteroidota > Bacteroidia > Flavobacteriales > Flavobacteriaceae > S010-17. The sequence goes on from JALSLK010000111.1 coordinate 25,578, forward strand.
TATCTAGGTTGATTTGGAAATTAATTTTACATTTCAAAACAAATTTAAAACCAATAATAACAAATATGAATTGAAATAATCGCTATTTGTATTAGCTATTGTATTAAAGAACATAGCAATCTATATTTGAAGTATAATTAGAATAAATTTACTTTATATAACACATTGCTATGAAGAAGTACCTATTAGTTTAATTCACAATTAAATTTTATTTTTGGTAACAATTCTACTTAAAGCACAAACTTTTAAGTTTGTGCTTTTTTTTAAACTAAAAAGACACTTAATTTTTATAATGAACTCCTGCTTATACCAATTCAATTTCAAAATGAGCTAAATAGATTTGAAATATTTTTATACTTTTACATCTCAATTATATTGTAACCAAAATATCCAAATGAAGCATTTTTTAATACTACTAATTACGATACAAATACTATTTAGTTGCCAACAAAAAAGTAATTTACAAAAAGATTTTATTTGTGAGGTATCAAATCTATCTAATACAAAAAAGGTTATTGATATCAAAAAAAAATTTAGCATTCAAACGCCAAAACATTGGAAAACGAACCTTTATTATGACAATATTCAAACCCAAATTTATACAGCTGACACAACAAAACAACTATCGGAAACTTACATCTTAGATATTGCATTAAATAGTGGCGAATTAATTTTAGACGATTCTTTTAAAAATAAAGTTATCGAAAATTTACATGCCACAAAGCTCCAAAACCTTAAATTCAAATTTGATACTTTTAAAGAAAAACCTAGTTTGTGGTTTGTTTCTAAAGGAAAAAAAAGAGATTTAGATTACTATTATTTTCAATTATTTATTCTCAATAGTCCAACTGATTATTATGAAATAACAACCAAAATATATGGCAACGAACACCTAGACACACGATTATGTGAATCGATTGCGATAATATCAAAAATTGAATTTTTAAATAATATCAGCTATTAATTTTGTATCTTTGAAGTAATCTTAATTGAATATAAAATGCAACAAATAATTGATAGATTTTTTCGATATGTAAAAATTGACACACAGTCTAATCCTAAAAACGAAGCCGATTTTCCTAGCTCTGAAAAGCAATGGGATTTAGCGAATGTTCTTGTAGATGATTTAAACAAAATTGGAATGCAAGACGTAACTATTGATAAACATTGTTATATTATGGCAACTCTACCAAGTAATGTAACTCATATTGTACCAACTATTGGCTTTATATCGCATATAGATACCAGTCCAGATTATACTGGCTCTAATGTAAAACCGCAAATTCATAAAAATTACGATGGGAAAGACATTCTTTTAAATAAAGAAGAAAATATTATTTTATCTCCAGATTATTTTGAAGATTTGTTATTGTACAAAGGACAAACTTTAATAACAACAGACGGTACTACACTACTTGGAGCTGATGATAAAGCTGGAATAACAGAGATTATTTGCGCAATGAAATATTTAATTGAACATCCAGAAATTAAACATGGAGAAATTCGTGTTAGTTTTACGCCAGACGAAGAGGTTGGAAAAGGTGCGCATAAGTTTGATGTAAAAAAATTTAATGCGGAATGGGCTTATACAATGGATGGTTCTCAAGTTGGAGAATTAGAGTATGAAAATTTTAATGCTGCTGGTGCAAAAGTAACTGTAAATGGAAGAATTGTACATCCTGGATATGCAAAAGGGAAACTCGTAAATTCTATGTCTATTGCTTCTGAATTTATTAGAGCATTGCCTCTAAATGAAACTCCAGAAACTACGGAAGGTTATGAAGGTTTTTATCATTTACATGGATTAAATGGTGTTGTTGAAAAAACGGAATTTAGTTATATTATTAGAGATCACGATCGTGAAAAATTTGAAGCTCGTAAAGTTTTTTTTAGAGAACTTGTAGATAATTTTAATGATAAATATGGTGCAAATACCATGGAAGTTGAAATAAAAGATCAGTATTTTAATATGCGTGAAAAAGTAGAACCTGTAATGCATATTGTTGATATTGCGGAAGAGGCTATGATACAATTAGATATTAAGCCTTTAATTAAAGCCATACGTGGAGGTACTGATGGTTCTCAATTATCGTATATGGGCTTACCATGTCCTAATATTTTTGCTGGAGGTCATAATTTTCATGGGCGTTTTGAATACGTTCCTGTTGAATCTTTAGAAAAAGCGATTCTAGTTATTGTAAAAATAGCGGAAATAACTGCTGAGAAATACAGCAAATAGTCATTCCTTATGAAGTCAAAATTAAGAAACATAATTTTGCTTAAAAAATGGAATTTTAAATAATTAAATATTTTTTCAAGTTCCAGTTTTAATTTCTTCATCATCTTTTTTAAATTCCAACCAGTTGCAGCTAAAAAAGTATTGATTTGTGATGAATTTTTACCGTTAAGATAGTTTTGTCCCATTCTAAAATCGGTTTTTAAATGACCAATTACAAGTTCTATCGCTGCTCTTCTGCTAAAGTTCTTTCGTTTAACCCTTTTTTGATATTCAGTATCTCTTTTTAATGGTCTATAATCTGGTGTAAGTATTTTTGCAGGTCCTTCCTTTCAATATGTGCTAGAAAACGAGTTTGAAGGTTTTGATGTGGATAACATTGATATTAAAAATGACTTATCGGTTAACCTACAAGTTGGTTTGGCAATACAAATCCACAAACAAATACGAGTTGATGTTCGTTATGAAAAAGGAGTGTCTGATAATATCTTAACTCTTAAGGATGAAACGAACGGTATTTTGAACAGACTAGACACAAAACCTGAACAAATTATTTTAAGTGTTTCTTTGAGCTTATAAATTTAGCTAGATTAGCAACTAATACCAATTAAATTTCAAGCATAGCATAGTTATGGTTTAAATTTAAAGATTGTAAAACATAAAAATAGTTCAAATCTATTTAGCGCATTTTGGAATTGAATTGATATGATAAGTAATTTATAGCGTTTTGATGTTGAGTTGGTATAAATACTCGTATTTATTACTCTATTTAAAAAAGGGTTCGACTATAAAATAATCGAACCCCAAGAAAAAATCTACACACCCCACACTTTTTAGGATAGATAGTGTCTTACAATTTATGCTGTGCTTTTTGTAATTTTCTTTTGGCCTTATTAATCTTATCTACTTGCTTTTGCATATCTAATTGTCTTTTTGTAATATCGTTAGGAGATAATTTCCCTTTCGATTCTAACTTATCAAATCTGCTTTGCATTTTTACTAATTTGTTTTCTAATTTCTCTACTTTAATTGTAGCTTTTTTTACTGCCTTTTGCAATTTTTCTTGTTTTTTAGCTATTTTCTCTGCTTTTTTCCTCGCCTTTTCAGCTTTCTTTCTTGCTTTTTCTGCTTTTTTTAATTCTCTTTTTCTATTTTTTTCTTCGCGTTTTAATTCCTTCTCTTTTTTTTCGGCTCTCTTTTCTGCTTTTTTTCTTTGTTTATCTAACTTTTTCTCTGCTTTCCCTCTCTTTCTTTCTTCTTTCTCTTGTATTTTTTCTATTTTCTTTTCGTCTGTATATGTCGTATTTTTATTCTCCTTTTTTACTATAGATTTACCCTTTATTTTTTTTGTGTTATTCTTTTCTGCATCAATTATAGCTTGTCTTTCTTTTAACCTCTGTGCTCTTATTACTTTACGTTTAGCTGCTCTTTCTGCTCTATTTTTTTCCATTTCTGGATTTGGAATAACTTGTGCCTTAATACGCACAGACTCTCGTCCTTTAACCGTATTACACGTAACTGTAACTGTTTTTAGTTGTCTATTAGGTTTGTGCTTTGAATTAAACTTTACATGAAACTTACTAGTTTCTCCTGGTGCGATAGGCTCTCTTTTCCAATTACTTGGTACGGTACAACCACAACTTCCTTTAATTCTAGTAATTATTAAATCTGTTTTTCCTGTATTTGTAAAAACAAAATCTGTTTCAACAATTTCTCCTTCATTAATTGTTCCCCAGTCATGAAGTGTTTTTTCAAAAGTCATTATTGGTGCTACTACTTTATCTACTTGTGCTTGTGTATTAAATGCTAAAACACCTATAAACAAACTCCATACGAATTTAATTCTTTTCATTTTTTTCTATTTTTTATTTTATTACTATTTCTTTTCTCAAGAATGATACCAATTTTATATTCTAATACAAAAGTAAAGAATAATTACAATAGCGTCCTAAACGTTTTAAAAAAAGTTTAAAAAAGAGAAAGAATTTAAATATCTCAAATTATCTTTGAGTTGTACAACATAAATACTCTCTCTTATGTCAAAGATAACTTTATTTGGTCAAATAATCCAAAGATTAGACCGTTCAATTTTCAATAAACTAGTAAAAAATCACCAAACAGATAAATATCAAAAAGGATTTAACAGTTGGTCTCATTTAATTTCGATGCTTTTTAGTCAATTTGCAAAGAGTCAATCTTTACGAGATATAAGTAATGGTTTATGTTCCGCAACAGGCAACTTAAATCATTTAGGTGTTACTCAAGCACCAACAAAGTCAAATTTGAGTTATCAAAACAAACATAGAAATTGGGAACTTTTTAAATACTATTATTATAAGTTGCAAGAACGTTTAGGACAGCAAGCAGGTTTTAAGCAGGTTAAATTTAGAATTAAGTCAAAATATTTCTATTAGATTCCAGTACAATTAGTTTGTGTTTAAGTCTTTTTGATTGGGCAAAATATAAAGCAAAAAAGGAGCAGTAAAAATGCACACACTACTTGATTATGATGCTAATTTACCTACATACGTTAATATTACAGATGGTAAAACAGCGGACAATAAAGGAGCGTACGATATACCATTACTCAAAAATA